>DASTAE010000288.1:0-22629 GCA_035712985.1 Actinospica sp.
GGCGCTGCCGCTGATCTTCCCCGGCTCGCGGGTCCCGGTCCGCTTCCTGCCGGACAACCCGAACGCCGTGGTCATCGACTGGCTCTCGGCGGGCGTGAACTGAAGGGGAGCTGGGGTGGGCGCGGGAGTGAGCTGAGGGAACGGTGGGGGTTGGTGGGGTGGTGAGAGTGGGTCGGCCGTTGGTGGACGGTCGGCCCACTCTCGCTTACGTGAGGAGAATCGCCGCTTCGCGACCGTGGGGATAAGGCGCGCGGGGCTGTCGCTGGGGGTCGGGCCGCGTCGGCGGCCTGCGGGTTCGTGGTCGTCCCTACCTACGGCCTCGACACTCCGCTGCGCTCCGCATCGGCGGCTAATCGGACGCGAAAGAGAAGTAGAGCACGTCGCCGTAGCGGGCGCCGAAGTGTTCCTGCCAATCCTTGCGGAGCTCAGCCAGGTAGGCGTCGTCCTCGCCGGCGATCGCGGCCTCGGCGCGGGCCACTGCGGCGGGGATCTCGGAGGCGGCGAGGGAGGTGACGAACTCCTCGATTTCGGAGAGCTCGGAGTACAGCATCGTGAGGATCTCGCCGGTCTCCAGGTGGAAGTACTCCGCGCGCTGCTTTTCGAGGTGCGCGCTCGTCTGGTCCAGGCAGTCGGCGAACTCCTCGTCATCCTCCAGGCCGCGGCCGACGGCTTGCAACAGGTCCGACAGCAGTTTGGCGCCGCCCGCGTAGTCGCCCGCGATGCCGATCTCCGGGTCCCAGATCAGTGACGGGACGATTCGAGGATTGCGCCCGACCAGCAGCTTGTGGGCCAGTGGAATGTCGTAGTTGTGCTCTGATATGCACAGAACCCGGCCAGGGCTCGCCGTCTCGGTCGGCAGCGTGTCGGTCGAGTAGAGGTACGAGCGGTTCGCCATGGCGGCGACCGTAGCAGAGGCCGATGACAGTCGCGGGAACCGGAGCCTGTCGATCAGACCCTCTTTCCTCATGCCGATGGCAATGCCTTCACCGCGTTTCAGCCGCCCCCACCCCGTGAAAGCCCCGTGAAACGGCGGTGAATCCGCCTGCGCGCACTCTCTTCCTTGTCGCGGCCGACCGGTCGCGGTCCAGGGAGGAGAGACATGAACACCGCAGCACCCGCCTCGGCGATCGCGGTCGCCGGGCTGCGTAAGTCCTATGGGGACAAGGTCGTGCTCGACGGCGTGGATCTGAGCGTCGCCGAGGGGACGGTCTTCTGCCTGCTCGGCCCGAACGGGGCGGGCAAGACCACCGCCGTGCGCATCCTGTCCACGCTGATTCCCGCGGACGCCGGGCAGGTCTTCGTCGCGGGGCACGATGTGGGGCGTGAGTCCGATGCCGTGCGCGGCTCGATCGGCGTGACCGGGCAGTTCTCCGCGGTCGACGGGCTGCTCACGGGCCGCGAGAACCTCATGCTGATGGCGAACCTGCACCACCTGCCCGGCAGGCAGCGGCGGCAGCGCGCCGACGAGCTGCTGCTCCGCTTCGATCTGGTGGACGCGGCCGACAAGAAGGCCGCGACCTACTCCGGCGGCATGCGGCGCCGGCTCGATCTGGCGATGACGCTGGTCGGGAACCCGCGCATCATCTTCCTCGACGAGCCGACCACCGGCCTCGACCCGCGCAGCCGCCGCACCATGTGGCAGATCGTGCGGGACCTGGTCGAGCGGGGCGTCACGATCTTCCTGACCACCCAGTACCTCGACGAGGCCGACGAGCTCGCCGACCGGATCGCCGTGCTGGACCAGGGCCGGATCGTGGCCACGGGCACCTCGGCCGAGCTCAAGCGGCGCGTCCCGGGCGGCCACATCCGGCTCGTCTTCGCCGACGAGGCGCACGTGGCGGACGCCGAGCGCATCCTCGACGGGGCCACCCGCGAGGGCGATCTCGCGCTCAACGTGCCGGGAGACTCGGGGGTCCGCGCGGTGCGCGCCCTGTTCACCCGGCTCGACGACGCCGGGATCGAGGTCGAGTCCTTCTCCGTGCACACGCCCGACCTCGACGACGTCTTCTTCGCCCTCACCGGGCACGCGACCGAAGATACTCAAGCCATTGATAGCGAGTCCACCCGCGGCGAGTCCGCCTCGCAGGAGACCAAGGAGTCCGTCCGATGAGCACCCTGACCTACGCCGCCCGCGACTCGGCCACGATGCTGAGGCGCAGCCTGCTGCACACCGTCCGCTATCCCGTCACCCTGATCGTCGCACTCGGCGTCCCGGCCATGCTGTTGCTGCTGTTCGTCGGCGTCTTCGGCGGCGCGCTCGGGGCCGGGGCCGTGCCCGCCGGGGGCAAGTACATCGACTACGTGCTCCCCGGCATCCTGCTGATGAGCGTCGGCTACGGCGCCTCGTCGACCTCCCAGTCCGTGAACAAGGACATGACCGAGGGGATCATCGCCCGCTTCCGCACCATGGCGATCTCCCGCAGCTCCGTGCTGGCCGGGCACGTCGTCGGGGCGCTGATCCGCACGCTGGTGAGCGCCGTCCTGCTTGTCGGGGTCGCGCTGCTGATGGGATACCGCTCGCACGCCGGGGCGATGGACTGGCTGGCCGCCGCGGGCCTGATCGCGCTGCTCACGCTCGCCCTGAGCTGGCTCGCGGTCGCCGTCGGACTGGCCGCGCCGACGATCGAGGGCACCAGCGGGTTCGCGCTGCTCGTGCAGCTGCTTCCCTTCATCAGCAGCGCGTTCGTGCCGACCGGCACGATGTCCACCGGCGTCCGCTGGTTCGCGCACAACCAGCCGTTCACCCCGGTGATCGACAGCCTGCGCGGCCTGCTGACCGGCACCCCGATCGGCCACAGCGGTCTGATCGCCGTCGCCTGGTGCGTCGGGCTCACGCTGGTGGGCTTCCTCTGGTCGGTCTCGCTGTTCAAGCGTGGCGCGACTCGCTGACGACGGCGTGATCGCGTGCCCGCACAGCCGCGGACGCGGCGGCCCGCAACTCGTCACCGTCAAGGCCGGTGTACTCCGAGACTGCCTCGGTGTACGCCGGCCCGTCGGCGTTCTCGGCCAGGCGGCGCAGCTCGCCCGAGGACATCGTCGGCTTGAACCCGCTGGTGAACCCGAAGCTCTCGGCCAGCGCGATCATCCGCACGCCCGACCGCGTGGCGCTCTCGTCGCCGGTCCGCTGACCGCGTTCGATATCCAGCACCGCGAGCGTGACCAGCATCGCGCCGACGACGGGGACGTCGGCGTAGGAGGACGCCCGGTCCGCGGTCTCCAGGATCAGCTTGGCGGCGTCGCGCGCCAGGCGGCCCGAGAGCTGGCCGACCAGGTGCAACCGGCCGTGCTCCGCGTGCGCGACCACGGCCATCGCCTCGACCTCCAGCGCCCACGTCTCCTGGTACGGCTGACCGTGAGTCCGCTCGCGTCCCGGGCCGCGCAGCGCGGCAGCGGCCTCTCTCAGTAGCCTGAGTCCCGCGTCGATCTCACCGCGGGCCAACAGGATCTGCGCCCGCGCCGAGGCGACGAACATCGGGAGCCCGGTGCCGTCCTCCCCGTCCTCGCGCACCGCGGTCTCCAACCACTGCTCGGCCTCGTCGATCGCGCCGCGCTGCAGGTTGGCCAGGATCATCGCCGAACGCACGCGGGCCGCGCTCGATCCGTTCTCGAACGCGTTGAGCCCCGGCATCGCGGTCAGCAGCGCGAGCGTCGCCGCGAAATGCTCATGGGCCTCGTCACCGCGGCCGAGGTCGAGGCATAGCTCGCCGATCCGGCTGTGCGTCATGACCGCGAACCACGGATACTGCTGCTCGGAGCCGTCGAAGGACGCGAGCGTGCGCCGTGCAGCCTTCAGCGCGCTGTCCGGGTCGTTGGCGCTCTGCCACACGAAGCCGGCCACGGTGTTGGCCATCCCCGCGAGCATCGGCTCGTCGCTGTCGCACAGCAGTTGCAGCGTGGCGAGCGCCTCACCGCGCGCCTCGGCGATCGACGCCAGAACGACCCCGGTCGCACGCGCGGGCGTATCAGGACGCGATGGAGCCGGCAGCCGCCGCAACGCGACCAGGATCCGTCCGATCGCAGGGTGCTGAAGAAGCAGTGCGCTGACCGCGGCCAGCACGATCGCGGTGCGCGTCACCTCGACGTACTCGGGCGCGGGCCGCAGGTGCGAGAGCGGCCCCGCGCTCTGACCGGCCAGCGAGGCCATGCGGGCGAAGTCGACCTCGAACATCCACAGCGCGCCGAGCACGGCCGCGACCGCCGCGACCGTCGTGCCGTCCTCGCGTTCGAGCCCGAATCGCAGCGCCAGTGACAGGTTCTCCTGTTCGTCCCTGGTCAGCGCGGCCGAGGCGACAGTGCCCACACCGATGATGGACTCGTGGTGCGCTACGCCGAAATCCCGTGCCCACGCGAGGAATCGGTCGACTACGGCGGCCGTCTCGCCCGCCTCCTCGCGCCGAGCCGCGCTGAACTCGCGGACCGTCTCCAGCATCCGGAAACGCGTGCCCGAACCGGCGTCGACGGCTTGAAGCAGCGACTGGTCGACGAGCTGCTCCAAGACCCACAGCACATCCGCCTCGTCGCCCAGCAGATGCTCCGCGGCTTCGGCCGTGAACCCGCCGACGAAGATCGACAGTGAGCGCATCGCGGCCCGTGCGTCGTCCGCGAGCAGGTTCCAGCTCCAGTCGATGACCGCGTACAGCGTGCGATGCCGTTCCGGCGCGTCACGCGCGGCGCCGCGCAGCAGCGTGAACCGGTCGTCGAGCCGTCGCGCGATATCGGCCACCGACATGACGCGCACACGTGCCGCCGCGAGTTCGAGCGCGAGCGGCAGCCCGTCGAGGCGATGGCACAGGTTCTGAACCGCGTCGTCGGGCAGCTCGACCCCGGGCCGCGCCGCGTTCGCCCGCTGCCGGAAGAGCTCGGCGCTGGTCGCCGGGCTCAGCTCCGGCAGCAGGTACACGGATTCCGACGAGAGGCCGAGCGGGGTCCGGCTGGTCGTCAGTACCCGGAGTTCCGCGGTCCTGGCCACCAGATCGCGTACGAGGTCGATCACGCCGTCGATGACCTGCTCGCAGTTGTCGAGCACGAGCAGCGCCGGACCCGAACCGAGCGCGTTGACGATGCCTGAGACCGCGTCCGTCGGCGCGCCGCGATGGCCGCCCTCGGCACCGCCGCCGAGCGTGGAAGCGACCTCGCCGACCACGTCCTCGTCGGCCGTGACACCGGCGAGCGCGACCAGATGCACGACGCGCTGCCGCACGCCACCGGCGACCGCGTACGCCATACGGGTCTTGCCGAGCCCGCCCGGACCGACGAGGGAGACGACGCGGGAGGAGCGCAGCAGCTCGTGAACGGCGGCGATGTCCTCGTCCCGGCCGAGGAGCGCGTTGGGCGCGTGCGGGATGCCGCGCCGCACGAGCGGCCGCTCGTTCTCCAGCAGGCTCCGATGCACGCGCCGCAACTCCGGCCCGGGGTCGCTGCCCAGCTCGTCGCGCAGTCCACGGCGGTATACGTCGTACCTGGTCAGCGCGGCGGACGGGCCGAGCGTCGCGGCGTCCAGCAGGAGCAGTTGCGCTAAGACCTCTTCGTCGCGCGGGTTCTCGCGGAGCAGGTCGTTGAGCGTGTCGGCGGCCTCGGCGCGGCGGTCGAGTCGGCACAGCGCGAAGGCGCGCGCCCGGACCAGCGCCCGATACGTCGCCGTCCGAGACGCGCGCAGTTCGGACAACGGGTCCCCGAGCTCGGCCGGCCCGCTCGGCGGCGCGCCGTCCCACAGCGCCAAACCGGCCTCGGCCTGCGCCAGCGCCCCGCCCTGGTCGCCGGCCTGCGCGCATCGCGCGGCCGCCGCCGCGTGCGCCACGACCGCGGACGCGTCGACCCGCTCCTCGCTCAGCGTGAGCCGGTAGCCGACCGGTGTGCTCGCGATCGTGTCCGCGCCCACCTGGGCCCGCGCGCGGGAGACGAGCACCTGCAGCGCACGCGTCGGATGCTCGGGACCTTCCTCCGGCCACAGCCCGTCGACCAGCCGGGAGGTGCTGCACCCCGCGCGCAGGTCCTCCGCGAGCAGCGCGAGCAGGGCGCCCAGCCGGGAGCCCGCGATCTCGCGCCCCCGAAAAGCCACCCGTGACAACAAGACCAGGTCGACAGCCACGTCAGAAGGCTACCCCGTGGCACGCCGAGGGGACCCGCGCCGCGTGGCACGGGTCCCCGGTTTGAGATCAGCGTTCGACTACTTCGGCAGGTTCAGGCCGGGCTCGGTCAGGGTCGCGGCGGTGTCCGGGACGGTGATCTTGCGGGTGCGGCGGGTGGAGGCGAGGGCGATGGCCGCGCCGAACAGGGTGACGGCGCCGAGGCCGGTGAAGGCGATGCCGAGGCCGATCACCAGGTAGGTGACCTCCCAGGCCTGGTACGCGGAGAGCAGCGAGCCGCGCAGGGATTCGCCCATGAAGGCGGTCTGGCGCAGGTTGGAGAGCGTGGTGAGGGTCGCGGCCGGGGTGGACTTGTTCGCGGCGGCGGCCAGGTAGGCGCCGGAGACCTGGCTGTAGGTCTTGCCGCCGGTGGCCTCCTTGATGTGGGTCTCGATCATGTCGGAGAAGGCCTTGGCCTGCGGTCCGGTGGTGACGGTCTGGCCGGCGTATCCGGCCTGGGCGGCGGGCAGCGAGGCCGAGCCCTTGGCCGGGAAGGTGATCTGCTGGGCGGTGAGCTGGTCGGTGACCTGGTGCTGTCCGGAGATGCCGACGCCGATCATGATCGGTCCGGCGACGAGCAGGGCGACGCCGGTCAGCGCGGCGAGCCAGCGGACGATGGCGCGGGCGGTGTGCAGCATGGGGATCGGTCCTTTCATCGATGTCCTGGGTTCCAGGGACACGGTCCGCCCGCGGCGGGGAACGCGCCTGAGTCGAGGGTCGTGCGTTTCGCCGGACCAAGGACTCCGCCGCCCGGTGCGGGATTCGGGACCAAAGGCCCTGGCGCCGCGCCGGGGCCGGAGCGGAGTATCGGTCGCATGAACCCCACAGGCGCCAAGCCGTTGATGGAGATCTCGCAGGTCGAGGCCGTCGCGCTGCTCTCCACCCAGGAGATCGGGCGGCTGGTCTACTCGCGCAGGGCACTGCCGGCCGTGACCCCGGTGAACTTCACGCTGCGCGACGGCGCGATCTGGATCTGGACCGCGTCCGCCTCCTCGATGTGGCAGGCCGTGCGCGGCGCGGTGGTCGCCTTCGAGGCGGACGAGATCGACGTGGAGGCGCGGATCGGCTGGTCGGTGGTCGTCCTCGGCGTGGCCGAGTGGATCAGGGACCCGCGCGAGATCGAGCGCGCCCTCGCCGAGGGGCCGGAGCCGTGGGTCATGGGCCGCAAGGAGCACCTGCTGCGCATCCCGCTCACGGACGTCTCCGGCCGGCGGATCCTGCCCGAGCAGGCCGACCTCGCCGGAACCGCCCCCTGACGCGGGGCCTCAGTGCGCGGATGGGCACGGTCCCGCACCGGGACCGTGCCCATCCACGTCGGGCGGCGGGAGCGGGGCTCAGTAGCCGTGCGTCGGGACGACGGCGACCGGCGTGGGGGAGTGCGCGAGCAGCCCCTCGACGACGTAGCCGGCGCCGACCGCGAGCGGTCCGCGGTGCCGGTGCGCGCCGACCACCAGCAGCCGGGTGTCGCGGGCGGTCTCGACCAGCACCGGGACGGCGTTGCCGCGCTCGGCGGTGATCTCGATCTTCACCTCCGGGAACACGGGGCGCAAGGGCGCGAGCAGCTTCTCGACGGCCCGGCGCTCCTGGTTGCGGATCTCCTCGAAGTCGGCGAAGTTCGTGCCCATCGGTCCGGAGTAGGTCGCGCGCGGGTGCCAGGCGCGCACCGCGTGCAGCACGGCCCCGTGCCGCCGGGCCGCCTCGAAGGCGAAGCGGATCGCCTCGGCCGGCTGGCCGGGCTCGACACCGACCACGACCTCGTCGAGCATGTTCATCGGCTCGTAGCCGCGCACCACGACGAGCGGGCAGTGCGCGTGCGCGGCCAGTCTGCGGCTGACCGAGCCGAGCAGCATCCCGGTGAAGCCGCCGCGCCCGCGCGTGCCGGTGACCAGCAGCGAGGCCTCCAGGCTCAGGGTGCTGAGGGTGTGCGCCGCCGACAGGTCGGAGACCTCGGTGCCGACCCGCAGGCCGGGGAAGGCGTCGCGCAGGTCGGCTGCCACGAGGTTGAGGAACGCGTCGCCCTCCTCGCGCTGCCTCGGCGCGTAGTCCGGCGGCTCCAGCGGCAGCCCCGCGTCCGTCGGCAGGTGCAGCGCGTGCACCAGGGTCAGCGGCACGCCGCGGGAGACGGCCTCGCGCGCGGCCCACTGCGCGGCGCGGGCGGAGTTCTCCGAGCGGTCCACGCCGACGACGATCGGGCGGGACGCCGCGTCGTGCGTGCTCTCGGTCATGACAGGCTCCAGATTCGTCGGGGATTCGGTTCTCACCTCGTACGGTGCCTCCGCCCCGGTCGGCCGGTCAGGGCGCTCCGGCCCGCCGGATCCGGGCCGAAGGTCCCTGCCGCGGCGTTCCCCGAGACGGGAGTCTTGGGCCATGACGACGACACAGATCCTTGAGCCGGCAACGAAGACCGCGACCGCGCGCGACCTGATGAGCCCGGTGGACAACGTGATCACCGAGGACGCCACGCTGCAGGAGGTCGTCAACCGCTTCCTCGACGGCATCGGCCGCCACCTGGTGGTGCTGGACCGCGACGGCCGGTGCGCCGGCGTGATCGGTCCGCGGCACGTCGCCCAGGCGCACCGCCTCGACCCGCGCCGCGACGACGAGATCCCGGTCTCCGACCTCGGCTGCGCGCCCTGGATCGCCCTGTCCCCGCTCGACTCCGTCCGGACCTGCGCCCAGATGCTCGTCGAGTACGACCTCGACGCCGTCCCCGTGCTCGACGGCGACCAGCGCGTCCTCGGCCTGGTCACCGCGCACGACATCGTCAAGGCCGCGGCCGACGCCCCGGCGCCCCGCCCGCCGCGGCGCGACTGACCGAATCCGCCATCCCTTCGGTTTTCCGCCGACTCCCGTCGTGTTCCGACGCTGGTGAGGGGCTCGCGGCCGGATACTGGCCGGGCGGGAGCCGATAAGGGCGTCGGCCGGGCGAGAAGGCGAGAACACGGGTGCCGGAATTCAGGGACGGACTGGCCGAGACGGAGCTTCCCGGCGGGTCGGCCGTGACGACGGATGTGGTCGTGGTGGGGTCGGGTCCCGCGGGCGCGACGGCGGCGCTGTTGCTCGCGAGCCTCGGGATCGACAACATCATGATCACCAAGTACCGCTGGACGGCGAACACGCCGCGGGCGCACATCACCAACCAGCGCGCGATGGAGGTCTTCCGGGACCTCGGCGTCGAGGACCAGGTCAAGGCCGACGCGACGGAGCACGGCCTGGTCGGCGACACGGTGTTCTGCACGAGCATCGCGGGCGAGGAGATCGGCCGCATCCGCACCTGGGGCACGCGGCCGGACCGCGAGGCCGATTATCAGCTCGCGTCACCGTGCCTGACCGTGGACATCCCGCAGACCTACCTCGAGCCGATCCTGGTGCGCAACGCGACGCAGCGCGGCACGCAGACCCGCTTCTCCACCGAGTACCTGTCGCACACTCAGGACGCCGACGGGGTCACGGTCACGGTGCTCGACCGGGTGACCGGCGGCCGGTACGACATCCGCGCCAAGTACCTGATCGGCGCCGACGGAGCCCGCTCGAAGGTCGCGGCCGACATCGATCTGCCCTACGAGGGCGCGATGGACATCGCCGGGTCGATGAACATCACCTTCAAGGCCGACATCAGCTCCCGCGTCGCCCACCGGCCCTCGGTGCTCTACTGGGTCATCCAGCCGGGCTCGAACGTCGGCGGGATCGGCGCGGGCCTGGTGCGGATGGTCCGGCCGTGGAACGAGTGGCTGATCGTCTGGGGCTACGACATCGACGGGCCGGTCCCGGTCGTCGACGAGTCGGCCGCGATCCAGATCGTGCGCAACCTGTTGGGCATGCCGGACCTCGAGGTCGAGATCACCGGCACCAGCCTGTGGGGCAACAACGAGATGTACGCGACGCGCCTGCAGCGCGGGAGGGTCTTCTGCGCGGGTGACGCCGTGCACCGGCATCCGCCGTCCAACGGCCTCGGCTCGAACACCTCGATTCAGGACGCGTACAACCTGGTCTGGAAGCTGGCCGCGGTCCTGAAGGGGCACGCCGGTCCCGAACTGCTGGAGACCTACAGCGCCGAGCGCGCGCCGGTCGCCGAGCGGATCGTGAAGCGGGCCAACAAGTCCAGCCGCGAGTTCGTGGACATCTTCGCCGCGCTCGGCGTGCTGGAGGCGAAGGACGAGGAGGCGATGGCGGCCGCGATCGAGGAGCGGAAGGCCAACACGCCCGAGGGCGCGGCCAAGCGCGCGGCCCTGGTGCGCGCGATGGAGCTCAAGAACTACGAGTTCAACGCGCACGGCGTCGAGATGGGCCAGTTCTACGAGTCCGCGGCGATCCTGTCCGACGGCTCGGCCCCGCCCCGATCGGCCGACGCAGACCTCTACTACGCCATGTCCACGGTCCCCGGTGCGCACCTGCCGCACGCCTGGGTCGGCGACAGCATGCACCGCTACGCGATGATGGATCTGGCCCCTTATACGCGCTGGACGCTGATCACCGGAATCGCGGGCGAAGCCTGGGAGGCGGCGGCGGAGAAGGTCGCGCGCCGGCTCGGCATCCCGCTGTCCGCGGTGGTGATCGGGCCAGGCCGCGCGGTCACGGACCTGTACTACGACTGGGCCAAGCTGCGCGAGGTCGAGGAGGACGGCGCGCTGCTCGTGCGGCCGGACAAGCACATCGCCTGGCGGATCGACAGGCTGCCGGAGGACCCGGAGGGCGCGCTCACGAGTGCGATGACCTCGATCCTGGGACTAACGTCGTGACCATGAAGTTCGAACACGTGAGTCTGCCGCAGCGGGTGCGGTTCGCGACCGGCGGCGCGCGCGAGAACCTGGCCGCCGAGATCGAGGCGCTCGGCGCCTCCCGGGTGATGGTGATCGGCAGCGCGCGCGACCACGCCGTCGCCGAGGGCCTGCCGGTCGTCCGCCGGCACGAAGAGGTCGTCATGCACGTGCCCGTCGAGGTGGCCCGGCGCGCCAGGGACGCCGCCGAGGCCGACCGGGCCGACGCCCTCGTCTGCATCGGCGGCGGCTCGACCACCGGCCTCGCCAAGGCCGTGGCGCTGACCAGCGGACTTCCGATCATCGCGGTCCCGACCACGTACGCGGGCTCCGAGGTCACCAACGTATGGGGCCTGACCGAGGGCTCGCGCAAGACCACCGGGGTCGACGACAGGGTGCTGCCACGCGCCGTCGTGTACGACGCCGCCCTGACCTACGGCCTGCCCGTCGAGCTCAGCGTCGCCTCCGGCCTGAACGCCCTGGCGCACTGCGTGGACTCGATGTGGGCCCCGCGCACCGACCCGATCGACGGCGCGATCGCCGCCGAGGGCATCAGGGCGCTGCGGATCGGGCTGCCGCTCGTCGTCAAGGAGCCGGCCGGAGCCGACGGCCGCGAACACGCGCTGTACGGCTCCTACCTCGCGGCGCTCGCGTTCGCCTCGGCGGGCTCCGGCCTGCACCACAAGATCTGCCACGTGCTCGGCGGCATGTTCAACCTCCCGCACGCGCAGACGCACGCCGTCGTCCTGCCGCACGTCCTCTCCTTCAACGCCCCCTACGCGGCCGACGCGCGACGCATGATCGCAGCAGCCTTCGACGCCGAGGACGCGGTGTCCGGCCTGCGGCAGCTCCGCGAGGAGCTGAACGCCCCGCGCGCGCTCCGCGACCTGGGACCGCTGATGCCCGAGGACGCGATCCCGGCCGCCGCCGAGGCCGTGCTCGCCGCCGTGCCGCCGGGAAATCCGCGCCCGGTCACGCTCGAGGACCTCACCGAACTCCTGCATGCCGCCTGGGAAGGATCCGACCCGCGATGACCGTCTCTCCCGAGCAGGAGCAGCGCGAGACCGAGCTCGTCGAGCAGGTCGTCCGCTCCTTCGAAGGCTGCGCGGACCCGCGGCTGCGCACCGTGGTCCAGGCGCTGACCCGGCACCTGCACGCCTTCGCCCGCGAGGTCCGGCTGACGGAGCAGGAGTGGTCGACGGCCATCGACTTCCTGACCGCGGCCGGCCACATCACCGACGACCGGCGCCAGGAGTTCATCCTGCTCTCCGACGTGCTCGGCCTGTCGATGCAGACCATCGCGATCAACAACGAGGCGGACGGCGACGCCACCGAGGCCACCGTCTTCGGCCCCTTCTTCGTCGAGAACAGCCCCGAGATCGGGTTCGGCGGCGACCTGTCCGGGGACGCCGTCGGCGAGCCGTGCTGGGTCGAGGGCAGCGTCGCCGACAACGCGGGCAAGCCGCTGACCGGAGCGCTCATCGAGGTCTGGGAGGCCGACGCCGACGGCTTCTACGACGTGCAGTACGACGACGAGCGCACCGCGGCGCGCGCCCACCTGACGACCGACGAGCAGGGCCGCTTCGCCTTCTGGGCCCTGACGCCGACCCCGTATCCCATTCCGCACGACGGGCCGGTCGGCCGGCTGCTCGAAGCGACCGGACGCTCGCCGATGCGCGCCTCGCACCTGCACTTCCTGGTGTCCGCGCCGGGCAAGCGCACCCTGGTCACGCACATCTTCGTGCGCGGGGACGAGCTCCTCGCCTCGGACGCGGTCTTCGGCGTGAAGGAGTCGCTGGTCAAGGACTTCGAGGCGCAGGCCCCCGGCACGCCCACGCCGGACGGCCGGACCCTCGACGCGGATCAGTCCTGGTCGCGCGTGCGCTTCGACATCGTGCTCGCCGACGCGGCCCGCGCGCCGCGCAGCACCTCGGACGCGCCGACCTCGTAGCGCTCCTTGAACGCGGACGAGAAGCGGGCCGCCGACCCGAAACCGCAGGCGGCGGCCACCTCGCCCACGCTGCCGACCCGGGCCGCGCCGAGCAGCAGATACGCCCGGTGCAGCCGGCGGCCGAGCACGTACCGAGGCACGGTGCTCCCGCTCGCCGCGAAGACCCGGGACAGGTGCCGTTCGCTCAGGCCCACACCCTCGGCGATCCGCGCGGCGCTCAATCCGACATCGGTCAGGTTCTCCTCGATGTACGTCTTCGCGGCGGCCAGATGCGCCGCGCCGAGGTTCCCCGACGCGCCGCTGACCAGCGATCCGAGCAGCGCGAGCAGCACCTCGTCGTCCACGGCCGAGGGCCTGGACTCGGCCCGCACCGCGCGCTCGACGAGCCGGGCGGCGGTCCGCGCCCGCAGGTCGCCGCGCGCGAAGTCCACCGTGCGCGGCTCGGCCAGCGACTCGATCCCCGTCGCCGCGAGGAACCGGTCGCGCGGCACCTTCACCACGAGCTCGTCCAGCCCGTGCGAGAAGCCGCGGACGAACGGCCGGTCGGCGTCGCAGATCACCATCTGCCCGGGTCGCAGCGTGCGCACGCCGTCGTCGTGGTAGAAGAACGAGTCGCCGACCAGCATGAAATAGCAGGCGATGGCGTCCGAGGGGACCCGCCGGATGATCTCGGCCGTGCGCTCCACCATGTGCGAGGGGCCGATCACCCGCGCCAGCTGCAGGCTCGGCAGCCGCAGGTTGATCTCCGTGGCCTCCAGCGTCCGCTCGTCGAGCGAGCTGCAGCGCAGCCCGATCAGCGCATCGGCGTTGTGCTGCTCCCATTTCGCGATGCGTTGACCGTCCGGAAGCCCGGCCGTGCTGAAGCGCACCGGGCCCTCGACTGCTGAAGCCACGAACTCACACTAGAGCCTCGGCGATGAGGGCGCGATAGTGCAGGTAGCGCCCCGCGAACCCGATCGGGACGACGCGGACGGCCCCGCCCGAGCCGAGTGCCGCGTCTCGAGCCCGTCGAAGATCCACGCCACCCGAGCACGGCGAACCCCGTCCAGCTCAGGTCTTGCTCCCGCAGTACGGTGTTCGTCAGGTGATTGCGTATGACGCCGGCCGGGTGGCACACCGCCTAGGAGGAACCCCCTTGCGCGCACTCTGCATCCTGCACGACGCCTACTCCAGCACCGGCCTGATCGGGGCCGCGTTGCGCGCGCGGGGCTGGCAGGTCGACGAGGTCGTCATCGTCCCCGCGGAGTCGTACGCGACGCCCGACGTACCCTTCGAGTTCCCGGACCACGCGGAGTACGACCTCGTGGTCCCGATGGGCTCGCCGTGGTCGGCGTACGACGACGCGGGGATCGGCCAGTGGCTGCGGCCCGAGCTGGAGTGGCTGGCCAAGACCGTCGCGGACGGCGGCGCGGTGTTCGGCATCTGTTTCGGAGCGCAGGCGCTGGCCCGCGCGCTCGGCGGGTCCGTGGCGCTCGGCCCGCGGCCGGAGATCGGCTGGACCATGATCGAGCCCGCGGACTCGAGCCTCGAGGCGGGCCCGTGGTTCCAGTGGCACTTCGACGCGTTCACACCGCCGCCCGGCGCCACGGTGCTCGCGCGCACCGACGCCGCGATCCAGGCCTACCGGGTCGGGCGCTGCCTCGCCGTGCAGTTCCATCCCGAGGTCACCTCGTACGACATCACCATGTGGCTGGACAACGGCGGCGCCGAGCAGGCCAGCGCCCGCGGCATCGATCCGGCCGAGCTTCTGGCGGAGGCCGCACGTCAGGCGCCGGACGCGCGGGCGCGGGCCGAGACGCTGTTGGACGGCTATCTGGAGACGATCTTCCCGCTCTGAGCCATGGCCCGGGAGCGCTTGGTGCGGGACCTTGGCCCCGGGTCGGCCATGCCCTTCGGCACTGATCTCCGCAGTGGCGCCGCCGTACGTTCGGGGTACGAGGCGCCGGGTGCGGCGTCGCCGATCGAGGAGCGGGCCATGAGGCGCTTGGTGGTCTTGGGGGCGGGAACGGCCGGAACGATGATCGTGAACCGGCTGCGCCCTCGCCTCAGCCGGCGGGAGTGGCGCATCACGGTCGTCGACGCGGAGCCGCAGCATCTCTACCAGCCGGGTCTGCTGCTGGTCCCGTTCGGGGTCTACGGCCCCGAGCAGCTGGTCAAGCCGCGGCGGCGGTTCATCCCCGACGGGGTGGAGCTCATCGAGGCCGAGGTCGAGCTGGTCGATGCCGAGCGTCGGCAGGTGCAGCTCGCCGACGGCTCCCGGCTGGACTACGACGCGCTGGTGATCGCGACCGGCACGAGTCCGCGGCCGGAGCAGACCCCTGGCATGATCGGTCCGCTGTGGCGCAGGCAGATCCACGAGTTCTACACGCTCAACGGGGCGCTGGCGCTGCGTGAGGCCCTGCTGGGCTTCGAGGAGGGCCGCCTGGTCGTGCACATCGTCGACACCCCGATCAAGTGCCCGGTCGCGCCGCTCGAGTTCACGTTCCTGGTCGACGCGTACCTGCGTAGGCGTGGGCTGCGCGAGAAGATCGAGATCACCTACGTCACTCCGCTGCCTGGCGCCTTCACCAAGCCGATCGCCTCTGAGCGGCTGGGCGGCATGCTCGCCGAGCGCGGAATCGCCGTGGAGAGCGACTTCCTCGTCGAGCGCGTGGACGACGAGCGCAGGACGCTGGTGTCGTACGACGAGCGGGAGATCGGGTTCGATCTGCTGGTGACCGTGCCGTTGAACATGGGTGCCGACTTCATCGCGCGCTCCGGTCTGGGCGACGAGCTGAACTACGTCCCGGTGGACCGGCACACCACCCAGTCTCGTAAGTTCCCTGAGATCTTCGCGATCGGCGACGCCGGGGACTTCCCGACCTCGAAGGCCGGGTCCACCGCGCACTTCTGCGTCGACGCGTTCGCCGAGAACTTCCCGGCGTGGGCCGAGGGGCGCGCGATGACGGCCGAGTTCGACGGGCACGCCAACTGCTTCGTCGAGTCCGGCGACGGCAACGCCTTGCTGATCGACTTCGACTACGACACCGAACCGCTGCCCGGCAGGTACCCGATTCCTGGGTTCGGGCCGTTCCCGCTGCTCCAGGAGAGTCCGCTCAATCACTGGGGCAAGCTCGCGTTCCGCTGGATCTACTGGCACATGCTGCTGCCCGGCCGTCGCATCCCGCTGCCTTCCCGCTACTCGACGGCGGGCAAGCGCGCACCGGAAAGGAAGTCCTGACCATGCCAATGGCGACTATCGGCACCCGCGAAGTGCACACCGACGCAGAAGGCTTCCTCACCGACTACGACGAATGGGACGAGGACCTCGCCAGAGTGCTGGCCGCGGCCATCGGCATCGACCTGACCGAGGCGCATTGGCCCGCGATCCGCTTCCTGCGTGCCGACTTCGCGCAGCAGGGCCAGACCGCGACGCTGCGCCGTGTCTCAACCCTCGCGCACATCCCGATCAAGGAGCTGTTCGCGCTGTTCCCCGGCAAGCCGGCCAAGAAGATGGCCTACATCGCCGGACTGCCCAAGCCTCAGGGCTGTGTGTGAGAGCCGTACCGCGGCTCGCGACTGCGCTGGAAAGGACCTCCCGCCATGACAACCCCCACCGCACCGACCGGCGCCGAGGCCCGTACGGCTCCCGCCGTCATCCCCGACTTCGGCGACACCGCGACCGCGGGCCGCAAGCTGGCCATCATCTGCTCCAAGGGCAATCTGGACATGGCCTACCCCGCGCTGGTTCTGGCGAACGCCGCGCTCGGTGAGGGCGTGGAGACCCACTTGTTCTTCACGTTCTGGGGCTTCGACATGATCACCAAGTCGCGGATGGGCGAGCTGAAGTTCACCCTGCTCGGCAACACGGCGACCCACATGCCCCAGGGCCTCGGCGGCATCCCCGGCATGACCACGCTCGCCACGCACCAGATGCGCAAGCAGATCCACGACATCGGCGTCCCGGACGTTCCCGAATTCCTGGACCAGATCGTCGCCTCGGGCGGCCACCTGTGGGCCTGCCGGATGTCGGCCGACATGATGCACCTGGACCTGGACGACCTGTACGAGCCGGTCGAGGGAATCATCAGCGCGGCCGACTTCATCGAGAAGACCGAGGGCGCGCAACTGCTCTTCATCTGACCCGTAGGCGGCCGGGTCCTACGCGGCGGTCGAGGACGCCTCGCGGAAGATGTGCCGGGCTTCACGCGCCGCGTAGTACACCAGGACGTATCCGGCCAGAGGGTCGGCCATCCACCAGCCCAGGCCCGCGTTGAGGGACAGCCCGACGAGCACGGCCGCGGCCAGGATGCCGTCGACGAGGGTGACCTTGCCCTCGGTCTTGAGCACCGGATTGTCCAGCGCGGCGCCGGTACGCGACTTCCCGGCGGCGAGTGCGAACATCACCGCCGCGGTGATCGCCGTCCAGGCGATACCGAGCACCGAGTGCCTGGGGTGGTAGCCGAGCACGAGCACGAGGGTGGACTGCACTGACAGGTAAAGGGCCAAGGCGATGAACGCCGCGCCGATCAGGCGCAGCGCGCGGCGCTGCCGTTCCTCCCCGGTCCCCGAGAGCTCCCAGATCACCACCGTCGAGGCGCCGATCTCCACCAGCGAGTCCAGGCCGAACCCGGCCAGCGCCACCGAGTGCGCGCCGATCGCGGCGAAGGCGAGTATCACCACACCGACCACGTTCCACCCGAGCGTGATGTATTCCAGGACGAAGCCGCGCATGAGTAGAGCGGAACGAGAGCCGCCAGTGATCGTGGTCACCGGCAGATCATTGCACGGCGCGGTGAACGAATCGGTCGGAGCGAAGAAGGTGGTCAGTCGAGGGCGTCGAGGCATGCGGCGGGCAGCGGGAACCAGCGCAGCGCCTCGAACTCGGCGGCCAGGCCGGTCGGCCCGTCGGCGGAGGGCTCGGGCAGCGCCTCGAGCAGTCGGCGTGCGGCGGCGAGTTGGCCGGGGAGCGCGTCCTCGTCGGCGGTGGCCGGGGCGGGGACGGATGCGGCGATGCCGTCCCGGGTGAACCGGACGGCGGCGAGGTCCGGGAGCCGGGACGCCGTGGGCTCGCGGTGCTGCCAGAACCCGGTCGCCGGATCGAACCGGTAGGCCGGGAGCAGCCGGTGGCCGTGGCGGGCGAGCAGGTCGACGGCGTCGATGAGGTAGTCGCGGACGGTGTCGGTGATGAAGTAGTTGAAGTTGATCCGCGTCCAGCCGGGTTTGATGCCCTCGCAGCCGAGGCTGATCTCGTGTTCGAAGGCGTGGGAGTGCTCGGCGTCGATGGCCAGCAGTCGGTGTCCGTAGGGTCCGGCGCAGGAGCAGCCGCCGCGGGCCTGGATGCCGAACAGGTCGCTGAGCACCGCGACCACGAAGTTGTGGTGCAGGAACTCGCCCGGCCGCGGGGCGCGGAGCCGGAAGGAGACGATGGACAGTCGCCGGGCGCGCGGGTTGCCGAGGATGTCGATGCGGGGGTCGGCGTTCCAGCGGGCGACGGCCTCGCCGCACAGTTGCTCCTCGCGGGCCTGGATGACGTCGGTGCCGACGGCCTGCTTGAGCGCGAAGACGAGGCCGGCGCGGATGGATTCGACGATCGCGGGGGTGCCGCCTTCCTCGCGGGCGATGGGGTCGTCGAGGTAGCGGTGGCCGAGGGGGTCGACGAACAGGACCGTGCCGCCGCCGGGAGCGGTCGGCACGCGGTTGCGCACGAGCTCTCGGTGGATCACGAGCACACCGGGGGTCTGCGGTCCGCCCGGGAACTTGTGCGGGGACAGGAAGATCGCGTCCTTGTGGTCGCCGCGCCCCGGGGCCGATTCGCGCATGCGGATGGGCACGTACGGTCCGGCGGCGGCGTAGTCCCAGAACGAGAGCGCGCCGTGGGCGTGCAGCAGGGCGGCGATGGCGTCGGCGTCCGTGAGCACTCCGGTGACGTTGGAGGCGGCGGAGAAGCTGCCGATGCGTAGCGGGCGGTCGGCGTGGCGGTCGAGCTGTTCGGCGAGGAAGGCCTGGTCGATGTGGCCGTCCGCGTCCTCCGGCACGACCACGACCTCGGCGATCGACTCGCGCCACGGCAGTTCGTTCGAGTGGTGCTCGTACGGCCCGACGAACACGACCGGGCGCTGATCGGGCGGGATGGCCGCCTCGAGCCGGTAGCTGTCCGCGAGCCCTGCGGGCAGCCGTAGTTCGAGGATGCCGACGAGCTTGTTCACGGCGCTGGTCGCCCCGGATCCGGTGAAGATCACGAGATGGTCCGCGTCGCCGCCGACCGCCTCCCGGATGCCGCGTCGGGCCTGCTCACGCAGGTGCGTGGTCGCGCGGCCCGTGCTCGAGCTCTCGGTGTGCGTGTTCGCGTAGCGCGGCAGGACCTGCGTGCGGATGTAGTCCTCGATGAAGTCCAGGGAGCGGCCGGAGGCGGTGTAGTCGGCGTAGACGACCCGGCGCGGACCGAACGGCCCGTCGAGTACGGCGTCGTCGCCGATCAGCCCGGAGCGGATCCGGTCGAACAACGGCGATCTCGCTGAGCTGGGCTGCACGCTATCCACGATACGTCCGCTACCGAAGCCGCGGATGGAGGTTCATCCGCGCGTGGTCTCTCAGCCGTCCGCGCGGCGCGAGGTCACCGGACGCCGACGACGGAGCTGCGGCGTTCGATCAGGATCACGTCGCGCCAGGTGCCGTGATGCCGGCCGATGCGTTCGCGGACGCCGACGGCGCGGAAGCCGTGGCGCATGTGCAGGGCGAGGCTCGCGGCGTTCTCGGGGAAGATCCCGGACTGGATGGTCCAGATGCCGGCCGCCTCGGTGGAGCTGATCAGGGCTTTGAGCAGCGCCGTACCGACGCCTCGGCCGCGGGCGTCCGGATGGATGTAGACGGAGTGCTCGACGACCCCCGCGTAGGCACAGCGGTCGGAGACCGCGACGGCCGCGGCCCAGCCGAGCACTGCGCCGCCCCCGTCGAGCGCGACCAGGCGGTGCTCGGGCAGCTTGCCGGCGTCGAACGCCTCCCAGGTGGGGGCGGTGGTCTCGAAGGTGGCGTTGCCCTCGTCGATCCCGGCCTGATAGATCGCGAGCACCGCGTCCGCGTGCTCGGCGGTCATCGCGGTGAGGCGGACGGCGACCTGCTCCGGGGCGCTCACGCCGCGCCCTCGGAAAGGAGCTCGTCGATCAGGGCTCGTACGCGCTTCTCGATCTCGTCGCGGATCGGGCGCACCGCCTCGATGCCCTGTCCGGCGGGGTCGTCCAGGGTCCAGTCGAGGTAGCGCTTGCCGGGAAAGATCGGACAGGTGTCCCCGCAGCCCATGGTGATGCACACGTCGGAGGCCTTGACCGCGTCGACGGTCAGGATCTTCGGGATCTCGGCGCCGATGTCGATGCCCACCTCCCTCATCGCGGCCACCGCGACCGGGTTGACGGCGTCGGCCGGGGTGGAGCCCGCGGAGCGGACCTCGACGCGGTCGCCCGCGAGGTGAGCGAGGAATCCGGCGGCCATCTGGGAGCGGCCGGCGTTGTGGACGCACACGAACAGCACGCTGGGTTTGTCGGTCATGACGTGGTCCTCGCGATCGTGGATGCCAGCGGCTCGCCGGCGGCGAGCGGCTCGGCCGGGGTCGGGCGGTGCGGGAAGAGAACGGCGACCAGCGCCGCGCCGACCACGGCGCCGAGCAGTTGCGCGGCGAGGAATCCGGCGATCGAGGCGGGGGCGATTCCGGCGAAGGTGTCGGTGAACGAGCGCGCGATGGTCACGGCGGGGTTGGCGAACGAGGTCGAGGACGTGAACCAGTACGCGGCGCCGATGTAGGCGCCGACCGCCGCCGGGCCGTGGGCGCCGCGGCCGGTGCGGGCGAGGGAGAAGATCAGCAGGACCAGGCCCGCGGTGGCCACGACCTCGCCGAGCCACAGGTGGGCGCCGGAGCGGGCGTGGGCGGAGGCGGTGGCGGCCGGCAGGCCGAACATCAGGTTCGCCAGCACCGCCCCGCCGATCCCGCCGAGGATCTGGGCCGCGATGAAGACCGCGACCGAGGCCTGGTCGACGCCGGTGCGCGCGCGACGGCCGAGCGCGTGGTCGGCGAGCGTGACCAGCGGGTTGAAGTGCGCGCCGGAGACCGGCCCGAGGATCAGGATCAGCACCGCCAGGCCGAGCGCGGTCGCGGTGGAGTTCTCCAGCAGCTCCAGGCCGAGGTCGTTCGGGGACAGGCGCTGCGCCATGATCCCCGAGCCGACCACGACCGTGACCAGCAGCCCGGTGCCCAGCGCCTCGGCCAGGGCGCGACGGCCCAGGTCCCGGTTCATCGCGCGCCCGCGGCCGCGGTCTCGTCGGTGGCCAGCAGCGCCCCGAGCCGGGCCAGCGCTTCGGGGATCACCCAGTAGTACACCCAGGTCCCGCGCCGCTCGGAGTCGATCAGCCCGGCCTCGCGCAGCACCCTCAGGTGATGGCTGATCGTGGGCTGGGAGACGTCGAACGGCCCGGTCAGGTCGCACACGCACGCCTCGCCGCCCGCGAACGAGGCGATCAGCGAGAGCAGCCGGAGGCGCACCGGGTCCGACAGCGCCTTGAACGAGGCGGCCAGCGCCTTCGCGTCCTCCTCGGCCAGCGGCTCGCGCACCATCGGCGTGCAGCACGCCGGGGCTTGGAGCACCGGAAGCTCTTTCTTCGACATGCGTCTATGTTGACAGTCATCGATTCAAGGGGCAAGCTCGGCTGCATAGACACTCATCTATACAACGAGAGGGTGACCGTCATGTCCCGAATCCAGCTCGCGCTGCGCGTCTCGGATCTCGAAGGCTCGATCGCGTTCTACAGCAAGCTGCTCGGCGCCGAACCGGCCAAGCGCCGTCCCGGCTACGCCAACTTCGCCATCGCCGAGCCCCCGCTCAAGCTCGTCCTGATCGAGGGCGAGGGCGACGAGCCCACCCGCCTCGACCACCTCGGCGTCGAGGTCGAGGACACCGCCCAGGTCACCGAAGCCATCACCCGTCTCGCGAACCAGGGCATGGCCACGGACGTCGAGGAGAACACCACCTGCTGCTACGCGGTGCAGGACAAGGTGTGGGTCACCGGCCCCGGCCGCGAACGCTGGGAGGTCTACACCGTCCTCGCCGACGCCCGCCCCGACCTCGAAGGCCAGACCGGCGGCGCCGTGGACTGCGACCAGACCGCCTGCGCCTGCGCGGCACCCCAGGCCGAAGGCGACGACCGCCCGGAACTCGCGCTCACGGCCGAGCGCGGCTGCTGCTGAGTCTTCGCGGGTGCGCCGACGCATCCAGCGTGGGCGCACCCTTCGAAGCCGGATACCAGGACGGGTACGCGGACGCCGGGGCGTGGGTCACACGGTGGCGAACACGAAGCCGCGTTCGAGGAGTTCCGGGATGAAGATGCGCAGCGCGGCGACGGTGTTGCTGCGGTCGCCGCCGCCGTCGTGCTCGAGGATGATGTCGTGCCTGCGGGTCGTGCGCAGCACGGTGTTGACGATGTTCCAGGTGCTCACGTGCGCGGTGTCCCAGTCCCGGGGGTCTACCGACCAGCCGAGCGGGATGAGGTTCCGGGCGTTGCAGGCTTGGAAGACTTCTCGGGTCCAGTATCCGTAGGGCGCGCGGAAGATCGTCGGGGTCTGTCGGGCGTCGGCGAGGGCGTCGTTGCAGCGGTCGATCTCGGCGATCACCTGCCCGACGGTGTATCGGCGCATGTCCGCGTGGTCCCAGGTGTGGTTGGTGATCGTGTGGCCGGCGGCCGCCACCTCGCGCACGAGCGGGAGGTTCCCGGCGACCTGACGGCCGATCATGTTGAACGTCGCCCGGATGCCGTACCGGTCGAGGATCTC
>DASTAE010000289.1:0-12059 GCA_035712985.1 Actinospica sp.
GATCGCCTTGCGCTACCGGCCCGCCACGACTGGCGTTCACCCGTTTCATCCGCCAAGGTGGAAGGCGGGGGGTCCGTCACCGAGCTGTCCTTCAAGGGCGAGGGAAGCAGATGCCATGAGAGTGAAAGACGTCCTCAGGAACAAGGGATCCATCGTCGCCACAGTCCGCCCCGACGCCACGTGCCGCACGCTGCTCGCGCTGCTGGCCGAGCGCAATATCGGGGCCGTCGTCGTCTCCGAGGACGGCGTGACCGTCGGCGGCATCGTCTCCGAACGCGACGTGGTGCGCCGACTGCACGACCGCGGCGACGTCGTGCTGGACGGCCCGGTCTCCGACATCGCCGTCTGGGAGGTCTCGACCTGCGGCCTCGACGACCATGTCGACGAGCTCTGCACGACGATGACCGAGCGCCGCATCCGCCACCTTCCGGTCGTGGACGCGGGGCGCCTCGTCGGCATCGTGAGCATCGGCGACATGGTCAAAACGCGCATCGACCAGCTGGAGTTCGACCGCCAGAACCTCATCGACTACGTCCAGGGCTGATCCGGTTCCCCCCATCCCTCTTCCTCAGGGCAGCAGCCTGGCGTGGTAGATGACGGCATGCTCCGGGGGCAGCAGCGGCGCGGCCAGGCCGCTGCTGCCGAGGAGGGCGCCGCGCATCTCCACGCCGGGCCACCAGGCCGGGGTTACCGTTCCCGCGGGCAGGTACTCCGGGAAGACCGGCTCGACGCGGTACCGGCGCTCCGGGTCGAGGCCGGGAAGGCGGAGCCTGCCGGGTGAGACGAAGGGGCTGCGCGCGGTCACGGCATAGGAGTAGATCGCCTCGGAGCGGTCCGGGGCGACGACGCCGTGCAGCACGACCGACGCGTCGGGGTGGTCGATCCGGACGAGATCACCGCCGTGCAGCAGCTCGCGGTGCGTCTTGTGGAAGCGGATCCAGTCGAGCAGTTCCACGCGCTCGGCCGGCGTCGCGGAGCGCAGGTCCCACTCGACGCCGAGGTGGCCGAACAGCGCCGTGGCCGCGCGGAAGGACAGGTCGTGCTTCCGGCCGGTGGTGTGCGAGCTGCCGGAGGCGATGTGCGCGCCCAACAGCTCCGGTGGCACCAGTTGCGTCGTCCAGCGGAACATCTGCTGGCGGTCGAGCGGGTCGATGTTGTCCGAGACCCAGATCCGGTCCGTGCGCTCCAGCACGCCGAGGTCCACCCGGGCGCCGCCGGAGGAGCAGGACTCGATCTCCAGTTCCGGGTAGCGCGACTTGATCTCGTCGACGAGGCGGTAGAACGCGAGCGTCTGCTCGTGCACGGCCGGACGCCCGCCCGGACCGCCCGCGTCGATCAGGTCGCGGTTGTGGTCCCACTTGATGTAGCCGATCTCGTACTCGTCGAGGATCGCGCAGATCGAATCCCTGATGTACGCGTAGCACTCGGGGATCGCGAGATCGACGACCTGCTGGTGCCGCGACTCGACCGGGAGCCTTCCGCCGGTGGACAGGATCCAGTCCGGGTGACGGCGGGCCAGATCGGAGTCGAGGTTGACCATCTCGGGCTCGAACCAGAGCCCGAACTGCAGGCCCAGCTTCCGCACGCGGTCCACCAGCGGGTGCAGCCCGTCCGGCCAGGCGTCGGGTGAGACGGTCCAGTCGCCGAGCCCGCGGTGGTCGTCGCGGCGGGCGCCGAACCAGCCGTCGTCGAGGACGAAGCGTTCGATGCCGACCGCGGCCGCCTGCTCGGCCAACTCGAGCAGCACGTCCAGGTCGTGATCGAAATACACCGCCTCCCACACGTTCAGCGTCACCGGACGCGGCGTGCGCGGGTGCTGCGGACGCGCGCGCATCAGCGTATGGAAGCGCCGGGCGACGGCGTCGAGCCCGTCGCCGTGCGCGGCGTAGATCCACGGCCCGCGGTAGGACTCGCCCTGACCCAGCCTCACCTCGCCCGGCAGCAGAAGCTCGCCGCCCGCGAGCAGCTGCACTCCGCTGTCGACCTGCTCGAACTGGTGCACGTGGTTGCCCGACCAGGCCGTGTGCAGCGCCCAGACCTCGCCGCCGGCGAAGCCGAAGCCGGGCGTTCCCGCGTGCAGCACGTACGCAGCGTCCGCCCCGGTCCGGCCCTTCCTGCCCTCGCGCCGGTGCGTGCCGAGCGTGATCGGCGCACGCTGCGGCACCCGCTCCTTGCCCCAGCGGCCGCCGAAGTCGAGCAGCTCCCCGGCCTCCTGCGGAACCGGCAGCGCGAGCAGCAACTCATCGAGCTGATAGTCCGCCTCGTCGAGATTGCGCACCGCGCCGCGCATCCGCAGCACGCCGCTCGCATCCATCTCGACCTCGATCTCGAGCTCGAGCCCGGCCGCGTCGTCCTGCGCGCGGAAGACGACCTTCGCCGCCCCCTCGCGGAGCACGATCGCCGCGCTCTCCTCGACCCCGTCGACCTCGATACCCGTCATCGTGAACCGCGGCGACCAGGCGCCGCCGGCGCGGGAGCCGCTCAGCCCGGGCGTCCCGGTCCAGCCCGTCCAGTGCTCGGGGAGCAGCGAGAGCCGGATCGGCACGTCCACGCCGTTCGGCGCGTGCGGCGCAATCCCACCCAGGGCGAGCGCGTCGAGATCGGCCGCGCTCGGTACGCCCGGATCGTGGCCCCAGTGCAACACCGCAGGCAGTCGGGCCGCCGTCGCGTCGAGCACGAGGCAGACCCCTGCGGCACGCAGGACGATCCGGGCGTCGGGTTGGGATGTCATCGTTGTCCAGTTCCAGTGAGTGCGAGAGTCGACCGGTGTGCGGTCGTGGCCCCTCGGGCGGCGACTGTTGCCGACAATACCGTCGGCCAGACCATTGATCACGCAGATCCCGCCGTCCGGGTCGCCGCCGCCGGGCCCGCGCGCTCAGCCGAACGCGACGGCCGCCAGCCGGTTCGCCGTCGCCAACCCGGCCTCGGCGCCGAGATCGGTGACGCCGACCGAGACGACTCCGACGCGGCTGAGGTCCCTGGTCGCGAACATCGCGGTGAAGTAGCCGGGGTCCTGGCCGGTCTTGCCCCACAGCACCGTGCCGTCGGGCAGCGTGTCGCTTCCGATGCCCAGCCCGAAGCACGCCTCGCCCTTCTGCGGCCCGCTCTCGCAGTTCCCATCGCCGCCGGTGTACGGCACGGGATTGCCCTGCGCATCACGCGGCAGCGTGAACATCTGCGTGAGCAGCGCGGATGGCAGGAGCCTGCCCGAATACAGCGCGGTGATGAAGCGGTCGAGATCGGCTGTCGTGGAGATCATGCTGGACGGGTCCCCGCCCTGCGCGCTCACGTCGACCACGGCGCCCTCACTGCTCGTCAGATAGCCGTGCAGGTAGGGCAAGGGCATCAACGGCGAGCCCTCCGGGAGCGACGTACCGCTCAGATGCAGCGGCTCGAGCACGCGCTCGGTGACCGCCTCCTTGAAGGACTCCCCGGTGACCCGCTCGATGAGCAGGCCGATGATGCGGTAGTTCAGCGAGTTATAGGCCTGCTCGGCGCCCGGCACGGACACCGGACCCGGCCACGAGCGGCCCGCCGGCCGCAGCGTGGACTCGATGATCTGCGTGAACGACTGGTTTTCGAAGCGGCCCTCGATCTCCTGATCGACCGTTGTCTCGGGCGCGCCCGCGCCGATCTGCGGCAGCCCGCTCGTCATGTCGAGCAGTTCCCGCAGGGTGATCGGCTGGAAGTCCGCGGGCAGCAGGCCCGGCAGATAGTGCTGGATGCTCTGATCGAGCGAGACGCGGTGTTCGCCGACCAGTTGGAGCAGCACCACGGCCTCGAAGGTCTTGCTGATGCTGCCGATCCTGAAGTGCGCATCCGCCGCGATCGGCTGACCGGTCCGGGTATCGCCCGAAGACCCCTGCCACCGCCCGCCGCCGCCATCGACGAGCGCGACGGCTCCCGCCGCCTGCTCCCCCGGCCGCACCTCGATCGCCTGCTGGTACGCGGTCGCCGGCGGCGCCCCCTGCGCGCCGTCGGCGACCGCGACCCCGGCCGCGGCGAGCGCGAACGCGCCCGCCGACGCGGCCAACGCCTGCCTGAATCTGATTCGCATGCTGTTCCTCTCCCCTGTTCCCCGACCCGACACGAACCACGGTACGTCATTGCAGAGACTCTTTGCAAACCATCTCTGCAAAGACTGTCTGCAGAGCGTCTCCGCAGGTATCCTGGGCCCATGGTCGAACCAGGTCTGCGCGACATCGGCACGACCGCGGCCGAGCGGATCGCGCTCTACCAGACGTGGAGCAACCCGGTCCGGCGGCGGATCCTGGCGCACCTGTCCGAGCACGGCCCGGCGAACTCGACCGCGCTGGCCAAGGCGCTCGGTGAGAGCACCGGCACGACGAGCTACCACCTGCGCAAACTGGCCGAGCAGCACCTCGTCGAGGAGGTCGAGGAGCGCTCGACCGGGCGGGAGCGCTGGTGGCGGGTCAGCCGCGTCTCCGTGCGCAATCCCCCGCGCTCGCAGATGTCGCCGCTGGAGCAGGAGGCCTCCGAGCAACTCGCCTCGCTGCGCGCCAGCCACGACATCGAGCTCTACCTGCGCTTCACCGCCGAGTACGACGCGGGGGTCGGGTGGGTCGACGGCGACCGCTTCGGCACCGCGCTGACCGAGGACGAGGTGCGCGCCTTCGTCGCCGAGTACCGCGCGCTGGTCGCCAAGTACTCCCGCTCGCTCTACGAGGCGCCGCCCGGCGCACGGCAGATGGCGGTGCGGTTCTTCATCGTCCCGGAGGAGCCGGCGAGCGAGCCGGTCAGCGAGCCGGCCGCCGCGCCGGAAACCGGTTGAGCGGCTCGGCGGCGCGTTGATAGCGTGCGGAGCACCGTGCCCGAACGCGAGGAGGTGAGACCCATGACAGCGGTAGCGAAGTGGGTGCTCCCACGGTTCACCACGGTCGGGCGATCGTTCTAGTCATCGCCGGGAGCGCCGAAATCGAGGCATTCCCGAAGGGCGATGATGATCATGAACACTCTGACTTTCACTGCCGACACCACGTCGGACGGCATCCGTGAACGCGACTTCACCATCGGAGTCGGCCGCATTCCCGGCGTCCTCTGGTCCCCCGCGGCCGACGCCGAGGGCGCGCCGCTCGTGCTGCTCGGCCACGGCGGCGGCATCCACAAGAAGGCGCCCGCGATGTCGGGCCGCGCGCACCGCCTCGTGCACGGCGCCGGCTTCCACGTCGCCGTCATCGATGCTCCCGGGCACGGCGACCGGCCGCGCACCGAGCACGACGAACGCGAGGTCGAGGCGCTGTACGCGGCGCGGGAGGCGGGCGAGCCCGAAGGCCCGATCGTGGTGCGCTACAACGCTCACCTCGCCGAACGCGCGGTACCCGAATACCGCGCGCTGCTCGACGCGCTTCAGCAGCTCCCCGAGATCGGCGTCGGCGGGCCGGTCGGCTTCTGGGGCCTGAACATGGGCACGGCGATCGGCGTCCCGTTCGTCGCGAGCGAGCCGCGGATCGCCGCGGCGGCCTTCGGCCTGCACTGGCCCGACGCCCTGGCCGCGCACGCGAAGCGGATCACGATCCCGATCGAGTACGCGATGCAGTGGGACGACGAGCACATCGACCGTGCGGCGGGCCTGGCGCTCTTCGACGCGTTCGCCTCGCGGGAGAAGTCCCTGCACGTGAATTCGGGTCGGCACAAGGAGCTGCCGAGGTTCGAGGCGGACAGCGCGGTCCGCTTCTTCATCCGGCACTTCGGCATCGGCCGAGCGGCCACCGCGCGGATCTGACGCGCAGCACATGCCGGTGCCCGGCCTGCAGCGGGATCGCAGGCCGGGGCACCGGAATCACCGTGTCAGCTTGCCGAGAAAACCAGCCTTCGCGCCTGATTCCGATATCCCACGCGCAGGAACGCCGCGGCCATCGGCTTGTTCACCAGGTCGGTGTCCGCGCGGATGAGCACGGCGTCGGCCTCGGCGACCAGAACCCGGGTGATCTCGGCGAGGATCGCGTCGATGTACCCCTGGCCGCGATGCTCCGGCAGCACGCCGAGATACCCGACCACCGGCGCGTTCGGATTGCGCGAGGGGATGCCGAACCCGACCGTCTCGCCGTCCGCGTTCACCGCGACGAACCACCACGAGCGCTCGCCGAGCATCCGATCGCGCAGGTGGACGAGGTCGTCCCGAGCCTGCTCGACCGCGCCGATCCGCGCCGCCTCGCGGGTCGACGTGGTGTCGAGGGAACCCTTGAGCACACGGGTGAACAGGTCGACGAACACCTCGTCGTCCGGCTCCGCCCGGTATCGCAGGCCTCTGTCGGGCTCGACGATCCCGTCCTGCGGCGTCCACTCGAATCGCAGCCGTTCGAGCAGCGTCCCGAGCCCCGCGCGCTCGACGGCGGCGCGGCGCCACGTCAGCGCGTCGGCGACCTCCGGCTGATCGCGCCAGTCGCTCGGAACGAACACGTGGTAATCCGGAGGCTCGGCCAGCCCGAACCGCGCGGCGAAGGCCTCGTGACCGGCCCGCAGCAGG
Organism: Actinospica sp.; assembly: GCA_035712985.1. Lineage (GTDB taxonomy): Bacteria > Actinomycetota > Actinomycetes > Streptomycetales > Catenulisporaceae > Actinospica. The sequence continues at coordinate 6,488 of DASTAE010000289.1, forward strand.
TCCGCGGCCAACGCGATGCGCTCCTCGCCGAGCCCGACGGATTCGTGCGCGTATACGGCGTCGAGCGCCCCGGGCTCCGTGGCACGGGGTGAGGCCCACCAGACGGCGACGGCAAGGATTTCGCCGTCCTGGTCGACGGCCAGCCACGTACGCTCGTGGCTGTACTGCCCGTCCTCGAGATGCTCGAGATACCGCTCGGCGGACAGCGGGCACGCCCCGTCCCGCCGCACGAGCGGCAGGATCCGATCGAGCTCGTCGGCACTGCTGGGCCGGAACGTGATGGTGCGAGAGAGCAAGTTACCTACCAGGGGATGCGTCGTCACGGATGCGCGCAACGCTAGGAACTCGCCGGGCCACGGTCAACGGAATATCCGGCGCGGGGAGCGCCGCGCTACCTCAGCCTGCTGATGACCTCGATCGGGTCGAACAGCAGCGGGGCGAAGGCGCGCTCGGCGGCGCCCACCAGGGTGGAGTCGGCGCCCAGGCCCGGGGTCACGAGGCGGACCTGCTCGCGGGGGGCGGCCAGGCCGGTGGTCAGGAGCGTGGTCCGCAGCTGCTGCTCCACGGCCGGGAAGACGTCGCGCAGCAGACCGCCGAAGATGACCACCTCGGGGTTGAAGATGTTGACCACGTTGCCGACGCCGATGCTGAGCCATTCGCCGACGTGGCGCATCGCGGCCAGGGCGCGGGAGTCGCCGTCGGCCGCGGTCGCGACCACCGCCGAGACGGTCGAGCGGGGGCCGTCGGGGTGGCCGGCGGCGTCGAGGATGGCCTTCTCGCCTATCTCGGTCTCCCAGCAGCCCCGCGCGCCGCAGCGGCAGAGCCGGCCGGCCGGGTTGACCACCGTGTGGCCGATCTCGCCGCCGTAGCCGCCGTGGCCGCGCAGGGGTTCGTTGTTGATGATGATGCCCGCGCCGACGCCCACCTCGCCGGTCAGGTAGACGGCGTCGGACGAACCGGCCGCGGCGCCGCGGACGTGCTCGGCCAGGGCTCCCAGGTCGGCGTCGTTGCCCACGGCGATGCGGGCCTTGATCCCGTATTCGCCGAGCATGTCGGCCAGCGAGGTGCCCAGCGGGGCGTCCACCCAGCCGAGGTTGGGGGCGTAGCGGACCTGGCCGTCGGACTCGCGGACCAGGGCGGCGATGGCCACCCCGACCCCCACGCAGACCGACCCGGGCTCCGCCCGGCCCAGCATCTCGGCGGTGAACCTGCCCAGGTGCGCGGTGACGTCCTCGAGGGCGTAGTCACCGCGCAGCCGGTGCAGTTCCCTGCGGTCCAGGATCGAGCCGCCGAGGCCGACCCGGGCCGCGATCAGGTAGTCGACGCCGATGTCATAGGCGAAGACGTAGACGTTCTCCGGCCGCGGGCAGACCACCAGCGAGGGCCTGCCCGCCCCGGTCCCGGCCGCCCTGGCGCGGGCCGGGACCTCCTCGCGCACCAGTCCGACCTGGGTGAGGTCGGCGGTGAGCGCGCCGATCGTCGACCGGTTGAGCTGCATCACGCTCGTCAGCTCGGTGCGCGATGTGGGGCCGTGCACATGGACGTAGCGCAAGAGCGTCGAGACGTTGTGCCTGCGAACCTCGTCCTGCGTCGACCCCGCCGTCCCGGCAGCAGTCATCGTGCTTGTCCGTTCCTTCTCGGTCGGCGCCCGTCCGCATCCTGCTCAACCCTCCTCCGCCGCTACTGCCGGGTCACACCCGCTCTCCGGGACACCGCGTCGAAGCCGGCCGCGACCAGCAGCACGATGCCGGTGATGATGAGCTGCCAGCCCGGGCCGTTCGAGCCCGAGATCAGGTCGCTCATCCCGTAGGAGATCACCTCGACCACGGCGCCGCCGATGATCGCGTCGATCACCCGGCCGCGTCCGCCGAACAGGCTCGTGCCGCCGATGACGGCCGCGCCGACGGCGAGCAGCAGGGTGTTGCCGCCGCCCTGGGCCGAGTTCACACCGGCCTGCGCCGACATCTGCACCAGGCCGGCGAGCGCCGCCAGGAAGGAGCACATGACGAAGACGGAGATGCGCACCATGTCCACCCGGATACCGGCGCGGCGGGCCGCCTCGTCGTTGCCGCCCACCGCGTAGACGTGCCGGCCGTAGCGGGTGCGGCCGAGCAGGAAGGTCAGCGCGAACAGCAGGACCAGCATGACCGGTACGATCCACGGCACGCCCTCGGAGGTCTGACCCGCGGTCAGGAAGGTGTGCGTGACGATGCGGTTGATGCCCATGTAGTACACGAACACGGCGCCCAGTGCGGCCAGCACGACGACCTTGAGCAGCGCGATCTCGTTCGGCTCGGTGGACAGGCCGGAGGCGCGGCGCTTGGCCATCGTGCGGAACTTCACCGCGGCGAAGCCGAGCACGACGACCGCCAGCATCGCCCAGCCCGCCCACAGCGGCATGTAGTCGGAGATGCTCGCGCTCTCCAGCGCCAGCAGCGTGTGGCTGGTGATCAGGATCGATCCACCGCCGCCGATCATGATGACGATCACGCCCTGGAAGGACAGGAACGCCGCCAGGGTGATGACGAAGGACGGGATGCCGACCTTCGCGCGCAGCCAGCCGATGAACACGCCGATGAGCGCGCCGAGCACGGCGGCCGCCAGGCCCGCGAGGACCCAGTTCACGTTGTGCCGCACCAGCAGCACCGCCGCCAGCACGGCGCACGCGCCCGAGGCGGTGCCCGCGGACAGGTCGATCTCGCCGAGCAGCAGCACGAACACCAGGCCCATCGCCATGATGATCGTCGGCGCGCCGTCGATGACCATGTTCTCCACGTTGTAGGCGGAGAGGAATCCGCTCTGCAGGAAGGAGAAGAGGATCACCAGGACGACCAGGCCGAGCAGGCCCGGGATCGCGCCCATGTCGCCGCCGCGCAGCCGCTGGAAGTAGTCGAGGGTGTATTCGCGCGGGCTGAGCGAACGGGCCTGGAAGGGTTGTTCCTCGCCCGCGTTCATCGGCTGGCTCAGCCGGTCGTTGCCGATGGTGCTCATGCGCGTGCTCCGTTCCCCTCGGCGGCCGCCGCCGTGGAGTTCAGGCCGAGGTCGCCGGAGCGCCCGGCCGTGATCAGTTCGACGATCTGGGTGTGCGTCACCTCGGAACGGCGCACCTGGGCGGCCATCTGTCCGAGGTAGAGCGCCGCGATGCTGTCCGAGACCTGGAGCACGTCGTTCATGTTGTGCGAGATGAGCACGACGGCGAGGCCCTGGTCGGCGAGCCGGCGCACCAGGTCGAGGACCTGGGCGGTCTGCGCGACGCCGAGCGCGGCGGTCGGCTCGTCGAGGATGACGAGCTTCGAGTTCCACAGCACGGACTTGGCGATCGCGACGGTCTGCCGCTGGCCGCCGGAGAGGCTGGAGACCTTCTGCCGCACCGACTTCACGGTGCGCACCGACAGCGAGGCGAGGGTCTGACCGGCCATCAGCTCCATCTTCGCCTCGTCGAGCGTGCGTGCCGGACCGTTCACCTCCTCGCGGCCGAGGAACATGTTCTCGACGATGTCCAGGTTGTCGCACAGGGCGAGGTCCTGGTAGACGATCTCGATTCCGAGGGCCGAGGCGTCGCGGGGGCTGTGCACGTGCACGGGCTTCCCGTCGAACAGGTACTCGCCCGCGTCGATGGCGTAGGTGCCACCGACGCACTTGACCAGCGTGGACTTACCGGCGCCGTTGTCGCCGACCAACGCGGTCACTTCTCCGGATCGGGCCTCGAAGTCCACGCCCTTGAGGACGTTGACCGGGCCGAAGGACTTCTGAATGCCGCGCAGCCGCAGGATCGGCTCGCTCGCGACGCGGGGACCGGCGTCCACGCTCACGGTGACTCCTTGGGTCGATGTGGCTGATCCCGTCCCCGGCAGGCCCAGGCGGGAGCCTGCCGGGGACGGGAAGATCCGGGGTTACCGGTGCTGATCAGCTGCGATTAGCTGATGCCGAACTTGGCGCAGTTGGCCTTGGTCGTGGCGTTGGTGTTGCAGACCGAGGCGGCGGTCTCGTAGCCGTCCTTGACCGGCAGGCCGACGTTCGCCTGCGTGATGACGGTCGGCGTAGCCAGGTAGCTCGGGACCTTGGTGCCGTTCGACGGGTCGGTGATGGTGGCCGGGGCGGTCGGCTTCTGGCCGGCCAGGATCTGGGAGGCCAGCTTCACCGCGACGTCGGCCTCGCCCGCGACCGGCTTGTAGATGCTGAAGCACTGGGTACCGGCCATGATGTTGTCCAGGCCGCCCGCGGAGGCGTCCTGACCGGAGACCGCGACCTTGCCGGCCAGGCCCTGCTGCTGCAGCACGTTGATGACCGACTGGGCCATCGTGTCGTTGGCGACCATCACGGCGTTGATCTTGCTGCCGTTCTTGCCGAGCTGGTTCTGGAAGACGCTCTGCGCGGTGGTGGCGTCCCAGTTGCCGCTGGCGTCGTCGAGCTTGGTCCAGCCGGGCTGCTTCGAGAGCACCGAGTTGTAGCCCTGCGCGAACAGGGTGGCGTTGTTGTCGGTGGCCGCGCCGTCGATCTCGGTGTAGCCGACGTCGGTCTTGCCCTTGACCTGCGGGCACTGGGTCAGGGCGGTGCCCTGGTCCACGCCGACCTTCACGTTGTCGAAGGACACGTAGTAGGACGCGCCGCCGCCCTGCGTCAGGCGGTCGTAGTCGATCGGGACGACGCCCTTGGACTTGTCGAGCTTCTCGATCGAGGCGCCGGAGGCGGAGTCGAGGTCGGTCAGCAGGATCACGCCGGCGCCCCAGCTGATCAGCTGCTGGTTCTGCGTCTCCTGGGTCGAGGCGGAGCCGTTGGCGTTGTAGACCTTGCAGTCCAGCTTGTACACGGCGCACTGGGCCTCGATCCGCGACGGGTCGGCGGAGACCCAGCGCGGGGAGGAGGCGGTGTCCGGGAGCAGGACTCCGACCTTGTTGTTGGTCGAGCTGGAAGAGCCGGTGGAGCTCTTGCTCGAGCTCGAACAGCCGGCCAACACGGTGGCCGCCGCGGTGGCGACGACCACGGCGGCGAGGATTTGCTTGCGCATCATTGCGCTGTTCCCTTCTCGGATACCGACGCGGCGACCGCGACGGTGCGGAGTGGAGCCGGGAGGCGGCGGTGTGGTGCTGTACGGCCGTCCCGAGGCGGGACGTGGAATGTTGTGACCCGCAACGTATTGCGTCGGCAAGGCTTTGTGAAGGGGCCGTTCGGGGGCTTTGGGGACCTTCGGTAACGGCTCGGAAACGTTGATCAAGATTCCAAGATCGAGTTCTACGGGCCGTCGAATGGCAACGTTGTCATGTTGTGGACAGGGCGGACGCGTAACTCTGAAGATCCACAGCGCGGTGACCGGCCGTAACACGGAATTCATGTAGGGCCCGGCAACAATTTAGCTCGCCTAAAGACAAGATCAACGATCTTGAAATGAAGATCAGAACCCGCACACTCCCGTGACCAAACCGTTAAACACTGAGTGTACCCGAATGGCGGTTCACCGCAGGGGCAACAGGGGGAACGTGCCGCCGAGGGCCTGCGCGGGGTCCGCGCGGAGCACGTCGGCGAGCACCGTGGCGTAGACCGAGCGGAAGTCCGTGCCGAACCTCAGGTCGCC
>DASTAE010000290.1:0-24895 GCA_035712985.1 Actinospica sp.
CGTGACGACGACGCCGAGTTCGCCCCAGCGGATCGCCACCGCGTGGTTCAAGGTGCTCGCCGAGATCGGCGGGGTGCCGGGCAGCGCCGCGCGGTCCCGCGGGCTGCTGCAGGAGCTGGCCGGGCGGATACTGGCCGCGCCGGACAAGGTCGAGCCGATGCGCGAGCTGGGCGCGGCGGGCGGCCGGGCCCTGGTGGACGGCAACTACACGCAGCCCGAGTCGATAGCGATGACGGTCGCGGTGCTCGAGGAGAACCTGCCCGAGGAGCTGAGCCGGGACGCGCGCACCGCGCTGTACGCCGGGCTGGCCTCGGGCTACGCGAACGCGCTGCGCGAGCGCACCCGGGCCGAGCAGGAGCTGATCCGGCAGGCGGTGCTCAGCGCACACCGCACCGGAGAGGGCCGCTTCCGCGCCGTGTTCCGCAACGCCGCGCTCGGCATCGGCGTAGTGGACGGCACCGGCCGGGTGCTCGAGGTCAACGAGCGGCTCGCGCGGATCGTCGGGCGGGACGCGCCGGCGGTGCGCGGGCGGACCGTGGACGAGTTCAAGGACGCGGACGACAAGCCGGAGCTGTGCACCGCGGTGCGCGATCTGCTGGCCGGGCGGCGCGGGCACTACAGCGCGGAGAAGCGCTTCACCGCCTCCGACGGCACTGTGACCTGGACCCGGATGCAGGCCAGCACCGTGCGCGCGGCGGACGGCTCGGTCGAGCTGCTGATCATGATGTTCGAGGACATCACCGAGCAGCGCCGGATGAACCAGCGGCTGCTGCACCAGGCCACGCACGACGCGCTGACCGGGCTGCCGAACCGCACGATGCTGCTGGACCGGCTCTCCGAGCTGCTCGACGAGGCCAAGCCGGACGAGCGGATCGGGCTGGCGTTCCTGGACCTCGACGGATTCAAGGGCGTCAACGACACCCTCGGGCACGAGGCCGGGGACCGGCTGCTGGCCGAGGTGGCCCGCCGTCTGAGTCAGGCCACTGATCCCGAGCGGCACCTGGTGGCCCGGATGGGCGGCGACGAGTTCGTGATCCTGGTCGAGCGCACCACGAGCTCGTCCTGCGTGACGGACGTGGCCAAGGCCGCGCTCGCCGCGTTGCAGGAGCCGATCATCCTGGACGGCCGCCGGCTGTCGATCACCGCGAGTCTCGGTCTCGTGGAGCGTCCCTCGGCGGGCGCGAAGCCGGTGGAGCTGCTGCGTGCCGCGGATATGACGCTGTACTGGGCGAAATCCGACGGCAAGGCGCGCTGGGCGCTGTTCGACCAGGAGCGCAACGAGCGGGAGGTCGCCCGGTACGCGCTGTCCCAGGCGCTGCCCGCGGCCCTGGAGCACGGCGAGCTCTTCCTCGAGTACCAGCCGATCGTGGACCTGCACGACGGCACCACGTACGCGATGGAGGCGCTTATTCGCTGGAACCACCCGGCGCGCGGCCTGCTCGGCCCCGGCGAGTTCGTCCCGCTGGCCGAGGAGACCGGGATGATCGTCTCGCTCGGCCGCTGGGTGCTGCGCCGCGCCGTCGAGGACGCCGCCTCCTGGCCGCCCGCGGCGAACGGCCGCCGGCTCTCGGTCGCGGTCAACGTGGCGGTGCGCCAGGTGCACGAGCCCGACCTGGTCGCGGATGTGACCGACGCGCTGGAGTCCTCGGGCCTGCCGCCGGAGCTGCTGCAGCTGGAGATCACCGAGAGCGCGGTGATGAGCCCGGGTGAGAGCGGGCGCCCCGCGCTCGAGACGCTGCAGGCGCTGTCCGAGCTCGGGGTGCGCATCGCCATCGACGACTTCGGCACCGGCTACTCGAACCTCGCCTACCTGCACCGGCTCCCGGCCAGCACCCTGAAGATCGACTACTCCTTCGTCAAGGCACTGACCCAGCCGCCCTCGATCGCCCGGCACGACTCGGCCGAGGCGATCGTCACCAGCCTGATCACCCTGGCGCACGCGTGCGGCATGACGGTCACGGCCGAGGGCGTGGAGACCCCGGTGCAGGAGGCGATTCTGCGCGCTCTCGGCGCCGAGCGCGCGCAGGGCTTCCTCTACTCCCGCGCCGTGCCGCACCACCGGGTGGCGGAGCTGTGCTCAGGGTTCGAGCTCGCCGAGACGAGTTGATAGGGTGAGCGGCCTCCGGTGACCCTCCGGCCGGGGATCCCTTCTGCCCACGGGAGCCTCCCTTGCGTCGCACCGCCCTCGCCGCCGCGCTCATACCCTGCGCATTCCTGCTGACCGCCTGCGGTTCGAGCGCCCCGAGCGCGGGCTCCTCGACGTCCGTCGTCTCGGGCTCGAGCAACGCCGGCCTCAGCCAGGCGCAGCTGCTCGCCCGCTTCAAGACCGCGCTCGCCACGGTGACCGCGCTGCACATCAAGGGCGGCACGACCACCGGCAGCTCGCCCTTCTCGATGGACATGCAGATCAACAAGGACGGGTCCGCCGAGGGCACGATCGTGTCCACCGGCATGACCATGCCGCTGGTCGTCGTCGGCGGCGTGACCTACGTGCAGATCACCCCGAGCCTGGCGGCGCTCATGAAGTCCGAGGCCGGGGCCGACGCGGCGGTGGCCGCGAAGCTCGTCGCGGGCAAGTGGATCTCGTCGAAGTCCGCGATCGGCAGCTCGATGACGCAGGGCATGGACAGCATGACCAACTTCGCCGAGATGACCAAGCAGCTCGGCACCGCGTCCGGCGACACCTTCACCTACCTGGACACGTCCACGGTCGACGGCCAGCAGGTCGCGCAGTACAAGGACGTCTCCGCGAACAGCGGCAGCGGTTCGAGCACCTCGGGGTCGAGCGTCAGCACGCTCGACGTCCCGCTGAACGGCACGGCGCTGCCGATCGAGGAGAGCGGCTCCTCCGAGGGGACCGTCACCTTCACCTGGAACGAGCCGACGAAGGTGGCGGCGCCGACGGCCTCCGACATCGTCAACCTCCCCGCGTCCTGACGCGGAACGCGAAGGGCCGCCGCGTCGGGTGACGCGGCGGCCCTCGCTTCGGTTACCGCTCCGATTACCGCGAGCAGGTCCATACCGGCTTGAGCGTGACGCTCAGGATCGTGCGGTACTCGGCGGCCTGCGCGGCCGGGACCGTGTACAGCGCGTTCGGGTTCGTGCCGACGACCGAGCCCGTGACCGGCAGCGGCTTCGGCGTCGAGTAGCCCGCGAACACCATGGTCAACGTACCGTTCGCGTTCTGCACCACGGTCGGGTCGTAGGTGCGGCCCGAGTAGTAGCCGGTGATGCCGAGGGCGCCGCCGTTCACGGTCTGCTGCTGCAGGGCCGAGAAGGTGTCGTCGGTGCCGATCAGCTTCTGCGGCGCGCTCCAGTCGATGCCGTCCCTGGAGGACGAGTAGAAGATCTGGTTGAACGCGTCGCTGTCGCCGTCCGCCGCGTAGGCGCCGGACAGGAACAGGCCGTACGAACCGTCGGGGTTGGTGATGACGGTGCCGCGCGAGCCGATCCAGCGCAGCTCGGTGCTGCTGTTGCTCGCCGGGTCGTTCAGGCCGGAGACCTGTCCGAGGTCGGTGAAGTGCAGGCCGTCATAGGTGTAGGCGACGCGGGCGACGGTGTAGTCCTCGTTGTTGCCGTACAGCGACTTCGGCTTGTTCTTGCCCTCGCCGGTCAGCGCGAGCTGCGCGTACGGGGCGATCGCGGCGCCCGGGGCGCCGAGGTCGCTGCCCTTGGCCACGGAGCCGGTGCCGCCGGTACAGCCGGTCAGGCTGGTCGCGGTCAGGCCGGTGCAGGTGACGTCCTGGATGCCGGCCGCGGTGCCGAGGTAGGTCTCGATCGAGCCGTTCGTCAGGGTCAGCGCGGAGGTGTCGGCGACCGGGACGGTGGCGGCCGGCAGGGTCACCGCGGCCGTCGTCGTGGTCGGCGCGTAGTAGTCGACGATCTTCTCGGTGTAGAGCACCGCGACCGAGCCCTTCGGGGCGCCCTTGAAGTGCGGCAGGGTGCTGACGATGCCGTCCGGCGAGATGAGGCCGGAGGTCTGCTGCGCGTCGGCCGGGATCACCGAGTCGGCGGTCACGGCGTCGCCCGCGCCGATGCTGACGCCCGCGCCGTCCCGGGTGGTGCAGCCGGTGAACGCGGTTGCGGTGGCGCTGTCGTCGTTGCAGTCGACGATGTGTCCGTCGACGTCGAAGTGGCCCGGCTGCTCGAAGTTCGCGGTCGAGCCGACGGCGATGGTCACGCCGTCACCGGTCGGACCGGCCGGTACGGAGACCGCGGCGGTCGCGGTGGTACTGCCGCCCATGCCGACCGGCTCGGTGGCCGGCAGGCCGGCCAGCGGGTCGTCGCCCTTCGGCGTGAGCTCGTGCACGATCAGGTTCACGCCGGGGTTGTCGCCGCTCGGGCGGCTCAGCGTGTAGAGCACCTGGCCGGACTTCCCGGTGCCGGCGTAGTCCGGCACCTTCAGCACGAAGGCGTGGCCCTGGCCGTCGTCGTTCGTGTTGCCGTCGGCGCACAGGCCGGCGTTCTGCTCGAGCGCCTCGCCGGTGTAGTACCAGGTCTTGCCGTGGTCGTGCGAGACCGCGGTGACGACGGCCTCGTCGGTGTCCTTCGGCCGGTAGTCGAAGTAGCCGGTCAGGGTTCTGCCGCCGTCGTCGCTGGTGACGTACGGGAAGTAGTAGGGCTGCATGGCCAGCTTGGTGCCGACAGGCTGGCGCAGCACCGAGCCGGTGGCCGGGCCGGTGCCGTTGTCCTGCGAGCAGTAGCCGGTGAGCGGGCCGGGGGTGCCGGTCACGCCGCTCTGCGCCGGGACCGCGCCGGTGCCGGAGGGGTCCACCGCGGCGTTCGGGTAGCCGACGCCGTCCACGGTGACGGTGCTGCCGAAGGCCGGGTCACCCTGGGACAGCGTCCAGGGACCGCCGGAGACCTGGTCCACCACGGGCGTGCCGACGGCGTACGACAGCGGGCCGTGCGCGCCGCCGTGAACGGACGCGGACGCGGAGCCGGCGCCGAGGACGCAGGCGAGGGCGGCCACCCCGACCACCCCGGCCGTCGCCAAGCGACGAGACATAGGAGAGCCCTTCGATCAGGAAGCTGACCCGCGCGGCAGTGGCGCGGGATGACTCTAACGATTGTTATGAGACTCCTCTAACGGAGCTAGGGGCGGGCGGCAGAGTTCACCGAGCGTTTCTCATCTGGATTCCTGGGGGGCGGGCCACGCGCGCCTTTTGGTATGGGGTTGAGTCCTAACGTGCAAGCCGGTCAGCCCTCGACCTCGGGAGACACCATGCACGAACACGCCGGGCACACCGAATGCGAGTGTCCGCGGACCGCCGACCTCGACGGCGACAGCGCCGCCGCGGCCAGCCGCCGCTCCTTCCTGCGCAACAGCGGACTCCTCGGCGCCGGAGTCGGCGCCGCGGGCCTCGGCCTGCTGGGCGCCGCGCCCGCGCAGGCCGCGAGCGCGAAGCGGAGCAACGACCCCTACGACCAGACGACGATGGCGCCCGCCGCCCACGGCCGGTGGAACCCGGACTGCGAACGCGCCCAGTTCACCGTCATCGTGATGCCGGACACGCAGTACCTCTTCGACCAGGACCGGATCCACCCGGTGCCGCTCGAGGAGTCCTTCGAGTACGTGCTGAGCTGCGCCCAGCGCAAGGGCCTGCAGGACGACAACGTCGTCTTCCTCGCGCACCTCGGCGACGTCACCCAGAACGGCCTGGCCGAGGAATACGCGGCCGCCACCAAGGTCTTCGACCTGCTCGACGAGCAGCGCGTGGCCTACAGCGTGCTGGCCGGAAACCACGACGTCAGCTCCTCGACGACCGACCAGCGCGGCGCCACGCCGTACCTGGACACCTTCAATCCCAAGCGTTTCGCGCGGTCCTCGACCTGGCACGCCGCCAGCCCGGACGGCTACAACAACGCGCACATCTTCCGGGCGGGCGGCCGCGGCTGGCTGCTGCTCTCGCTCGACTGGCGGATGTCGACGGCCGGATTCGACTGGGCCAACGCGGTGATCAAGGCCAACCCGACGCTGCCGGTCATCGTGACCACGCACGACCTCGTGTACGCCGACGACTCCGGCGCCGCCTACCTGGACGACTACGGCCAGCAGCTGTGGGACGGCCTGATCAAGGACAACGACCAGATCTTCCTGACGCTGAACGGCCACTACTGGCCGCCCGGCAGCACCACGATGAAGAACACGGCCGGCAACGACGTGTTCCTGCACATCACCAACTACCAGAACCGCTACTACGGCGGCGCCGCGATGATCCGCGCGTACCGCTTCGACCTGGAGCGCGGCACGATCGACGTGGAGACCTTCTCCCCGTGGATCGGCAAGCTGATGGCGGCGGGCGAGGCGAACGCGCTGGCCGTGCGGGAGGCGCAGCTGTCCTCCGCGGTCGACCGCTTCTCCATCGCGATCGACTTCGACGAGCGCTTCGACGGCTTCGCCCCGGTCAAGCCCCGTCCGTCCCGGCCGGCCAAGGAGATGCTGGTGCGCGGCACGGTCGCCTACTGGCGCTTCGACGGCCTCGGCGCGAACGGCGCGAGCGTGGGCGGCGGCACCGTGATCAAGGACCGGACGGGCCTGGGCAACGACCTCGCCCTCCAGACGGTCTCCGGCACTCCGGCGGGCGCCCTCACCTACTCCTCGGCCTACCACCCGGACCAGCCGGGACACGCGAGCCTCGCCTTCACCGGGCAGGGCTCACCGATCAAGGGCTCTTATCTCCAGACCGTGGCGAGCGCCCCGATCAACGCCAATGAATTCGAACACGGATACACTTTCGAAGCATTCTTCTATCTCCCGGCGGACTGGAATTCCGATCAGAACGCGTGGTCGGCGATTCTCAGCCGCTGGGGCACCGCGGGCCAGGCCGGCAAGAGCGCGGGGAACACCGACCCGAACGAGCCGATCGCGACGCTGAGCCTGTCCGGCGACCGCGAGCTGCAGTGGTGCGTCTACCCGCTGAACCTCGACGACGAGTCGACGAACTGGGGCCACGAGCTCCCGCTCGGCGCCTGGTGGCACGTCGCCGTGGTCAACGACGGCGCGATCACCAAGCTGTACGTGGACGGCTGCGAGGTGGCCCGCAACCCGGCGACCCCGGCGAACGGCCTGGTCAGCCTGAACCTGCCGTGGATGCTCGGCGGCTATGAGTACCAGGGCAGCATCAACCAGGTCTTCCACGGCAGCATCGGCGACGTGCGCATCGTGGACCGCGCGCTGCCGGTGAGCCGGTTCATGGTCTCGTAGTCCGCGGCGCGGCGGTACGGGCCGCGGAGGCGGCCGGGCTCGGATTTGTCCGATCCCGGCCGCTTTCCGCGTTTTTGACGCCGTGAAACCTGAGAGCGGCCTGAAACCCGTTTCAGCTTGCTCAGTGCCGGCTCACCGAATACGAGGGCGAACTCTGTCTTCAGGTTCACGCCGCGGGGCCCGGTTCTCAAGAATCGCTCCCTAGTGTTCTTGGTGTCGCCGAAACCGGCGGCAGGCGAGAGAAACCGGCGAACAGTCGGATCGCCGAAAGCTCCTCACGAAAGGGAACACCCCCATGAGCGTCAAGCTGCCCGCCCCGCGTCCGCTGCCCAAGGGTGCCAAGCCGCTCGGCCCGGCCCCGAAGGGCAAGCCCCCGGTCGGCGCCGCGCCGAAGGGCAAGCCGGGCCAGGGCGTCCCCCCGAAGCCGCTGCCCCACAAGTAGGGCCCGCGGCGGGGCCGTTCGAACGCTGTCGTCGCGTTCCGCGGCCCCGCCCCCGGATCCTCCGGGGGTCGGCGACGAGTAGGGTCGCCGGCCCCCGGAGCTTTTTCTTTCCCGAGGTCCTCCCCGCTGCCAGGAGCCCGCCCATGTCCCACGCCGTAGCCCGCGCCTCCGCAACCGATCCCGCCGTCTTCGCCGCGTCGCCCGACGAGGAGTCCGAGCCCCCGGCGATCAGGGCCCGCGAGGTGTTCCACCGCTTCCGCGAACTGGCCCGGATGGACCGGAGGCTGATGGTCCTCGCCTGCGTCCTGGCCACGATCGCGGCGGCCACGGAGGCGGCCGTCGTCCTGGTCTTCATGGTCATCACCGACGACGTGCTGGAGACCCGCGACCTCAACGCCTTCTGGCAGCCGGCGCTGCTCTGGGTGGGCGCCACGGCGCTCGGCGCGGCCGCGATGTTCGGCCGGGACCTGCTGACGTCGCTGGCCTCGGAGCGCTTCCTGCTCCGGCTGCGGGACAAGGTGTTCACGCACGTGCAGGAGATGTCCCCCGACTTCTTCTCCTCCCGCGACACCGGCGACCTCGTCGTGCGCATCACCGGCGACATCGACGCGGTGGAGAAGCTGCTGATCGGCGGCGTCGTCGCCATGGCCAGCGAGGTCATCGGGGTACTGATGTTCGCGGGCACGGCGATCTACCTGCGCTGGGACCTGGCCCTCGTCTCGTTCGCCGTGGCGCCGCTGTTCTGGCTCGTCACGCGCGGATTCACGCGGCCCTTCGCCCGGGCCTCGCGGCGGGAGCGGGCGGGCAACGGCGCGATCGCGGCCGTGGTCGAGGAGAACGTGCAGAACATGATGCTCGTCCAGGCCTACAACCGCCCCGGCAGCGAACGCGACCGCGTGCACGCCGCGGGCGTCGAATGGCTGCGCGCCCGGATGGCCGAAGCGCGGCTCGCCGCGTTGTACGGCCCGGTGGTGCTGCTGACCGAGACCGTGTGCGTGCTCGCCGTCCTCGGCTTCGGAGCCTGGGAGCTGAGCAAGGGGCGGATCGATCTCAGCGGCCTGCTGGCCTTCGCCGCGTTCCTCGGCATGCTCTACCCGCCGATACAGTCCATGAGCGGCTTCGGCGTGCTCAAGGCCACCGCCGGCGCGGGCGCGCAGCGGCTGTTGGAGGTGCTGGAGACCAGGCCCGCGGTCGCCGACCTGGCGCAGACCGGCCTGTATCACCCGCAGGGCGGCCGGGTGGAGTTCGACGACGTGACCTTCCGCTACCCCGAGCAGGACAAGCCCGCGGTCCGCGACATCAGCCTCGTCGCCGCCCCCGGCAGGTTCATCCTGGTCACCGGCTCGAGCGGCGCGGGCAAGTCCACCCTCACCCAGCTCCTGCTCCGCTTCCACGACCCCGAGGCGGGCGCCATCCGCCTGGACGGCACCGACATCAGAGACCTGACGCTCCGCCGGCTGCGCAGCAACGTGACCCTGATGCTGCAGCAGACCATGCTCTTCGACGGCACCGTCCGCGAGAACATCGCCTACGGCGATCCCACCGCCACCGACCTGCGCATCGAGGAGGCGGCGCACCGGGCGGACGCCGCCGAATTCATCGCGGCCCTGCCCCAGGGCTACGACACCATCATCGGCCAGGGCGGCAGCTCCCTCTCCGGCGGCCAACGCCAACGCCTCGCGATCGCCCGCGCGCTGCTCCGGGACACTCCGGTCCTGGTGCTGGACGAGCCCACCACCGGCCTCGACGCCGTGGCCGCCCGCAAGGTCCTGGCCCCGCTGCGCCGCCTGATGGCGGGCCGGACCACCATCCTGATCAGCCACGACCTGCACCTGGCCCACGACGCCGACGAGATCCTGGTGGTCGACGCGGGTCGGGTCATCCAGCGCGGCACGCACCAGCAGTTGGCCGCCAGGAGCGGAAAGTACGCGGAGCTGTGGCGGGCGCAGAGCGCGGGGGTCGGCGAGGTGCGCGCGGCGCAGCCCCTGACGCCGCCGGTGAGCGAGCCCTCGCTATGGCGGCCCGCTCCGGCGCGCGCCGCTCGACCCTGAGTAAGAAACCCCCGCTTCATCAGTGGGCCGCCGACGCCGGCCGTTTCGAAACGTCCCCGCCCAAACCGGCCAGAATCCCTCGGCCAGCGGCTAAACCTGCCCGCGGACACTTTGGCTCGTAAGAGTGAATGGTCAACCATTTCGCCCCCGGGCGGCCTAACATACTGACCACCCTCATACCCCCTTTTCGAACTCAAGCCACTGCAGGCTTACCGCTCGGCCTCCTCTCTCCCCTCGGAAGCCGCCGCCGGAACCGCTCGGTTCCGGTGCCGCGGCCTACGCGTGTTCGGCGGCGAATCCCTGCGCCAGTGCGGAGGAAGGAGCACGATGCCGCAGCTCGACGCGCGGGCCGAGCAACGACTGCAGGTGGCGTTGGCGGCGCTGACCACCGGCGCCTCGGCGGCGCAGATCGCCCGCGAGCACAAGGTGAGCGAGGCCTCGGTGGCCAAGTGGAAGAAGCAGTTCATCGAGGGCGGCGCGCGGTCGCTCGGGGCGCTCAGCCCGCCGCCGAGCCGGGTGGCGGAGCTCGAGGCGGAGGTCCGTACCCTGCGAAAGTCGCTGCGGGAGGCGCAGACGCTGCTCGGGGTGTGGCGGCACGCGATGGACGACCAGCTCGGGCGGCTCGCCGATCTGGACGCGGTGCGGCGCGACGCGAAGATATCCGTGGTGAGCTTCTGCACGCTGGTCGGCGTTCCGCGGCGCACGTACTACCGCTACCTCGACAAGGCGAAGGCCGACTCGGCCACGCAGTCGCCGAAGGGGCCGTGGCCGGCGCCGGTCGTGGACCGGCTCACCACCGCCGTGCAGCGCCACCTCGAGGAGCATCCGCGCGACGGCCATCGCAAGGTGCACAGCGCCCTGCGCGCGCAGGGCTACCAGGTCTCGCCGTCCTCGGTGCTGCGCGCGATGCGCCGCCTCGACAGCGCCGGGCCGTCACCCGCATGGCCCGTGCGCGTGACGGCCCGGCGCTCGCGGCTGAGGATGGAGACGAGCCGCTGAGCGGTTTCCGGACGCGCAGGGCGGGCCGGGTCCGGACGGTCGCACGAGAAAGTCGAACATCATGCGCGGAACGCTGATCCACGCCCCCGGCGACATCCGCTTCGGGCAGGTGCCGGATCCGAGGATCCTCGAGCCGACGGACGCGATCGTGCGGATCGCGGCCACCTGCGTGTGCGGATCCGACCTCTGGCCCTATCGCGGGGCGAATCCGGTCACCGAGCCGACGCCGATCGGGCACGAGTACGTGGGCCACGTCGAGGAGATCGGCTCCGAGGTGACCGGCGTGCGGCCCGGGCAGTTCGTGATCGGCTCGTTCTTCGCCTCGGACAACACCTGTCCGGTGTGCCACGCCGGATATCAGACCTCGTGCCCGGACAAGCGGCTGATGAGCGGCTGCCAGGCCGAGTACGTGCGCGTCCCCCTCGCCGACGGGACGCTCGTCGCCACGCCGGACGAGCCCGACGCGGCGATGATCCCCGACCTGCTGGCCCTCTCGGACGTGATGGGCACCGGCTGGTACGCGGCCGTCGCCGCCGAGGTCAAGCCCGGGATGACGGTCGCGGTCGTCGGCGACGGGGCGGTCGGCATCTGCGCGGTCCTCGCGGCGCGCGAACTCGGCGCGACGCAGGTGATCGCGATGGGCCGCCACGAGGCGCGGCAGAAACTGGCCCTGCGGTTCGGCGCCACGGACCTCGTCACCGAGCGCGGGGACGAGGGCGTGACGCGCGTCAGGGAACTGACGCGCGGTCTGGGCGCCGACGCCGTGCTGGAGTGCGTCGGCACCGACGAGTCGATGCACCAGGCGTTGCGTTCGGCGCGGTCGGGCGGGAACGTGAGCTTCGTCGGCGTGCCGCACGGCGTGAACCTGCCGATCAGCGAGCTCTTCTACTCGCACATCGCGCTGCGCGGCGGCCCCGCCCCGGTCCGCGCCTTCCTGCCGGATCTGATCGACCGGGTATGGCACGGAGCGATCGCGCCCGGTGCCGTCTTCGACCTGACGCTGCCGCTGGACCAGGTCGCCGAAGCGTACCGGGCGATGGACGAGCGGCGGGCGATCAAGGTGCTGCTCCAGCCCTGAGGGCAGACTGTGAATCTGTGAAAGTTCACTGCTGCGCCGCACGGACCGGCTACACCGTGCGCTTTTAATGCTTCCTTCACAAATCTCTCCGAGCGGGGCCCCGGTTCGTTGTCGACGGCCGCGGGTTCCCGCACTATTCGGCACGTCCGGCAGCCCAGCCGGAATCACGAAGCGGCCGGCGCGAACCCACCACGCGGCAGATCCCGCGTTCCGCGCCGACCGCCCTCTCGGAGGGAAGCACCAGCAGTGAACGGAATACCGGGTACCCACCCGAAGCGCTCGCGGCGCGTACGGCTCACCGCCGTCGTCTCCGCCGCGGCGCTCGCGACCGCCCTCACCGGCGCCCTGGCCGGCCAGGCCGAGGCCGCCACCCCCGCCGCCGCCCACCACGCGCCGACCGCGGCCACCACCACGGTCGTGCTCGACGGCAAGACCTTCCACGTCTCCCTGCAGAAGCCGAGCGGCATCATGCCGATGAACTCCAGCCGGTCGCACGAGACCCAGGCCGGACGGCACGCCTCGACCGTGCACCAGTTCAGCAACGCCGCCACGGTCTACCCGCCCACCACCTCGACCAGCGGGCTGAACTACGGCGGCGGCCCGCTGGAGCTGTCCCCGCAGATCTACCTCGACTTCTGGGGCAGCCAGTGGGACAGCGACTCCAACGGCGTCGAGGGCTACATGCAGAACCTGTTCAACGGGCTCGGCGGCTCCAGTGACAGCTGGTCGACGGTGACCAGCCAGTACACGGACTCCAACGGCAGTTCGCCGAGCTTCGGCGGCGCGGTACTGGCCGGCACCTGGGTCGACGACTCGTCGGCCGCTCCGTCGAACGCCGCGCAGGCCGACATCGCGGCCGAGGCCAACAACGCCGCCTCGCACTTCGGCGTCTCCGGCACCAATGTCGACGTGTTCGTGCTCAGCCCGAGCGGCACCCAGCCCGACGGCTTCCCGAACGCGGGCTTCTGCGCCTGGCACGACTGGAGCGGCACGGTGGGCTACACGAACATGCCGTACGTGCTCGACGCCGGTTCCAGCTGCGGCGCCAACTCGGTGCAGAACCAGCTCGACGGCTTCAGCATCGTCGGCGGCCACGAGTACGCCGAGGCCGTGACCGACCCGCAGCCGTCCAGCGGCTACACCGACTCCAACGGCGAGGAGATCGGCGACCTCTGCGCCTGGGACAACGACCAGACGGTGAGCTTCAGCACCGGCACCTTCGCCATGCAGCCGCTGTACAGCAACAGCGCGAACGGCTGCGTCTTCTCGTCGCAGTGACCTGATCCGCCGGGACCGTCCCGGCGGATCCACACGGCGCGAGCCCTGATCGGGTGCGTGTCGCGGGCGACCTGTGGGGCTCGCGGCACGCACCCTCGCGGCCTTTGTGCCGACTTTTTGCGAGACCCGAACAAGTTCTGAACTTCCCGCTGACACGCTTAACCGACGAGACGTACCCTTGCCGCCGCACGTGGAACGGATCTGATCAACCCGTGTCTGGAACAAACGGAACGAGGCCCGGCACCCCCGCACGCGCGCGATCCGCCGTCGCGCTCGAACACGCGCTGCGCCACGGCCCCTTCGACCGCGCCCTGCGTGCCGCTCTGGAGCGCCGCGAGCTGAGCCTCGAGTCCCTGCAGCGCAGGCTGCGCGCCGACGGCTACTCGATCAGCCTCGCCGCGCTCAGCTACTGGCAGCGCGGCCTGCGCCGGCCCGAACGCCCCGAGTCGCTGCGCGTGGTCATGGCCGTCGAGGGCATCCTCGAACTCCCGCGGGCCAGCCTCGTCGCGCTGCTCGGACCGCCGCGGCCGCGCGGTCGGCGGGCCGCCGACGGGGGGCCGCCCGAGTTCACCGACCTGCTCGGCCAGTCCGCCGGGCTCAGCCGGGTGCTCGACGGCGTGGACGCGGCGGTGAACCTGAACTTCCAGCACCTCGGCCTGCAGGGCGACCTGTTCCTGAGCGAGAACCGCAGCTGGTACCTGGAGCGGGTGCGCCACGTGGTGACCGCCCGGCAGGACCACGCCGACCGCTTCGTGGCGATCCACGTCCCCGACCTGCCCGGCCAGCCCCCTCCGGTGCTGCGCCCGATCAGCGGCTGCCGGCTCGGCCGGGTGCAGGCCGATCCGGAGACCGGATACCAGGCCGCGGAGCTCGTCTTCGACCACGTACTCGCCTCGGGCCATCCGCACGTCTTCGAGTACGAATACGTCCCGGCCGGCCCCGCGACCGGCATAGACCGCTACCAGCACGCCTCGCGGCACCACGTGCGCCAGATCGCCCTGCGCACGCACTTCGACCCGCGCGCCCTCCCGGCCCGCTGCCGGCACGTGAGCCAGCGCCCCGGTACCGCGACGCCCCGGCAGGTCACGGACCTGCCGGTCAGCGCGTCGGGCACCGCGAACATCGTCGTCCTGGACAGCGCGCCGGGGCTCGAGGGCTTCTGCTGGGAATGGGACTGAGCTCCCTCCTACCTCCGGGTGGGAAGGAGCGCCGCGCCGCGGGCCGCCAGGTACCAGGCCGCCGACCCGACGCCGACGAAGAAACCGATGGGCCAATCGGTTCGGTACGACAGCGCGATCGCCCCCCACACCGTGACCAGCGCGAGCCCCGCGCCGAGGGCGAGCGCGGGCGCCGGATGCCTGGTCACGGCGCGCGCGGCGGCGGGCGGTCCGATCATGAGGCTGAACATCAGCAGCGCGCCGACGACGGGGACGGCGGTGGTCGTGGCCAGGGCCACGAGGCCGAGGAAGAGCAGTTCGATCCGCGCGGCCGGAATCCCGCGCGCCTCTGCGACCTCGGGCAGCGTGCTCGTCAGCAGGAGCGGCCGGTAGAGAAGGGCCAGCGCGATCAGGCAGACCGCGGCGAGGAGCGCGGTCAGTCCGAGCTGGTTGGAGTTGATACCGAGCACCTCGCCGAACAGCAGCGCGTAGATCTCCGGCGCGTATTCGTTGCTCCACGACAGGAACAGCGCGCCGAGACCGAGCATCAGCGCAACGGTCAGCGCGGTCACGGCGTCGGGCCTCCCGCGCCGCGAGAGCCCGCCGATCAGCAGCGCGCCGAGCAGCGAGAACGCGCCGAGCCCGAACAGCGTGTCGAGGCCGAGCAGGCCGGCCCCCGCGGCACCGGCGAACGCGGCATTAGGCACGGCGTGCGCAGTGAACGCGGCGCCGCGCAGCACGACGAAGAACCCGACGAGCGCCGCCACCACCGCGACGATGCTCGCCGTGATCCACGTGTCCTGCATGAAGGGTGCGAACACGTCAGGCCGCCTTCCCGCGACGCAGGCCGGAGCCGAGGTAGACGAGGAAGACCAGGGCCACGACGAAGAAGCTCACCGGCCAGCCGCCGCCGGCCGGGGGCCAGTGGTAGCTGTCGTATGCGAGCAGCACGCCGAGCCAGGTGGCGCCGGTCCCGATCGCGGCGGCCGCGGCCATCGCCGTGGACGGCCGCCGCGTCAGCCGCAGCGCGGCGGCCGCGGGCCCGATCAGCAGCGCGGGGCTGAGGATCGTGCCGACGACGAGCGACGCGAGGCCGACCGTCACCCCCATCGTGGCCAGGAACGCGAAGCCGAGCAGCCGCACGCGCACGCCCCGCGCCGCCGCGATCTCCGGCCCGATCGAGCTGAGTAGCAACGGCCGGTGGCAGAGCACGATCACGCCGAGCCCGAGCAGCGCGAACGCGATCGTGGCCGGGACGGTGGCGCCGGATACCGCGAACAGCGAGCCGAACAGGACGGTCACCGTCACGCCCGTGGTGCTGCTGGAGGTCGTGTCGAAGTAGAGCAGCAGAGCGGAGACTCCGAGCACCGCGCCGAGCACGATGCCCGTGGACACGTCCCGCTGCGCGCGACGCTCCGAGCCGGACAGATCCATCGCCCCGCCGACCGCGATCCCCGCGCCGACGAAGCCCCACAGCGGCGCGACGCCGAGCAGGAACGCGCCCGAGCCGCCGAGCGTGCCCAGATCGGCGAGCGAATGCCCCGCGAACGACTGCCCGCGCAGCACGGCGAAGACGCCGACCGCGCCCGAGACCGCCGCCACGACGGCCCCGGCGAGGAGCGCCGCGTGAACGGGAGCGCTGGAGAAGAACCCGGGCTCGAAGACGGAATGCCAGATACGTGTCACGGCTTCGCCGCCGGAGTCGCCACCGGAGTCAGAGTCATCGCCGGAGTCGCCGTCACCGTGACTGTTGCCCCCGCCACGACCAGAATCCTGCCGTCGGCCCGCAGTACGCTCACCGGATGCCGGTAGAGCCCGGTCAGCACGTCGCTCCGCACCACCTCGGCAGTCGTGCCCGAGGCGGCGCGACCGTCCGCGATGTACACGACCTTGTCCATCACCGGAAGCAGCGGATTGATGTCGTGCGCGGACAGGAGAACGGCGACGCCCTGGTCCCTGGCCACGCGCGCGACGAGCTCGACGATCTCCTGCCCGCTCCGCAGATCCAGGTTGGCCAGCGGCTCGTCCATCAGCAGCAGCCGAGGCCGGGCGATCAGTGCGTGCGCGATCAGCACCCGCTGCTGCTCACCGCCGGACAGCGTGCCGACCCGCGCGTCCGCGAACCGCGTGGCGTCCACGGCCTCGAGCATCTCCTCGATCGCGGCCCGCCGCCGGCGCGTGGGCAGCAGCGGCCCGAGCCGGTCCCCGTCGAGCCCGAGCCCGACCAGGTCGCGGGCCCGGAGCGGGGCGTCCGGCTCGATCAGGATCTTCTGCGGCACGTAGCCGATCCGCCGCCGAGCGCGCCGCGTGTGCGGCACCCCGTCCACCGACACCGTGCCCGAGTCGGCGGCGCGCAGCCCCATGACGACGCGCAGCAGCGTCGTCTTCCCCGCGCCGTTCGACCCGATCAACCCGGTGAACTCGCCCGGAGCGACGGCGAAGGAGACCGCATCGAGGATCCGCCGCCCACCGAGCCGCACGGTTATCCCCCGCAGCTCCAGCGCGGCCGCCGTGGTCGTCATGAGAGCGTGGGCGCGGAGACGCCGGAGCCGAGCGCGTTACTCAGGGCATTGACCTCGGCGCCCATCCACTTCTGGAAGGTGTAGCCCGGGGTCGGCATCGTCTCGTAGACCCCGACGATCGGAATGCCGTTGGCCTTCGCCAGAGCAGCGAGCGAGGTCGTGAGGCTGTCAGTGACCTGCTGGTTGTAGACGAACGCCTTGACCTTATGCCCCGTGAACAGCGCCTTCTCGGTCGCGACGTCCTGCGGCGAGGGGTCGGTGCCGTTCATCACGTCGGCCTGGAACGTCCACGGCGTCAGGTTCTCGATGCCCCCGGCTTCGAGCAGGTAGTCGGCGACGGGCTCCGTGGTCGCCACCCCGTCCCCGCCGAACTTCGACTTCAGCGTGGCCAGGGCCGTGCTCCAGGCGTCGAGCGAGCCGTCGAACGTGGCCAGATTCGCCTTGAAGTACGCGGCATGCGACGGATCGAGCGCGGCCAGATCGCTCGCGACCTGCGCGGCCACCGCGGGCATCGTCGAGGGCTTGTACCAGAGGTGCGGGTTCGGCGTGGAGTCCGGCAGACCGAGCAGCGTCTGCACGTCGACCACCTTGCGCGCGCCGTTCGCCGCGGCCTGCTCGATCTTCGTCATGAAGTCGTCGTAGCCGAGTCCGTTCTGCACGACGAGCTGCGCCTGCGCCACCGCCGACGCCACCTGCGCACTCGCCTCGTACGTATGCGGATCGGTGTTCGGGTTGCTCTCGACGGAGGAGACGCTTACGTATTGGCCGCCGATCTGACTGATCACGTCGGCGTACTCGTTCTCCGCACCGACCGCCTCGATCTTCGTGCTGCCCGCGGCCGCGGCGGACGACGAATCCGCCCCGTTCGACGAGGAGCAGCCGGCGACCAACCCTGCGGCGCCGAGCAGCAGAACGGCGACGAGAGCAGAGCGAACTGGCCGAGCGGCACGCAAGCCGCGATCTTCAGGCAGGACGGGCACGGGCACGGCGGGCATGGGCATCGCGGGCAGGGGCTTGGACATGGGCTTGGGCATGACGGAATGACCTTCCAGGTCAGAGCGTTACCGGGTGGTTGATGAAAACGGTAACGATTATCATTACACTTGTCCAGAGCCCCGCGACCGAGAGGAAAGGCGGCGCGACCCCCATGACGACCAAGCTCACCGACCCGACCACCGGCGACCGACCCCCGGGCCGCCGCAGCCGGCAGCGCGCCGAGATACTGCGCGCCCTGACCGGCCACGACGATTTCGTCAGCGCCCAGGCACTCCACGCGGCCCTGCGCAACGCCGGCGCCCCCATCGGCCTGACCACCGTCTACCGCGCCCTGAGCGCCCTGGAGTCCACCGGCCGCCTCGACAGCATCCGCCAGCAAGACGGCACCCGCCTCTTCCGCCTGCGCCCCGCCCCCGGCCACCGCCACTACCTCGTCTGCCGCACCTGCAAGCGCAGTGAGGAACTCGACGCCCGCATCATCGAGGACTGGGCCGAGCGGCTCGCCACCTCGTCCGGCTACCGCGAGATGCGCCACACGCTGGAGATCGAGGGAGTTTGCGCGGAGTGCGAGGGCGGGTCGTGACTCGACGCCGACCTCGGGGAATACCAACCCGCCCTGCCGAGTTGAACACGACGTTCATTACCATCTAGCGAGAGGCAGGCTTCCCGTGGCTCGCAGCGAACTGCGTCCGATCATCAAGCTTCGGTCCACTGCCGGGACCGGGTTCACGTATGTCACGCGCAAGAACCGGCGCAACGATCCGGATCGGCTGGTGCTGCGCAAGTACGACGCCGCTGCTCGGCGGCATGTCGAGTTCCGTGAAGAGCGCTAAGGAGAAACCGCAGATGAAGCCTGGAATCCACCCCGCCTACCGTGCCGTCGTCGTGCGCGATCGGGCGGCTGACTTCGCGTTCCTCACGCGGTCGACGGCGAACAGCGGCCGGACGATCGAGTGGGAGGACGGCAACACGTATCCCGTGATCGACGTCGAGATCTCCTCGGCGAGCCACCCGTTCTACACGGGCAACGCTCGCGTGATGGACACCGCGGGACGCGTCGAGCGGTTCAACCGTCGGTACGGGCGCGAGAGCTGACCGCACTCGACCGGGTCAAGTTCGTCCGGCGAAGGAGGGGCTCGAGGCGAGGTGATTGCCTCGAGCCGAGGCGACTACCCCGCGGCCGCGCGCAGCAGGTCCAGGCGCTCGGCGGGGTCGCGTCTCGGGCAACTGGTGCAGAGGCTCTGGCCGGGAACGCGGTAGAGCAGGCAGCAGGAGGCGCGGCGGACGAATCGGGCCGGCGGCGCCGCCGATGCGCGGGGAACGTCGACGTAGCGCGGTACCGGCAGTCGGGATCCGGGGGCGGCCGCGGCGATCGGGGCGGCCAGGCCCGTCGCCTCGTCTACGCAGCCTGACTCGCGGCCGGCCCAGAGCAGGCTGTTGGCGATGGCGTCGGTCCCGATCGCCCACAGGGGGCGCGTTCGGCCGCCGGTGAAGGGGCCGAGAGCGTCGATGATCGTGCCCAAGGTGGATTCGAGGGCTGATCCGAGTTCGGTGATATCGGGGCCGAGCACGGCCGTGGAGCGGGCGGCGAGCAGCCGACCGGAGGGGTGCCGCTGCAGGACCGTGTCCTGCAGCCGGGGGCTTCGGGCTACGCCGGTCGCGACCAGGGCGGAGAGGGACGGGGCGACCAGGACCGTGCTCGCGGAGTACCACCAGAGGGTGGCGAGGACCCTGCGGTCGTCGGTCTTCCAGAGCAGGGCTTGGAGATCGACTTGCTCGGCCAGCCAGGTCGGGTCGGTGAGGCGCGTCGCCGTCACCGTCGCCGCCATCTCACACCCTCCGCAAGCCCCTGAAATGCGAAAAGACACCCTGTCCTGAGGGACAGGGTGTCATATTCAGTAGCCCCGACGGGATTCGAACCCGCGCTACCGCCTTGAGAGGGCGGCGTGCTAGGCCGCTACACAACGGGGCCCTAGCGGTGGCTTCCGGGGGTCTGCCCCGCTCGCCAACGGGCTTAACTATAGGCGACGGGGCGGCGTGCGGCCAAATCGGTTAACGGGGGGTGGCCCGGAGGGCCTGCGTCTAGAGTTCGGGGCATGGGTGACGTGGCGCGGGTGTGGATCGTGGCGGGGGCGCCGGGGGCGGGCAAGAGCACCGTGGCCTCGCTGCTCCTGGAGGCCTTGGAGCCGACTCCGGCGCTGCTGGACAAGGACACGGTGTACGGCGGGTTCGTGGCGGCGACGCTGGCCGCGGGCGGTCGGGAGCCGGGCGAGCGGGAGGGCGCCTGGTACGACGAGCACGTCAAGCCGCACGAGTACGCGGGGCTCACGGCGACCGCGGCCGAGATCCGGGCGCACGGCTGCCCCGTCCTGCTCAGCGGGCCGTTCACCGGGCAGATCCGCTCGGCCTCGCGCTGGGCGCAGTGGACGGCGGCGCTCGGCGGGGACCCGGTGACGCTGGTCTACGTGCAGAGCGACGCCGCCACGCTGCGGGCCCGGCTGCTCTCGCGCGGCAGCGGACGGGACACGGGCAAGCTGGCGGCCTTCGACGCGTTCCTGGCGCGGATGACCCCGGAGGTGCCGCCGCCGGTGCCGCACGTGCTGATCGACAATCGCGCATCGGCCGCGCTCCCGCTGTCGGAGCAGGTCAACGGCGCCGTCGCGATGATTCAAGGTCACCGTGGCGCCTCGTCGGGGATTACCGGGCACCGATTTGGCTAGGCTCCGGGTATGTCGACAGAGCCCACACCCACCACCCCATCGTCGAACCCACCCGCGAACGAATCGGCGAACCCGTTCTTCGCACCGTCCACCCTCCCCTATCAGCTGCCGCCGTTCGCCGAGATCGCGATGGAACACTTCCGTCCGGCGTTCGAGCGCGGGATGGCCGAGCAGTTGGCCGAGATCGCCGCGATCACCGCGTCGGACTCGGCGCCCGATTTCGCGAACACGCTGATCGCGCTGGAGCTCAGCGGGCAACTGCTGAACCGGGTGTACCTCGTGTTCGCCAACCAGTCCGCGGCCGACACGAGCCCCGAACTGCAGGAGATCGAGGCGGAGATCACCCCGCGGCTGGCCGCCCACGCCGACGCGATCCACCTCGACGCCGCACTGTTCGCCCGGATCAAGGCGTTGTACGAGGCGCGGGAGACGCTCTCGTACCCCGCCGAGGCCGACGCGACCGAGTCGCGGCGGCTGGTCGAGAAGTACTACGAGGACTTCGTTCGTGCCGGGGCCGAGCTGTCGGCCGCCGACCAGGAGCGGCTGCGCGAGCTCAACGCCGAACTGGCCACGCTGGAAACCACCTTCCAGCGCAACCTGCTGGCCGACACCAAGGCCCGCGCCCTCGTGCTCGACGACGCGGCGGCACTGTCCGGCCTGTCCGCGGACGCGATCGCCGCCGCGGCCGAGAACGGCAACGCACGCGGGCACCAGGGCAAGTACATGCTCAGCCTCAAGCTGTACTCGAACCAGAGCGAGCTCGCCTCACTGTCCGACCGCGAGGTGCGCCGGCAGCTGCTCGAGGCCTCGCTCGGCCGCGGCTTCTCGGTGAACTCCGCGGTCATCCGCACGATCGTGCGACGGCGGGCCGAGCGCGCCGCGCTGCTCGGCTTCGAGAACCACGCGGCGTACGCGGTGTCCGACAAGACCGCGCGCACGGTCGCGAACGTCGAGGAGATGCTCGGCCGGCTGGTCCCGCCGGCCGTGGCCAACGCGCGCCGCGAGGCCGAGGCTCTGCGCGCGGTCAGCGGCGGCGCCGAGATCGCCGCGTGGGACTGGCAGTACTACTCGGAGCAGGTCCGCAAGGCGCAGTACGACATCGACTCCGCCGCGCTCCGGCCCTACTTCGAGCTGGAGAGCGTGCTGCGCGACGGCATCTTCTTCGCCGCGAACCGGGTCTACGGGCTCTCCTTCACCGAGCGCCCCGACCTGCGGGCGTACCACGCGGACGCGCGCGTCTTCGAGGTCTTCAACGAGGACGGCGGCGAGCTCGGCCTGTTCGTGCTCGACTCCTACGCGCGCGAATCCAAGCGCGGCGGGGCCTGGATGAACAACCTGGTCAACCAGTCCGGGCTGCTCGGCACGAAGCCGGTCGTGGTCAACAACCTGAACATCGCGAAGCCGCCGGCGGGCGAGCCGACCCTGCTGACCTACGACGAGGTGCGCACCGCGTTCCACGAGTTCGGGCACGCGCTGCACGGCCTGTTCTCGAACGTGTACTACCCCTACTTCACCGGCACCCACGTACCGCGCGACTTCGTCGAATACCCCTCGCAGGTCAACGAGATGTGGCAGGACTGGCCCGAGGTGCTGGCGAACTACGCCAAGCACCACGAGACCGGCGAGCCCATCCCGGCCGAGCTGGTGGAGAAGCTGGCCGCGGCCCAGCAGTTCGGCGAGGGCTTCCGCACGGTCGAGTACCTCGGCGCGACGCTGCTGGACTGGGCCTGGCACAAGCTCTCCGCGGGCGAGGACCCGGGCGCCGACCTCGAGGCCTTCGAGGCCGTGGCGCTGGAGAAGGCGGGCCTCGCGCTTCCGGAGATCCCGCCGCGCTACCGGACCGGGTACTTCGCGCACATCTTCACCAACGACTACAGCGCGGGCTACTACTCGTACATCTGGTCCGAGGTGCTCGACGCGGACTCCGTCGAGTGGTTCAAGGAGAACGGTGGCATGACGCGGGCGAACGGCGATCACTTCCGCGCCGAGCTGCTCTCCCGCGGCGGCAGCGTCGACGCGATGCGGGCGTTCGAGAACTTCCGCGGCCGGGCGCCGGAGATCGAGCCGCTGCTGGTTCGCAGGGGCCTGATCGCGCAGGACTAGCCGACGGCGCAGGTGCCGACGTCGGCGCCGCCGGGCGACGTGGTCCCGGTGGCGCCGGCGCCGTCGGCCGCCAGCAGTTCGAGCTCCATGACGCCTCTGAGCTGGTTGAGTGCCGTCGCGGTCTTCGAGACCGCGGCGGAGGACGTCGCCATGGCCGCCGCGGACGTGGCGGCCGACGCGCCGGCCGAATCCGTCTCGTCGATCAGGCTGTTCCACAGGTTCGTGGCGTCCGGCTCGGTCCACTGGACCCGGTTGGTGTCCTCGGGGTACGGCTCGTTGGGCACCGTGGCATACGTGATCTTGCCGCTGGGAACGGCGTTCAGCGTCTGCGCGAGGCTGTAGAGGTCGCTGACGGTGCCGAGGCCGGGGTCGGTGGTGATCGACTGGGTCGCCGCGTCGAGCACCTTGTAGAGCTTCACCGGATCGGTCAGCAGCCCGGCGGAGCGCACCTGCTGCTCCAACTGGTCCAGGAAGTACTGCTGGCGCCGGATCCGCTCCAGGTCCGAGCCGTCGCCGACGCTGTGCCGCAGCCGGACGAACGCGAGGGCCTGCGTCCCGTTGAGCGTCGTGGTGCCGGCCGGGATGTTCAGGTGCGAGTCCGTGTCGTCGATCGCCTGCGTGACGCAGACCTTCACCCCGCCGAGCGCGTCGACCACCCCGACCACGCCCTCGAAGTCGATCGCGATGTAATGCGTGAGGCTCAGACCGGTCAGCGATTCGACCGTCTTGACCGTGCAGGGGGCGCCGCCCTCGGTGAACGCGCTGTTGAACATGCCGAAGTTGGCCGCGACCGTGGCCCCGCCGGTGGCGGTGCTCGCGCAGTCGGGGATCTGCACCATCGAGTCGCGCGGGATGGAGACCTCGGTGGCCAGGCGCCGGTCGGCCGGGCTGTCGAAGACCATCGTCGTGTCGGAGCGGGCCCCGCTGACGTCTCCCCCGCCGAGCGACTGGTCGGCGCCGGCGCGCGAGTCGGAGCCGATGAACAGGATGTCCTGCTTGCCGGTCATCGCCGAGGGCTTGAGCTGCGCGTCCTCGGTCTTGATATTGCCGTTGAGGTGCTTCCAGGCGACCCCGACGCCGACGGCCACCGCGACGACCACGAGGGCGAGCGCGCTACAGCCCCAGACGACCAGCTTCTTGCGCGCCGACCACTTCTCCCGGCCGCCGCTGCGTCCCCGGCCGGGCTCGGTCGGCCAGTCCGGCTCGTTGCGCTCCATGCATTCGATACTCGGCAGGAATGCGGGCTGACACACCCTGGAAAAGCCAAACGGGCGTATCACCTTATCGGTGATACGCCCTTAAGCTGGGGTACCAGGACTCGAACCTAGAACAACAGAGCCAGAATCTGCCGTGTTGCCAATTACACCATACCCCACTGGTGTCGCAGGTCGGCCGGTCTCCCGGGCGGCGCCGCTTGCACAACTATAGCGGTCACCGCCCGGCGGCCCAAATCAGTTGGCCCGGGCCTTCGCGTCGGCTGCTCGGAGGCGGGCCAGCGTGCGCTCCCGGCCGAGGAGTTCGATCGACTCGAACAGCGGCGGAGAGACCCGGCGGCCGGTCACGGCGACCCGGACCGGGGTGAAGGCGTTCTTCGGCTTCAGGCCGAGGCCCTCGATGAGCGCCTCGCGCAGCGCCTCGTCGATCGCGGCGGTGGTCCAGCCGTCCTCGGGCAGCGCCTCCAGCGCGGCGGCCGCCGCGGCCAGCGTGGGCCACGCGTCGGCGGTGAGCACCTTGGCCGCGTCGTCCTCGTTCACCTGGAACTTGTGACGAGCATCCACGCCGTCACCCGTGTAGAGGAAGCCGAGCATCCCGATCGCCTCGGAGAGCACGGTCATCCGCTCCTGGACCAGCGGCACCGCGGCGAGCAGCGTGCGCCACTCGTCCTCGTTCGCCAGGTGGCCGTCGACGCCGCCGAGCAGCAGGCCCTCGCGGTCCAGGAAGGGCAGGATCCGCTTGGCCAGGTCCTCGGTGTCCAGCTTGCGCAGGTGCACGGCGTTGACCGCCTCGCACTTCTTCAGGTCGAAGCGCGCCGGGTTGGCCGAGATCCGGGTGCCGTCGAAGGCCGCGACCAGCTCGCCGAGGGAGAAGATCTCCTCGTCGTTGCCGAGCGACCAGCCGAGCAGCGCCAGGTAGTTGACCAGGCCCTCGGGCAGGTAGCCGGTGCGCGGGTAGAAGCTGAAGCTGGCCTCCGGGTCGCGCTTGGACAGCTTCTTGTTGCCCTCGCCCATCACGAACGGCAGGTGGCCGAACTCCGGGACGCCCTTGGACACGCCGAGCTCGACCAGCGCCTCGTGCAGCGGGATCTGCCGCGGGGTCGAGGACAGCAGGTCCTCGCCGCGCAG
>DASTAE010000291.1:0-12784 GCA_035712985.1 Actinospica sp.
GCGGCCACCGGGTCGAACAACCCGTTCGTGGACGAGCACGTGATGGACGCCTTCGCCCTGCTGGCGATCGCCGTGTTCGGCGCGGGCAACCCCTTCGGCCTCGGACAGTGGTGGTCGAAGCTCCCGCTCGTCTCCCGGCACGGCAGCATGCTGTGAACCCGGCGAGCGGAGAGAGGGGCCCGGACCGCTGGGCCGGTTCGGGCCCTTGACCGCGCGGGACCAATGACTCTGTCGGCATCTCCCGCGGCGGGACAGCATGGGCCGCATGGACACGCACGAAGCCAAGCCGCTCGGCACGCTCACCGTGGCCGAGGCGATCACCCTCCTCGGGACGCAGGTGGTCGGGCGGCTGGTCTACACCCGTCGGGCGCTTCCCGCCGTGACCCCGGTGAACTTCGTGCTGCGGGACGGCGCGATCTGGATCTGGACCGCCTCCCAGCCGTCGATGTGGCAGGCCGTGCGCGGCGCGGTGGTCGCCTTCGAGGTGGACGAGATCGACCGCGAGCGGCGCACCGGCTGGTCGGTGGTGGTGCTCGGGGTGGCCGAGCTGGTCCGGGACCCGGAGGCGATCGAGCGCGCCTTCGCGCAGGGCCCCGCTCCGTGGGTCGCGGCGCGTGAGAAGCACCTGCTGCGCATCCCGCTCACCCGGGTGTCCGGTCGGCGCGTCGGATCCGCGGGGCCGGCCGAGAACGGAAGCGAAAGCTGACCGGCGCGGTTCGGTGTGGCCGGTCGCGCGCGGCGCGGCGGGCCCTCAGCCCGAGACCTCTTCGAGCGCGCGGCGCGCGGCCGCCGGGTCGGCGGCTTCCGGGCGGGCGCGGGGGATCTCCCGATCGATGCCGAGCAGGCCGTACACCGCGTGCATCGCCGAGCGTACGGAATACTCCATGGTGAACGCGACGTGCCCGGGGATCTCGACGTACTGGCCGAGGAACGCGAAGTTGCGCGCGCCCGCCGGGACGGGGTCCGGACGGTCTCCGGGCGCGCGCGGCGCGAGCGGGCTGCCCGCGTAGGGAAGCAGGACGCTGACGGCGCTGGTCGTCGCCCGCACGATCGCCGCGCCGCGCTCCAAGCCCAACTGCCCGATGAGCTCCTCGATCAGCCGGCGGCCGTCGGCGGCGAGCATGGTGACGGGGACGTGATCGCCGCGGGTGTCGAGCCGCATCCCGTATCCGAGCACGGTGTGCGTGCCGGGCAGCTGCCCAGTGAAGTGCGGCTGGCGCGGCACGGCGAGGGTCAGCAGCCAGGGCGAGTCGCGGAAGGTGACGAGACCTCCGGTGCCCTCCCGATTGCCCGTCAGGTGGCTGATGTACCAGGTCAGATCCGGGGTGCGCGAGGTCACGGTGAACGAGAGCCACGCGGTGTCCGCGACGTGCGCGGTGAACGTCTCGGGGCGGCCGAGGTCCGGATGCCTGCGCGCGATGGACTCCCACAGGCTCCAGGTCGGGTCGCGGCGGCCGAGGCCGGGGTCCGGCGGGTGCTCGTCGTCGCCGCGGGCGGCGTTCGCCGCGATCGAGCCGAGCGTGGCCAGGACGTGATCGTGCGGGCCCAGTTCGAGGACGTCCGGGACGCCGTGCACCGTGAGCCGCAGGCCGGTGGCGCGTCGCCCCGAGCCGCCGTCGTCGGCGAAGTCCAGGTCGGTCACCGTCGCGCCGTGCGTGAACGTGACGCCCCGGCCCAGCAGCCAGCTGTGCAGCGGCCGGACGATCGACTGCTGCTCGCTGCGGCGCGCCGTGCGCAGTTCGGAGAGCGTCCGGAGGCGGGGCAGGTCGTGCAGGTGGCGCATCAGCGACGTCTTCAGATCCAGCGCGCTGGACCCGGGCCCCAGCCGGTACGTCGTGCTCCACAGGATCCAGAAGTCGGTGGCCAGCAGGTGCGCGGGCAGCACCTGGTCGATGCGGAGGCCGGCGAGCTCCCGCTCGGCCTCGTTCGTCAGCAGCGCCGCCAGGCGCGCCCGGTCGGCCTTCTCGAGATGCGGGTCCGGTTCCGTGACGCGATGGTCGGCCCCGATCAGCCGGGCCCTGGCATGGATCGGAGTCTCGCGATGGGCGGCCCGGATCTCGTCGAGGACGCTCATGCGCGCTCCGGAGAGCACCGGGACGGAGCCGAGCAGGTCCCACAGGCAGGCGCTCGACTCCTCGTCCATGGCGCGCACGGCGCTGCCGAGGAACAGACTCGGCCGATCGGTGAGCGCGCCGGAGCACAGGGCCCCGCCCGGCCGGTCGGCCGCCTCCAGGATCCGGATCCGGTGCCCGGGGACCCCGGCGTCGCGGATCAGGAACGCCGCGGCGGCCAGCGACGCGATGCCCCCGCCGACGAGCAGGAACCGGTCGCGTGTGCGCGCTTCGTCCATGACCCGCCTCCAGCACTCGGCGCTGCCGCAACGGATTGTCTGATTTCTCCCATTCTGGGCCGGGTGGGCGAGGCGTCCTAGGGTCGTTGGTCCCGTGACCGCGCCCCGAGAGACAGTGCGCGTCAGTCGGCGTCCCAGGAGCGCGGCATGATCAGCGCTCCGCTGGTGTCGAAGACGACCGCGCCGGAGGCGCTGAGGCCCGCGCGGCTCTCGCGGAAGTGGTGACCGCACATCAGCAGCCGCTCGGTCGCGGAGCCGGCCGTGCTCGGAACGTGCACCTCGAACGAAGGCCGCGCGCCGCAGCAGCACGAGCGCTCCGCCGAATGCAGAGGCGTGAACGACATCCAGGGGTCGGATGAGAGTGCGCCGGGGATCGAGGGGTTCTGTGAAGTGGTCATATCGCCACGATGCTCCGGCCACCGCGGCGCGCTCAGAGTCGGACGTCCTGTCGCCGCTAGGACCTGCGGACGGTTCGCGGTCGGGACCTAGGTGGCCGTGTCCCCTCCGGCTTATGGTGTTCACAGGGCTACGGTTTGGAGTCGAGATGGGGCACGCGGGCTACGACACCGAGCGCGAGACCGAATGGAAGTACGAGGCGCCCTCCGGCGCGCACGTGCCCGACCTGTCCGGTCTGCCGCGGGTCGCGGTCCAGTCGGACGGCGGCCGGCAGACGCTCTCCGCGATCTACTACGACACCGCTGACCTGCTCCTCGCGCGGCACGGCATCACGTTGCGCCGCCGCACCGGCGGCCACGACTCCGGGTGGCACCTGAAACTGCCCGACCGACCCGGAACCCGGACCGAGATCCGGATGCCGCTCGGCGATGAGACGCCCGCGGAGCTCACCGCCGTGGTCACCGCCCGGCTGCGGGGGCGCCCGGTGGAGCCCGTCGCGCGCATCACGACGCGTCGCCGCCGGCACATCCTGCTCGACGCCGCGGGCGCGTCGCTCGCGGAGGTGGCCGCCGACGACGTGACCGCGGAGGCGTTCGGCGAGCCGCCGAGCACGGACCGGTGGGCCGAGGTGGAGGTCGAGCTGACCGGCGGCGACATCGAGCTCCTTCAGGCCGCCGACACGCGCCTGCGCGAGCACGGGCTGACGCTGTCCGCCCGCGCGTCGAAGCTCGAGCGCGCGCTCGGCGCGAGGCTCGGGCGGGCACCGGACGGGCCGGAGGCCGCGGGCGGGAGATCCGAGGCGACCGCGGGCGAGGCCGTCCTCGCCTGGCTCAGGATCCAGCGGGACGAACTGGTCGGCCAGGACGCCCGGCTCCGGATGGGCGAGCCGGAGGCCGTCCACGACATGCGCGTCGCCGCCCGGCGGGCGCGCAGCGCGCTCCAGGCGTACCGCCGGGTCCTGCGGCCGGAGCGCACCGGCGGCATCGTCGAGGACCTGCGCTGGCTCGGCCGGGAACTCGGGCAGGCCCGGGACACGGAGGTCGTCGCGGACCGCTTGGAGACACAGCTCGCCGGGCTGCCGCCCGAGCTCGTGATCGGCCCGGTCGCCCGGCGCCTCGCCGCGTATCGGACCCCGCGCCGGGCCGCCGTCCGCACGTCCTCGCACCGCACGCTCGACTCCGGCCGGTACCTGGGGCTGCTGGACGCCCTCGACGAGCTCGTCGACGCGCCGCCGTTCGGCCCCGGCGCCGGACGGCCCGCGGCGCGGGCGCTGCCCGAGTTCGCCGCACGCGCGCTGCGCCGAGTCGCGAAACGGGCGGCCGACGCCTTCATCGCCGAACCCGGCGAACAGCAGGATCTCGCGCTGCACGCGACGCGCAAGGCCGCGAAGCGCGCCCGCTACGCGGTCGAGGCGGCGCTCCTCGCGACCGACGAGCGGGCGCTTCGCCGCACGGCCCGCAGCCTGAAAGAGCTTCAGACGGCTCTCGGGGACCACCAGGACACCGTCGTCGCCAGGTCCGTCCTCGTGCGGATGGCCGCCGACGCGCAGGCCGAGGGCGAGAACGGGTTCACCTACGGGGTGCTCTACGCGCGCGAAGCCGAGAGCGCGGCCGAATCGCTCGATCGCGCCCGGAAGGTGTGGCACGCGGCGAATCGCGCGAAGCGAATGAGCCGGATGAGGTGAGCACGGCGCGTCAGGGCGCGTGGTGCGCCTCCAACGCGGCGGCGATCGCCTCCGTGGCGTTCAGCGGGAACGGGCCGGTGCTCTGCAGCCGTTCGTAGCCGCATTCGGCGCCGGCGAGCTCGGCCGCGGAGCGGGCGATGACGGCCTTGCGGACCGCGGCGAGCGAGACCGCGCGGCTGACCGCGGCGAAGGCCCCGAGCAACGGCGCGTCGGGCAGCCCGCCTCCGGCGTGGGCCGTCGCGATCTCCGAGGCCGGCACCGCGACGAGGCGCACCCCGGGCGGACCGTCCACCGGGCCGGGCGCGTTGACCAGGGCCAGGCCGTCGGGCGGCAGGCCGCGGAGCGTCTCGCGCCGGGTCAGCAGCGCCGCGTCGAGCACCAGCACCGCATCGGGCGCGTCGACGGCGCCGCGGGTGCGGACCGGCGCGTCGTCGATCCGGCAGCTCGCCTCGGCCGGTGAGCCGGCGTGCCCGGAATCGGGGTCGCACACCGCGTCGGCGTGCCGGCCGTCGCGGATCGCCGCGGCGGCGATCAGCTCGGCGACGGCCGTCACCCGCGCCCGATCGCGGCCGTGCACTCTGATCTGATACATCGTCGGCCTCCCGTGCTCGATGGACGGCGTAAGCGGCGATCATCCGCGTTCCCAGTCTCGGCGCGGCGCGCCCGGCTCTGGAGGGTCGATGGTCCCGTCCGGTCAGGCGCTAGGTCCCGATGCCCCGGCGCCGGGGAACTCGAGGCGGCCGCCGGGCGGCAGGACGGCCGCCTCGCCGTGGCAGTGCACGTCGATCGGCGCGTGCTCGCCAGGGTCCGCGGACAGGATCAGCCCGGTTCCGCTGATCTCCACGGAGAGCGCGTGGTCTCGGTAGGTCATCGCGAACTCCAGCTTGCCCAGCTCGGGGGGCCAGCAGGGGTCCAGATGCAGCGCGTCGTCCCGCGTCTCGACTCCCGCGAAGCAGCGTTGCAGCACGTCGAGGGACCCGGCCAGGGCGGCGAGGTGCACGCCCTCGGCCGTGGTGCCGCCCTGGATGTCGGCGATGTCGCTGCGTAGGACCTCAAGGAAGTAGCGCAGTGCCTCGCCTCGGTGCGCCCTGGCCAGGACGGAGGCGTGAACCACGGAGCTGAGCGTCGAGCCGTGCGAGGTGCGGGCCAGGTAGTAGTCGATCGTGCGCGGAATCGACGCCGGGTCCCACGGGTAGCCGAGCTGCCGCATCAGGCTGTGCAGCTCGTCCGCGGACAGCAGGTAGAACAGCATCAGCGCGTCGGCCTGCTTCGAAGCCTTGTAGCGGTTGACGTCGTCGCCCTCGGCCTCCAGGATCCGGTCCAGCCGGCGGATGTCGGGGTGCCGGGCCCGCAGGCCGGTCCAGTCCAGTTCCTCGAGCGCCGCGTAGCCCTCGAACTGGCTGATCATCCCATCCTCATGGAAGGGCACGAACAGCCGGCGCGCGACGTGCTCCCAGCGGTCGGACTCCTCGACCGTGATCCCGAAGGCCTCGGCGAGCTCGGCTCGCCGCGCGGCCGGCAGCAGCCGGAGCAGGGCGCGGGCGCGTTCGAGGACCCAGGCGGCCATCACGTTCGTGTACGCGTTGTCGTCGATGCCCGGCTCCTCGGCGCCGGGGTACCGGGTGTGGAACTCATCCGGACCGACGACGCCGCGGATGACGTAGCGGTCGAGCGCGTGGTCGTAGCGGGCCAGGGAGCCGAAGAAGCCGGCGATCTCGAGGAACATCTCGGCCCCGCGCTCCACCAGGAATTCCAGGTCGCCGCTCGCCTGGTAGTACTGCCAGATGTTGTACGCCACGGCGAGCCCGACGTGGCGCTGCAGACGGGTGGCATCCGGCAGCCAGCGCCCGGACGCGGGGTTCAGGTGCATCGTCTGGCTCGTCTCGCTGCCGTCGGCGCCGGACTGCCAGGGATACATCGCGCCGCGCGCTCCCGCCTCGCGCGCCGCCCAGCGCGCGGCCTGCAGCCGGCGGTGGCGGTAGCCGAGCAGCGATCGCGCGACGTGCGGCAGCCGCGTGGTGAGCGCGGGCAGCACGAACAGCTCGTCCCAGAACACGTGTCCGCGGTAGGCCTCGCCGTGCAGGCCGCGCGCGGGCACTCCGGCATCCTGGCCGAGGGTGTTCGGCGAGACGGTCTGCAGCAGGTGGAAGACGTGCAGCCGCAGCGCGGCGGCGGCCTCCTCGTCGCCGAGGTCGACGCGGCAGCGCTCCCACAGGTGCCGCCAGGCGCGCACGTGCCGGGTGAGGAGCGCGTCGAATCCGTCGAGGCGCCCGAGCCATCCCACCGCGGCGGTGGCCGGTTCGCTGATCGCCCGGTCATGGCCCGTGAACAAGGTGGCGGTCTTCTCGACGGTGATCGGACGGCCCGCCTCGACCGGCAGGATGAGCTCGTGTCCGACACAGGCTCCTTCGAGGACCTGTCGGACCTCGCACCGGCTCGGATCCGGGTGGTCGACGACTCTGGTGCGCACCGCCTGCGCGATGCGCACCCGCGACTGCACCGTCTCGGTCTCGACCAGCGCCGTCTCGTCGCCGAGCAGCTCCGCTCGCTCGACGCGCAGGTGTTTGCCGGACAGGTCACGGTAGCGTTCGACGCCGGCGTTGGCCGTCTCGCCGTCGATGACGGAGCGCACCGTCAGCGTCCCGCTCCAGTCCTCCGGCTGGATCGTGGTCTGCAGCGCGCCGACGTGGGCGTATTCCATGTGCGCGAAGCGGCGCTGCACAAGGCGCGTGGAGCGCCCGCGTTCGTCACGGAAGGACAGGTCGCGCACGAGGATTCCACGGCGCAGATCGAGCGTCTGCCGGTAGCGGGTGAGCTCGACCGCTCCCGCGTCGAACCAGGGGCCGTCCTCGATGCGCAGACCCGTGGACAGCCAGTCCGGCAGATTCACCATGCTCTCGTTGACGACGTCGCGACCGGCCACGGTGTCGGTGAGCGCGTTGTAGCACCCTGCGACGTAGGTGCCGGGGTAGTGCGCGGCGCCGGCCACGGCCTCGGGGGCCGAACCGCGCGTGGCGAAGTACCCGTTGCCCACCGTGCACAGCGTCTCGCGCAGCCGCTCCCGCTCCGGGTCGAACGAGTCGTATACCAGGGACCAGTCCATGGCGGATCTCCTCGAAGCGGCGCGAACCGGCTATGAGCCCACCATGCGTCCGCGCCGCGCGGATGCTCAGGGCCGAAGGTCCCGTCCGCCGTCG
This sequence comes from Actinospica sp., assembly GCA_035712985.1. GTDB lineage: Bacteria > Actinomycetota > Actinomycetes > Streptomycetales > Catenulisporaceae > Actinospica. Next base: position 7,628 of record DASTAE010000291.1, read on the forward strand.
GTCCCTGAGCCGCCGGGACCTCCGGCCCTGGTCGGCCCGGGCGCCCGGTGGGCACGATGGCCGCGACGTACCCGGCGCGCCCGGTGGAAGCGAGGTCTCATGCCCCGGCCCAGCACCGCACGACATGCCCAGTCCCGCGGCGAGACCGCGGCCCCCGACGGGCCCGCCGCGGATCCCCGGGAACCGCTGTCCGATCTGTGGGCCGACCTGGACAGCTCGCCGGGCGGGCTCTCGCAGCGCGAGGCGGCCCGGCGGCTGATCGTCTACGGCCCGAACACCCTCGCCCGGCGCGGCGGTCGCCGGTGGCCGGGAGAGCTGCTGCGGCAGTTCACCCACCCGCTGGCGCTGCTGCTGGCGCTGGCCGCCGTGCTCGCCGGGGTCACCGGCACGCCGAATCTCGCCGCCGCGATCGCGGCGGTCATCGCGCTCAACGCGGGCTTCGCGTTCGTCCAGGAGATGCAGGCCGAGAAGGCGGTGGAGGCGCTGGCCGCGTTCCTGCCCGACCGGGCCGTGGTGCTGCGCGACGACGAGCGGGCGGAGGTGGCCGCCGCGGAACTGGTGCCCGGAGACCTGCTGCTGATCGAGGAGGGCGAGCGGGTCTGCGCGGACGGCCGGCTGTGCGACGGGAGCCTGGAGGTCGACCTGTCTGCGCTGACCGGGGAGTCGGTGCCGGTCTACCGCGCGGCCGACCTGCTGGACCGGGACGGGCCGGTGCTCTACAGCCGGGATCTGGTGTTCAGCGGGACGGTGTGCACCGGCGGCTCGGCGCGCGTCCTGGTGACCGCCACCGGGATGCACACGGAGCTGGGCCGGGTGGCCGCGCTGAGCCAGCGGGTGAAGCAGGACGAGAGCCCGCTGGAGCGCCAGGTCAAGCGGGTGGCGTGGCTGATCGCGGCGGTGGGTCTCGGGGCGGCGGTGGCGTTCATGCCGCTCGGGCTGCTCGCGGGTCTTTCGGCGGGCGCGGCCGTCGGCTTCGCCGTCGGGCTGCTGGTGGCGAACGTGCCGGAGGGGCTGCTGCCCACCATCACCCTCGCCCTCGCCGTCGGGGTGCGCGACCTGGCCAGGCGCGGCGCGGTGGTCAAGCGCCTCTCGGCGGTGGAGACCCTCGGTTCGACCACCGTGATCTGCACGGACAAGACCGGGACGCTCACCGAGAACCGGATGCGGGTGACCCGCCTGTGGACCCTCGCGGCCGACCTCGACCCGGATACCGCGCGGGAACTGCCCGAGGATGTCAGGGGCCTTGTCCGGTCGGCCGCCTCGTGCACGATCGCCGTGCCGGTCACGGCCGCGGGACCCGCCGCCGCGGGCGATCCGACCGAGCTCGCCCTGCTCGAGGTCGCGGCGCGGGTCGGCCTCGGTGTGCCGGTGCGCGAACGCGACGCGGGCCGGCGCAGGCTCTTCCACTTCGATCCGCGGCTGAAGCTGATGAGCACCGTCGACACGACGGACGACGCGTGGACGACGCACGTCAAGGGCGCCCCCGAGGTTCTGCTCGATCGCTCCAGGTACGTCAGGGAGGGCGCGCGGGACAGGGAACTGACGGAGGATGACAGGTCTCGGGTTCTCCGGGCCGTCGAGGACCTCACCGGCCGCGGCCTGCGCGTGCTGGCGATCGCGTGCCACGCCGCGTCGCCGGGCGAAGCGGTGCCCGCCGACCGCGAGAGCGCCGAGTGGGAACTGTGCCTGCTGGGCCTGGTGGCGATGCTCGACCCGCCGCGCGTCCACGTGCCGGCGGCGATCGAGCAGGCGCACCGCGCGGGCATCAGGGTGCACGTCGTCACCGGGGACAACGGCCGTACGGCGGCCGAGATCGCGCGGCGGGTGGGGATCGGGCGCGGCGGGACCCGGGTGGTCCGCGACGCGGAGCTCGCGGCGATGAGCGAGGCCGAGCTCGACGCCCTGCTGGATTCCGGACAGGAGCTGGTCTTCGCGCGCAGCGCGCCCGAGGTCAAGCTGCGGGTGGCCGACGCCCTGCACGACATGGGCCAGGTCGTCGCGATGACCGGCGACGGGGTCAACGACGCGCCCGCGCTGCGCCGCGCGGACATCGGGATCGCGATGGGCCGCTCCGGCACGGACGTGGCGCGCGAGGCGGCGACCATGGTGCTGACCGACGACGACTTCGCCAGCATCGTCGCCGCGATCGAGGCCGGCCGCCGGGTCTACGACAATGTCAGGAAGTTCATTCTCTACATCTTCGCGCACCTGCTGCCGGAACTGGTGCCCTTCCTGGTGTTCGCGCTCTGCGGCGGCCTGGTGCCGCTGCCGCTGACGGTCATGCAGATCCTCGCGATCGACCTCGGCACCGACACGCTGCCCGCGCTCGCCCTCTCCCGCGAGCCCGCCGAACCCGGTCTGATGGACCGTCCGCCGCGCAGGCGCTCGGAGAGCGTGATCGACCGGGCGCTGCTGGCCCGCGCCTGGGGTTTCCTCGGGGTGATCTCCGCCTCGCTGGTCATGGGGGTCTTCTTCCTGACCCTGCTGCGCGGCGGCTGGCACGCCGGCGCGGCGGTCGGCGTCGGGACGCCCCTGCACCACGTGTACCAGCAGGCCTCCACCGCGGCGTGGCTCGGAATCGTCGTGTGCCAGATCGGCGCCGCCTTCGCCGCCCGCACCGACCACGCCTCCCTGCGCTCCGTCGGCGTGTTCACGAACCGCCCGCTGCTGGGCGGCATCGCGGTCGCGCTGCTCTTCGCGGCGATCGTGGTCTACCTGCCCGCCGCGCATCCCGTGTTCGGCACGGCCGCGCTCACCCCGGGCCAGCTCGTCGCCGTCGCGCCGTTCCCCTTCGTGGTCTGGGGCGCGGACGAGATCCGCAGAGCGCTGCGCCGGCGCTCGGGGCCGAACGCCGGCCCCCGCGGCTAGAGCAGGGCCCTGATCGCGGCGTCGAAGCCCGCCACGTGCTCCGCGGCGAGCAGCGCGGCGCGGTCCTCGTCCCCGGCGAGCACGGCGCGCACCAGCGGGCCGTGCTCGCCGACGTGGCCGGCCAGGCTCGGCAGGCGGTCGAGGAACAGGCACCAGATGCGGGTGGCGAGGTTGTCGTAGCGGACGAGGGTGTCCTCGAGGAACGGGTTCTGCGTCGCGGTGTAGAGGGCGCGGTGCATCCGCAGGTCCAACTGGATCAGCTCACTGACATCTGCGGCCGCGGCCGCGTCGAGCTCGTCGAGGAGGCCGGTCAGCGCGCGCTTGTGCGGCGCGCCGGCTCGTCGGGCCGCGCAGGAGGCGGCGAGCGGTTCGAGCTTCTGGCGCACCTCGGTGATGTGGCCGAGGTCGGTGATCTGCACCTCGGTGGCGAAGGTGCCGCGGCGCGGGTAGGAGACCACGAGCCGTTCCGCCTCCAGGCGCTTGAGCGCCTCGCGGACCGGAGTGCGCCCGATCGCGAGCTCGGCCGCGACCCGCTCGTCGTTGATCGGCGAGCCCGGCGTGATCCGCAGGGTCACCAGGCGGTCGCGCAGCTCCAGGTAGGCTCGCTCGGCCAGCGACGGCGGGCTCTGCACGGTCACGGTCATCCGCGGCCCGTCCTTTCTCGGCGATCCGCCCAGTCTAGCGCAACGACTGGTATATCAGTCGCTCGAAAAGCGCCCCCTTCACCCCTTGACCGGCTCGTTCGCTGCCCGTAGAACTGATATATCAGTCGTTCGGATCTAGCCTCCCAAGGGGTTCGCATGGGCCTGCAGACCGTCCTGTCCCAACCGCTGGCCGACTACGACCCGCAGGTGGCGGCCGCGGTCGGGGCGGAGCTTGAGCGCCAGCGGTCGACCCTGGAGATGATCGCGAGCGAGAACTTCGCCCCGCTCGCCGTGATGCAGGCGCAGGGCTCGGTGCTGACCAACAAGTACGCGGAGGGCTACCCGGGCCGGCGCTACTACGGCGGCTGCGAGCATGTGGACGTCGTCGAGCAGTTGGCGATCGACCGCGTGAAGGCCCTGTTCGGCGCCGAGGCGGCCAACGTGCAGCCGCACTCGGGCGCGCAGGCGAACGCGGCGGCGATGTTCGCGCTGCTCCAGCCCGGCGAGACGATCCTCGGCCTCGATCTCGCGCACGGCGGCCACCTGACGCACGGCATGCGGCTGAACTACTCCGGCAAGCTGTACAACGTCATCCCGTACCACGTGCGCGAATCGGACATGCGCGTCGACATGGACGAGGTCGAGCGGCTCGCGCGGGAGCACCGGCCGAAGATGATCGTGGCCGGCTGGTCCGCGTATCCGCGGCAGCTGGACTTCGCCGCCTTCCGCCGGATCGCCGACGAGGTCGGCGCCTTCCTGATGGTGGACATGGCGCACTTCGCCGGGCTGGTCGCCGCCGGACTGCACCCCTCCCCGGTCCCGTACGCCGACATCGTGACCACGACCACGCACAAGACGCTCGGCGGCCCGCGCGGCGGCGTGATCCTCGCGCGTGCCGAATTCGCCAAGAAGATCAATTCCGCGGTCTTCCCCGGGCAGCAGGGCGGACCGCTGGAGCACGTCATCGCGGCCAAGGCGGTCGCTTTCAAGGTGGCCGCGTCCGAGGAGTTCCGCGAGCGCCAGCAGCGCACGTTGCGCGGAGCACGGGCCCTCGCCGGACGGCTGCTGGCCGACGACGTGGCCGAGGCGGGTATCACGGTGCTGACCGGCGGTACGGACGTGCATCTGATCCTGGTGGACCTGCGGGGCAGCGCGTTGGACGGCAAGCAGGCGGAGGACCGGCTGCACGCGGTCGGGATCACGGTCAACCGGAACGCGGTGCCCTTCGACCCGCGCCCGCCGATGGTGTCATCTGGTCTGCGGATCGGAACTCCGGCGCTGGCCACGCGCGGTTTCGGCGACGTCGAGTTCCGCGAGGTCGCCGACATCATCGCCAGGACCCTGATAGGCGGGGCGGTCGAGGAACTGCGCGCGCGGGTCTCGAAGCTGGCCGACGCGTTCCCGCTCTACGCCGAGGTGACAGTGTGAACGAGCAACTGCCGGAGCACCCCGACTTCCTGTGGCGCAATCCCGATCCGAAGCCCGCGTACGACGTGGTCATCGTCGGCGGAGGCGGGCACGGGCTGGCCACGGCGTACTACCTGGCGAAGAACCACGGCATCAGGAACGTGGCCGTGCTGGAGAAGGGCTGGCTCGCGGGCGGCAACATGGCCCGCAACACCACGATCATCCGCTCGAACTACCT
>DASTAE010000292.1:0-13410 GCA_035712985.1 Actinospica sp.
CGGGCCGCCCGCTCATCTCACGAAGACGTGCGTCGTCCAGCGGGACGGGAGCCGCGCGCAGCCCCGTCCGCCTCGGGCGCCTTAGCGGCGGGCATCAGGGCCACGAGTGGAACGTGGCCGTGCCGCGGCGCGTGCTCGGGATACCCCGCACGCAGCCACTTGGCGCTCCGAGCCAGTGCCGACCATCCGGACATGAGGTCTCCTCTCCATCGGCCCGTCCCGGTATCGTCGTGCGCGATCGGCGCCCGGTCAATTCCGGATATCGGGACTTGTCTGTACAGGTCCCGGGCCGTAGAGTCATCAGAATGCGTATGGGCATCGTCGACATCGGGTCGCAGGGCACCCATCTGGACGTGCTCTCGCTCCGGACGGGCAGCCCGGTGCGGGTGCTCGCCGTGGCCAAGCGGCCGAACCGGCTGGCCGACTCGATCGCCGAGGACGGGACCATCGGCGACGAGGGGGTCGAGCGGCTCGTCGCCTCGATTCGCAGCGCCCTGCGAGCGGCCCGCCGGGCCGGCCTGCGCGAGGTGCTGGCCTTCGGAACCTCCGCGATCCGCGACGCGCCCAACCGGGCCGAGGTCGGCGCCCGGATCGCCGAGGCGTGCCGCATCGACCTCGGCTACCTCTCCGGCGAGCACGACGCGCTGCTCACCTACCGCGGCGCCCGGGAGTGGGCGGGCAGCGAGGTCACCGGCCTGTTCGTCGCCGACATCGGCGGCGGCACGCTCGAACTCGCCGCGGGCGACGCCCCCAAGCCGGACTGGGCCCTGTCCCTGCCGCTGGGGGCCAGGCGCCTGACCCGCAGCTGCCTCCCCGACGACCCGCCCAAGCCCAAGCACGTCGAACGCCTGCGCGCCCGGCTCTCCCAGGACCTGTCCGTCCTGCGCGCCCGGCGCGCCGCCCCGCTGCCCGAGGGCGTGCTCGTGCTGGCCACCTCGAAGACCCTGGCCCAGCTCGCCACGCTGACCGGCGGCCTCGACGCCCACGGCCGTCCCGCGATCACCCGCCGGGCGCTGCGCCGCCACGTCCCCCGGCTGGCCGCCATGCGCTGGGCCGAGCGCGCCGACCTGGACGGCATCTCGGCGGGCCGCGCGCCGCAGATCCTGGCGGGCGCCCTCGTCGCCGAGGCCGTCATGGACGCCTTCGACATCCGTACCCTGACGGTCTGCCCGTGGGCCCTGCGCGAGGGCATCGCGCTGACCCGCCGCCTCCAGCTGGACGCGGACCACGGCGACGCCGCCGCCCGCGCCGCCCTCGAGCGCCGGCAGAACGCCCGGCTCATCGCCGCGCTGGACGAGCTGCGCTCCCCGATCGGACAGGCGGCCTAGCGCGCCGGCCCCGCCGGTCACCGCGCCGATCCGACGCGGCGCACGAGCTTGAGCGCGGGGTAGCCGAGCGCGGACAGCGCGCCGACGACGAGCAGTTCGACCGCGCCGAGCGGCCGGGTGCCGAGCAGCTCGCGCAGCGGGGCGAGGTAGATCCCGGCGAGTTGGAGGGCGAGGGCGCCGGCGATCGCGGCGGGCAGCAGCGGGTTCGAACGGGTGCCCGGCCTGGCGCGGGAGGCCAGCCCGACGGCCAGTTGGGTGGCGCCGAGCGCGAGGAACGCCATCGACTGCCAGGGGCGCCCGCTCGCGTGGCCCCACAGCGCGACGCCGAGTGTCACGGCACTGATGACCGCGCCGACGCACAGGACGCGTTGCCACAGCCCGGCGCCGAGGACGCTCTCCGCGGGCGGGCGCGGTCCGCGGCGCATCGCGCCGGGTTCGACCGGCTCGCTGCCGAGCGCCACGCCGGGCAGCCCGTGGGTCAGCAGGTTGATCCACAGGATCTGGGAGGGCAGCAGGGGCAGCGGGAGGCCGACGAGCGGACCGAGGAGCATGACGATGATCTCGGCGCTGCCTCCGGCCAGGGCGTAGAGCAGGAAGCGGCGGATGTTGGCGTAGACGCGGCGTCCCTCCTCGGCGGCGTGCACGACGGTGGCCAGTTCGTCGTCGGCCAGGACGAGGTCGGCGGCCTGCCGGGCGACCTCGGTGCCGCGCCTGCCCATCGCGACGCCGATGTCCGCGCGGCGCAGCGCCGGAGCGTCATTCACCCCGTCGCCGGTCATCGCTACCACGCTTCCGGCCGACCGGTGCGCCTCGATGACGGCGAGCTTCTGCGCGGGCAGGGCGCGCGCGAAGACTCGCGCCGCGCGGATCTCCTGCGGGCTCAGTTCGTCCACGCGGCGGCAGTCGACGACGCCGTCGTCATCGGGTCCGAGGATGCCGACGCTGCGGGCGATGGCGGCGGCGGTGGCCGGGTGGTCGCCGGTGATCAGCACGGGCGTGATCCCCGCGGCCCGGCTCGCGGCGACGGTCGCCGCGGCCGACGCGCGCGGAGGATCGAGCACCGCGATCAGGCCGAGCAGGCGCAGGTCATGTTCCAGCGTCGCCGGGTCGGGAGCCGCGTCGTCCGGCAGATCGGCCTGGGCGATCGCGAGCACGCGCAGCCCGTCGCGCGCATACCGATCGGCGCGGCCCAGCGCATCGTCGACCACTGACGCCGGCTCGGCGAGCATGGTCGCGCGCAGCACGGTCTCGGGGGCGCCCTTGCACACGACGCGCAGGCCGCCGGGGGTCCGGTGCACGGTGGTCATCCGGCGTCGGTCGCTGTCGAAGGGGATCTCGGCCACGCGCGGGAGGGCCGCGGTCAGCCCCTCGGGGTCCAGCCCGAACTTGGCGGCGGCGGCCAGCAGCGCCGCCTCGATCGGATCGCCCAGCGCGGCCCACGCAGGCGTTTGGTGCGTCGGCGCGCGAAGTGCCGCGTCGTTGCAGAGGGCCGCCGCGGTCAGCAGCGCGCCGACGTCGGGGGCGCGGTCGGCGTCGAGGACCAGGCCGTCGCGCAGCGCACGGCCTTCCGGCGCGTAGCCGGCACCCTCGATCCGCACGTCGCCGCCGTGCGGGGTCCACAGGGCACTGGCGAGCATGACGCCCTCGGTGATGGTGCCGGTCTTGTCGGTGGCCAGCACCGTGACCGAACCGAGCGTCTCGACCGCGGGCAGGCGGCGCACCAGCGCGTTGCGCGCGGCCATCCGCCGGGCCCCGAGCGCGAGCGCGAGGGTGACGACGGCCGGGAGGGATTCCGGGACCGCCGCCACGACCAGGCTGATCGCCGTCACGATCATCAGCTCCGTCGACTGGCCGCGGGCCAGGCCCAGGGCCAGCACCACCGAGCACAGGACCACCGCCGCGATCGCGAGGGCGCGCCCGACCCCGACCAGGCGGCGCTGGAGCGGGGTGAGTGTGGGCCCGGTGACCATCAGCGCGGCGATCCGGCCCATGGCGCTGTCCGCGCCGGTCGCGCGCACCGTGGCGAGACCGTGCCCGCGCACGACCACCGTCCCGGCCGAGAGCAGCGAGTCGGCCGGGCTCGACGCCCCGTCGGCGGCCGCGGCGGCCTTGTCCACCGGCACCGATTCTCCGGTCAGCGCGGATTCGTCCAGCAGCAGCGCCGCCGCCTGCACGACCGTCGCGTCGGCGGGCACGATCTCTCCCTCGGCGAGCGCCAGCAGATCGCCCACCACCACCTCGGCGGAGGAGATCTCCCGCTGCCGGCCGTCGCGCACCACGCGGGCGCGCGGGCCGGTGAGCGCGTCCAACGCGGCGATCGACCGGTCGGCCTTGACCTCCTGCGCCACGCCGACGCTCGTGTTGACCGTGATCACCAGCAGGATCACCCCGGCGTCGGTCCAGTCCCCGGTGCCGATCGTGAGCCCCGCCGCGACGAGCAGTACCGCCACCAGCGGATCACGCAGCTGCATGAGCACGCGCTGCCACAGCCGCACCCGGCGGCGCGCCGGAAGGCAGTTGGGACCGTCGCGCGCCAGCCGCCGCCGCGCCTCGGCGTCGCTGAGGCCGGCCGCCTCGCGGGGTCGGACGGCTCCGGTCGGGCTCTGCTCGAGCGCGGTCATTGCGTGCCCGAGGCCGCGCGTTCCACCCGATCCCTGATCCCGAGCAGCATCCTGCGTTCCATCACGAGGCTGCCCGGCTCCATCACGTAGCGGTAGAAGGCGCGGGTCCCCGGTCCGCAGGGCGGCAGCGCTATCCGGTTGCGGCTCACCAGCCGGGTGGCGTCCGCGGCCTCGGTGCGCGGGTGAAGGGCGAAGGCCCACACCCAGACCCCGTCCTCGGAGCGCAGCACCAGCGCGGTCTCCGGTTCCAGCGCCTCGACCTGCAGCCGCGGGCCCTTGCCCATGGCGAACACGTCGCCGGGCTTCAGATCCTGGAACTCGGGCAGGATCCGGTCGGCGCTGTGCATGTCCAGCCCGAACAGGTTCTCGATCCAGTCGTACGTGTAGGCGCCGCCGCGTCCCGGCCCCATCTGCACCAGCCACGGCCAGACCGCCGCGGGCGGCGCTTCGATCGTCACCGCGCGCGTGGTCACCAGCGGCGCCCCGGGCAGCAGTTCGTCGCCCGGCATCGCCCCGGCGACCTCGTCCGGCTCGGCGCCCCAGGTCAGGCAGCGCCTGCGCAGCAGCAGCGGATAGCCCGCGGCCACGGCCGCCGCCGCGGCCAGGCCCACGGCTCCCGTCTTCAGTGCGCGGTCGGCTCGCATGTCAGCTCCTGACGTCGACAGAACCGGCGATGATGACTCCAGGTTCGCGCGCCCGCCGCCGTTTCCCTAGGGCACTAAGGCCCGGATCCGGCGTGCTGTATGCCTCTGAGCTGCCGATACATTCAGGTGGACGCTGAAGGCATGAGCTTGCGGCCGGCGGCCGGATCGTCTTTCTCCGACGCCGTCCGGGCGCGGCGGAAGTGGAGGGTTCCGATGTCGATCGGTGCGCACATCTCGATCATCGTGGCGGGCGCCGTCCTGGCGTTCGCGACGCATGTGCACGTGGCGATGCTGAGCCTCGTGGCGCTCGGCGCGGTGCTCATGCTCGTCGGGAGCGTCGGTCTCGGTCTGCAGATCATGTCGCTCGCCCGGCAGCGCAGGCTCACGGCCGCGCCCAGCGACGCGCCGCACGAGGCCGTGCTGGTGCGGCCGAGCGAATTCGCCGACGGCGGGCACGGCGTTCCGGTGCCGCCGGACCCGGACAGCGGGAGCGGGTGGTGACGATGCGACGCGCCAGTTTCATCGGCGCCCTGACCGCGCTCGGCTGCGGCGCGGTGCTCACCTTCGCCGTGCAGACCACCTGGCGGAGCTTCGATATGCGGACCGCGGGGGTCATCGTGATGCTCGGCGCCCTCGCCGACCTGCTGATCAGGGTGCTGATCGCGGACAGCCCGCTGCTGAGCCCGCAGAGCGCGGACATCGCCGCGCTGGTCGAGCCGCTCGGCGAGCCCCTGCTGGATGCGAACGGGAGGCCGGTGATCGTGGAGAACCCGGCCGCCAAGCCCCGTCCGCCGCGGGTCGACCCGCCGACGGCCGTGATCGGCGGAGCCAGGTATCCGATGGTCTCGCCGATCACGGAATCGGCGGACCGCGACGCGTCCGCCCAGCGCCGGCGGTTCGACACGCCGGAATCACCGGTCGCGGTGACCACGCTGGCGGGGCGCCCTGTGCACCCGCGCGGCCGCGGGTTCATCGGCAGCCGCACGGCGCCGAGCGCGGCGCGGCGCGGTCGGCGCCGGTAGGCCGGCGCAAGTGAAGACGGATTCATCGGGAGGTCGTCATGGAAACCACGCGCGCGCGTCGGGCCGGGCTCGCCGCGGCATTCGCCCTCGCACTGACCGTCGCGGGCTGCGCCTCCGGCTCCTCGAGCCCGGTCGCCGTGCCCTCCCCGAGCAGCACGACGAGCACACCGGCACCGAAGAGCACCGGTCCCAGCCCCGTCGCACCGTCACCGACCCCCTCGACGCACCGGTCCACTCCCACGCCCACGCGGACGCCGCCTCCGCCGAGCAGGGTCGTGCTCTCCCGGGTCTCGTACGCGTGGGGCTGGCCGAACGCGCACATCCCGACCTGGGTGCGGCACTCCTACCCGGTTCCGCCGGTGCCGGAGCTGGTCCGGATCGGCGTCGGCGACCACAGCCGTGACAGCGACGGGCGTCCGTACGACCGGATGACGTTCACCTTCACCACCGCGTTTCCGAGCTACTGGTTCGAGTACGCCGACGCCTTGTACGCCGACCCCGGCGGCGCGCGGGTGCCCCTCAAGGGCTACGGCCTGCTCAGGATCGCGTTCCGCACGGCGCAGGCGCACACCGAGACCGGACGCTCCAGCATCACCGCGCAGCCCGATCGGAACCTGGGCCTGTCGCGCATGGTCGACTACGCGCGCGCCGGCGACTTCGAGGGCATCCTCGTGTACGGCATCGGGATCACCTGGCCGATCCCGCAGTCCAACCCGCAGATCCCCGTCCGGGTGTTCGAGGTCGAGACGGTCACCGCCACCGGACAGCACCTGTACACCGTCGCCGTCGACATCGACGCCACGGATCCAGGCAGGTGAACGATGACCGGTCGCAGGCTTCATCGATGCCGCCGCCCTCGTCTTCCGTCGCGGAGGCCCGCATGATCGCGCAGGGAATAAGACGTTTGACGGTGACGCTGGTCGGGTGCGCGGGCCTGGCGTTCACGCCGCTGGTCACGGCCTCGGCGGGCGCCGTCACCCACGGATCCGCCGGCGCGGCCGCCGTGCCGAAGTGCGCGAGCGGCGACCTCGGCGTCTGGGTCGCGGCCGACCGGATCGGGATGGCGGCCGGAACGTGGTACATGCCGTTGGAGTTCACCAACCTCGGCCACCGCACCTGCACGCTGCGCGGTTTCCCGGGCGTATCGGCGATCTCGAGCTCCGGCAGGCAGTTGGGCGACGCGGCGGCATGGGACCGGTCCGTGAAGCCGACCACCGTCACGCTCCCACCCGGAGCGACGGCCTCGGCCACGCTGATGTACAGCAACGCGCTCACCGGAAGCTGCCCGCCCGGCAAGGGCGTCGCAGCCTTCGAACTGCGCGTCTATCCGCCCGACGGGTTCGGGGCCGACCACGCTCTGTGGAGCCTGCCGACGTGCACCGCGACGGGCTATACGCACTTCCTGCAGGTGCTGCCCATCGCCGCCGGAACGGGCGGTTCCCTGCGGTGAACCGACCGCGTGGCCGGCCGGTACCGGGCGCCCGCGTCCGGGACGTCCGACTCTGTTCGCGCATCCCCAGGCGGCGGACCCTGAAGGCGTCCGCTCGCCCGATCGAGCTCTGGAGTGTTCCATGAGTACCTTGATGACCCCGTCGCGCACGCACGGCGCGCCGCGTCCGGGCCGCTCAGTGCACGCCGGCGCGGTGCTCGGCGTGTTGTGCGTCTCGCTGCTGCTGGTGACCCTGGACAACACGATCCTGAACATCGCGCTGCCCGCGGTGGTGCGCGCACTGTCGGCGACCGACGCCCAACTGCAGTGGATCGTGGACGCGTACGCCGTGGTCTTCGGCGGCCTGCTGCTGGCGGCGGGCGCGTTGGCGGACCGCGTCGGACGGCGGCGGATCTTCCTGGTCGGCCTGCTGGTGTTCGCCGCGGGTTCGGCCGCGTCCGCGTTCTCCGGCTCGGTCGGCGCGCTCGTCGCGTCGCGCACGCTGATGGGTGCGGGCGCCGCGTGCATCATGCCCTCGACGCTCTCGATCATCTCGGACCTGTTTCGCGATCCGCGCGAGCGCAACCGCGCGATCGGCCTCTGGTCGGCGACCAGCGGACTCGGGATCGCGCTCGGTCCGGTGATCGGCGGCTGGCTGCTGCAGCACTACTGGTGGGGCTCGGTGTTCCTGGTCAACGTGCCGATCGCGCTGCTCGGCGCGGGCGCGGCGCTGTGGCTGGTGCCGGACTCCCGCGATCCGGAGCACCGTCCGGTGGACGTGCTCGGCGCCGTGCTCGCGACCGCGGGCCTGTCCCTGCTGCTCTGGGCGGTCATCGAGACCCCGGCACGCACCTGGGACGACGCGTCGGTGCTCGCCGCGGGCTCGGCCGGCCTGGCGCTGCTCGCCGCGCTGGTGGTCTGGGAGCGGCACGCGAAGCACCCGCTGCTGCTGTTCGACGCGCTGCGCGACCGGCGCTGCTCGGTGGCGATGGGCGGCGTGGCGATGGCGATCTTCGCCCTGATGGGCGCGCTGTTCACGCTGACCCAGTACCTGCAGTTCGACCTCGGCTACTCGCCCTTCGCCGCAGGTATCAGGGTGCTGCCCGTCGCCGGGCTGCTCGCGGTCGCCGCCGCGGGATCGACGTACGTGGACCGGCTCCTGGGCACGAAGATCACGGTCGGCGCGGCGATGGCGATCATCGCGGGCGGGCTGGTCTGGCTCGCACAGACCGGCACTGCGGACGGCTACGGGCAGATGCTGCCCGGCCTGCTGCTGCTCGGCGCGGGCGCGGGCCTGGCGATCGCCCCCGCCACGGCCTCGGTGATCGGCGCGCTTCCGGTGGAGCGGGCCGGCGTGGGCTCGGCGACCAACGGCACGGCGCTGCAGATCGGCGGCGCGACCGGCGTCGCGGTGATCGGCTCGGTGCTCGCCGCGAGGTACCAGGACCACATCGGCGCCCTGGTGGCCGGGCACGCGATGCCCGCCTCGGCCCTGCACGCGATCACCGGTTCGCTCGGCGGCGCCCTGCAGGTGGCCGAGCAGGCGGGACCGTTCGGCCCGGCGCTCGCCGCCGCCGCGCGCTCCGCGTTCCTGGACGGGATGACCCTGGCCATGGGCATCGCCGCCGGCGTGGTCGCGGCCGGGGCGCTGCTCGTCCTGCTCGCGCTGCCGAACCGGCCGACGCGCCGCTGATCGGGCGCCGGCCCCGCCGGCGCCCGCGCGTCCCTCGCTACGGTTGATTCGGCCCCTTCGTTCCGGCGACGAACGGGGAGACGTAGATCGAACCCCGCGAGCACACGGGTGTCGGCGGCGCCACCGGCACGATGAGGTGGGTCGTCTCGTCAGGCGGAGTGATCTCGATGAACGCGGCGACGGGCTGGCACGTCCACGGACTGGCGCCCGGCGAAGGCTCGGTCGTGTTGTCGCCGACCCCCGGCACGTCGGGCGAGAAGTAGGCCGTGGCCGACGCTGACCCGCCGGGGGAGAGGGTGATGAGCGTCTCGCCTCCGAACGCCGTCCCCCAGTGCGCGTCGGTCGGCACCGGAGCGTGGTGGGCGTCGAGCAGTTGGAGGCCGGGGAAGCCGTAGACCGTGCATCGGCGGCCGCCGACGTCGGTCAGCCGGATGTTGTACCCGGTGTGGCCGGCGCTGTGGCCGTTGGGGACGACGGCGAACGATCCGGCCAATTCTCCGGTCCGGCACCGGGACGACTGGCCGACCGTGCGGGTCGCCCCCGCCGTCGACGCCCCGGTCGCCGACGGCGCGGCCGATGCCCGGGGCGCGGATGAGCTGCTTGAAACGGTCGACGGCGCGGAGAGTGCGTTCGACGCGCAGCCCGCCGTCAGGGCGGTGGCGGCGAGCAGGACCGAGAGTGTGCCCGCTTGCCGAGGGCCGAGTCGTTGACTGAACATGCCGCTGCCCCTGAGTCCGTCGGACGTCGAGCGTGTCGGGACGTTCGGCCCTGACGCGTCGACGACCGTCATGGTTGTATGGAGTTGACGGCAAGAGCCTGAGACGGAATCGACGCGGAGGAGCGGCATCCCCTCCCGCCGCGCACCGCGCGATCGTCAGCCGCGAGCGAAGGCGGGGCTCTTGCCGCCGTCTGCCGGGCCGACCCGCGGGTCGGCCCGCGGCACGCGGATTCCCCGCGATTCGCGGGGTTCGGGACGGTTCACGCGCGCGAGAGGACTCGGCGCGTCACGGTTTGAGGACTCGGCGCGTCACGGTTTCGTCAGTCGGGGATGTCGTCGGCCTTGCCGACCACCAGCGCGAACAGGTCGGCCAGCATCGCCAGGCTCGCCACCTGGAGCGCGGCGGCGGAGACCGGGACCCCGTCGGGGCCGGGCAGCGCGCGCGTCGCGGTGGCCGCCGCGACCACGGTGGGCCGGTATCCGCGGTTGAAGGCGTCGCGTGCCGTGGAGTTCACGCACATGTGCGTCATGAACCCGGCGAGGACGAGGTCCTCGATGCCCAGGGCGCGCAGCCGGTCGTCCAGGTCGGTGCCGACGAACGAGCTGGGCAGGTGCTTGACCAGCACGGGCTCTCCGGGCAGCGGAGCCACCTCGTCGCTGATCCGGCCGATCGACGCGGTCGTGTCGTAGGGGGAGCCGGGTCCGGCGTCGTGCGTCACGTGGATGACCGGGATGCCGGCGCCCCGGGCGCGGGCCAGCAGCCGGGCGGCCTCCGCCACGGCGGGCTCGACGCCCTCGAGGCGCATCACGCCGTTCCGGTACGTGTTCTGCAGGTCGATCATCACCAGGGCCGAACGGCCGAGCGGCGCCGGGTGCTCGGGCAGCGCCAGCAGGCGACGCAGTGTCAGGGAAGCGGACATCGTCCTCCACCGCCTTCGTGTCGATAAGCCCAGTCTCAGTGCGCTGATCAGGGTGCGGAAGGGGCGAACGTCCCGCTGCGGCCGCGCGGTCGGTCACCCGCGTCAGTAGGGCAGCACGCGGCCGGACGGGGTACGCAGGTCCAGCGGCTCGAGTTCGCGCGGCCGCCGCCTGCGGACGATCTGGACGCGGCGCTGGGCGGAGTGCTCCGCATCGCGGCGCATGGTGTCGGACTGCATCGTGATCGCCTCCAGGTTCCGGTTCCGCGCCGGGGGTCGGCGGGAACGCCGTGCCCCCAAGCCTTCCCCTCCGGGCGGACACCGTGCACGGCCGTCGGGCCCCGATCGCGCGGGCCCTAGGTCCCGATCAGGGTCCGGGACCTTCGCCTCTGGCCAGGGCGGCCCGTCCGCGCGTCGATGGTGGTGGAAGAGCGGACCGCGATCGTGGACGGAGGCATCATGCGGATTCTGGTGGCCTACGGTTCGAAGTACGGCGGAACCGCCGGATTGGCCGAGATGATCGGCCGGGAACTGGTCGAGCTCGGGCAGCACGCGACGGTCAGGTCGGCGCGCGCCGTGCGGGGGATCGGGGATTTCGACGCCGTCATCGTCGCCGGCGGCCTGTACGCGGGCCGCTGGCACCGCGACGCGCGCCACCTGGTCACCCGCCACGCCGACGAACTGCGCCGGGTGCCGGTGTGGCTGGTGGCGAGCGGTCCGCTGGACGACTCGGCGCTCAGCGGAGAGCTGCGGCCGGTCCGGCAGGTCGTCAGGGCCGCGACCCGGATCGGCGCCCGCGGCCAGGTCACCTTCGGCGGCTGCCTCGCGCCGGACGTCAAGGGCTTCCCCGCGGCGGCGATGGCCAAGAACCGTGCGGGGGACTGGCGCGACCCCGTTCACATCAAGGGCTGGACGGCCTCGGTCGTCGAGTCCCTCGAGCCGCGCGACGACGCCGGCCAGTCCTGAATCCCCGGAACCGCCGGGGTCGAAGCCCCGGCCCGAAGATCGGAGACCGTGATGAAAGCCAAGGTCGGAGACAGGCTCGTCATCCTCGCCAAACACCTCGGCGAGGCCACCGCGGAGGGCGAGATCCTCGAGGTCCACGGCCCGGACGGCGACCCGCCCTACCTGGTGCGCTGGGAGGACGACGGCCACGAGGGCCTCGTGTTCCCCGGCCCCGACGCCCGGGTCATGCCCTCCGGCCACGCCGCACCCGCCTGAGCCGCCGCGCCGCGGCGCCGCCGGTGACGAAGCGCCGGAGCGCGCGGACCGAAGGTCCCTTCCGCCGGTGACGCGGTCGTTACAGTCTGGCGACGAGCCGGATCGGCCGCCGCCGGCACCCCCGAGCGAGAGGAGCCGCCACCATGCCGGACCCGCAGAAGACCGTCGACCGCGTCACCGCCACGCCCGCGGCCCGCGCGGCGATCGCCGCCGTGCGCGCCGAGGAGGGGCCGCTGATGTTCGTGCTCTCCCACGGCTGCTGCGACGGCACCGCCCCGCTGTGCTTCAAGCTGGGAGACTTCCTCACCGGCCCGCGGGACCTGCTGATCGGGACGGTCGAGGGCTGTCCCTTCTATCTGGAGGGCCGCCGCCATCCGGAGATCTGGGAGCGGTACGCCTTCATCCTCGACGTCGAACCCGGACACGCGGACGGATTCTCCCTCCCCGCCGGGGACGACGAGCACTTCGTGGTCCGCTCGCGGTTCTGCGCGTAGACAGCGGCGCGCGGCCCTCCCCGGCCCGGCAGTCGGCCGAGGCCCCCGGCGGCGGTTTTCGGCGACGTTACGCCCTCCTGCACCCGGCGTCGTGGCTGTCTTCCGCGCGCGTGGATCGCGTCGCAAACTATGAATCAGGACACTGTTCACCTCGGGCGCCGTGAGTTGTAGAGTCCTCCCTGCTTAGGCGGCTACCCATCGGATCCGCGACCCACCGCGTGATCCGCGTCGCCTGCTACCCACAGGTGAAGGAGTTCCCCCATGATCAACCGCTTCGCCATACCCGTGAGCGCTCTCGCGCTGGCTGCCGGCACGACGGCGATCGCCACCCCCGCCATGGCCGCGACCGCGGCCGCCCCGTCCTCGCACGTGCGCCTGCTGCCCGGCGGCGTCTTCAAGCCGGCCACCGCCCTCGGCACTCACGGCGCCGCGCGCGTCGGCGGCAAGGCCATCGAGTACTCGAGCAACTGGTCCGGCTACGCGGTGACCGGCGGCACCTACACCAGCGTGTCGGCGACCTGGGTGCAGAACGCGGGCACCTGCAGCTCCAGCGACACCGACACGGACATGTCGCCGTGGGTCGGCATCGACGGCTACAGCTCGTCCTCCGTCGAGCAGACCGGAACCTCTGTGGACTGCTCCGGCGCGACCAAGACCTACTACGCCTGGTACGAGATGTACCCGGCGAACTTCGTCACGATCAACCACACGGTCAAGGCGGGCGACACGTTCTACGGCGCCGTCAACCGCTCGGGCACCTCGTACACGCTGACGCTCGAGGACGAGACCCAGGGCTGGACGAACACCGTCACCAAGACGGGCAGCAACGCCAACTCGTCGGCCGAGGCGATCATGGAGATGGCGGCGGACGAGCTGACCAAGTGGAGCGGCACCGACCCGTTCACCTCCTTCACCGTGAACGGTGTGGCGGCCGGTTCGGCGGGCACCACGCACCAGATGGAGATCCAGTCCGGCAGCACGCTGTGCGACACCACCTCGTCGCTCAGCAGCGGGGAGAACTTCACCGAGACGTGGGACAACCTCTGCTGACGCGCTGAGACATGACCGCGGCGCGGAGCACGGCCTTGCGCCGTCCTCCGCGCCGCGGTCCCTCGTTTGGCCGTCACGTGGTCAGCGTGCGGCCGCGTCGAGCAGGATTCGGGCCATCTCGTCGGGGCGCTCGAGCGCGGAGAAGTGGCCGGTGTGGGGCACGGTGATGCGGTGGACGTCCGTGAGTGCGTTGGCCACGCGGTCGCGTTCGGCGGGGCGGGACCAGTCGTTCTCGCTGTAGACGAGGGTGACCGGCGCGGATACGTGCGGGTA
>DASTAE010000293.1:0-6633 GCA_035712985.1 Actinospica sp.
TCTCGCAGCCGCTGACGAGCGCCGACACCGAGGTCGAGTGGCCGGAGCCGGAGCCCGGCGAGATCGCCTACCTCCAGTACACATCCGGCTCCACCCGCACCCCGGCGGGCGTGATGATCACGCACGAGAACGTCGTGCGCAACGCGCGCCAGGTGCTCACCTGCTTCCCCGGCTCGACCGTCGTCAGCTGGCTGCCGCTCTTCCACGACATGGGTCTCGTGGTGAATATCTGCATGCCGGTGGTCGGCGGCTTCCCCTCCGTGCTGATGGACCCGGTCGCCTTCCTGGCCCGGCCCGAGCGCTGGCTGCGCCTGATCGGCTCGCACCCGAACGTCTTCGCGGCCGCGCCGAACTTCGCCTACGACTACTGCGTCGCCAAGGTGCGTCCCGAGTCGGTCGCGGACCTGCGACTCGACCGGGTCCACGCCCTCGCCAACGGCGCCGAGCCGATCCGCCCGCGCACGCTGCGGGCCTTCGCCGCCGCGTTCGCCGCGACGGGCCTGCGCCCCGAGGTGCTCAGCCCCTCCTACGGCCTGGCCGAGGCGACCGTGTTCGTGGCCTCCGACGGCGCGCGCAGCGCGCCGCACGAGGTCGCCTGCGACCGCGCCGCGCTCGCCGAGGGCCGCATCGTGCCCGCCGCGCAGGACGCCGACGAGGCCTGCGTGACCACGCTCGTCGCCTGCGGAACCCCGGTCGACCAGGAGGTGCGCATCGTCGAGCCGGGCGGCCTGCGGGCCCTCGCCGACGGCTCGGTCGGCGAGATCCTGGTGCGCGGCGCGAACGTCGGCGCCGGGTACTGGAAGCGCGCCGAGCAGACCGCCGAGATCTTCGGCGCGGTGCTGCCCGGGACCGGCGAGCAGCCGTGGCTGCGCACCGGCGACCTCGGCGCGCTGCACGACGGGCGGCTGCTGGTCACCGGCCGTCTCAAGGATCTGCTGATCATCGACGGCCGCAACCACTACCCGCAGGACGTCGAGGAGACCGTGCACGCCGCGCTCGACGCCGACCGCCGCGAGCGCGCCGCCGTGTTCGCGGTGCCCGGCGACGAGGGCGAGGCGGTGGTCGCCGTGGCCGAGCGTCGCCGGGACCGGATGAAGAAGGAGGCGGTGGCGGCGGCCGAGGCCGAGCTCGCGAACTCCGTGGACCACCTCGTCCGCGCGCGCGTCGCCGGCACGCACGGCCTGCGCCTGGACCGGCTCGTGCTGGTGCCGCCGGGAACCATCCCGCGCACCTCCAGCGGCAAGGTCTCCCGCAGCGCCTGCCGGGCCGCGTATCTGCGCGGCGAGTACGCGGAGGGCCGCCGATGAGCAACCTGGGCAGCGCCAACGGCTTCGGAGTGCACGCGGACGCGGAGTCCGCCGAGCTCGACCTCGCGGTGCGCAGGCACGTCCTGGCGCGCCTGCACGAGTGGCACGGCATCGACCCGACCTGGGTCGCGCCGGACCGGCCGCTCGCCGAGCTCGGCCTCACCTCCCGCGACGCGGTCACCCTCGCGGCCGAGCTCAGCGAGCTCGCCGAGGTCGCGCTCCCGGCCACCGTGCTCTGGGAGGCGCCGACCCTGGATCTGCTGGCCCGGCACATCTGCGCGCAGACGGCGCCCGAGGACCGGCCCGCGGCGCAGACCTCGACGACGGCCGCCGGGCCCGAGGACTACCGCGGCACCGCGATCGCCGTGGTCGGCATCGGCTGCCGGCTGCCCGGCTCGGTCGCCTCGCCGGACGACTTCTGGACGCTGCTGCGCGAGGGCGGCGACGCCGTCGGCACCGTGCCCGAGGACCGCTGGGACGGCTTCGCCGCCGAGGGCGATCCGAACCTCGCCGAGGTCCGGCGGCACGGCGGCTTCCTCGACGACATCGCCGGCTTCGACGCCGAGTTCTTCGGCATCCCGCCGATCGAGGCCGCCGCGATGGACCCGCAGCAGCGGCTGCTGCTCGAGGTCGCGCACGAGGCCCTGGACCACGCCGCGATCCCGGCCGATGCGCTCGCGGGCAGCAGCACCGGCGTGTTCGTCGGCATCAGCGGCAACGAATACGTGCAGCTCACGACCGCCGACCTGGCGCGCGTCGACGCCTGGACCCCCTCCGGCGCCGCCCTCAGCATCGCCGCGAACCGGCTGTCCTACGTCCTCGACCTGCGCGGACCGAGCATGGCCGTGGACACCGCGTGCTCCTCCTCGCTGGTCGCCGTGCACCACGCGGTGCGCAGCCTGCTCGCGGGGGAGTGCGAGACCGCGCTCGCCGCCGGAGTCAATGCCCTGCTTTCCCCGGCCGTGACGCTCGCCTTCCAGCGCGCGGGTGCCCTGGCCCCGGACGGCCGCTGCAAGGCCTTCGACGCCTCCGCCGACGGCATGGTCCGCGCCGAGGGCTGCGGAGTCCTCGTGCTGCGCCGCCTCGCCGACGCGGAACGGGCCGGCGACCGCGTCCTCGCCGTGATCCGCGGCACCGCCGTCAACTCGGACGGCCGCTCCAACGGCCTGATCGCCCCGAACGCCGAGGCCCAGCGCGCCCTGCTGGCCCAGGTGTACGCCGAGGGCGGCCCGGTGGCCCCGAACGAGCTCGACTACGTCGAGACCCACGGCACTGGCACCGCGCTCGGCGACCCGGTCGAGGCCGGAGCCCTGGGCGCCGTCCTCGGCGCCGGCCGGGCCCCCGACCAGCCGCTGCTGATCGGCTCGGTCAAGACCAACCTGGGCCACCTCGAGGCCGCGGCCGGCATCGCGGGCCTCATCAAGACCGCCCTGGCACTGCACCACGGCAACGTGCCCAAGCAGCTGCACTTCAGCGAGCCGAGCCCGCACATCGACTTCGAGGCCAACGCCCTGCGCGTGGTCACCGAATCCGAGCCCTGGCCCCGCTATTCGGGCACCGCGACCGCGGGCGTATCCGGCTTCGGATTCGGCGGCACCAACGCCCACGTCCTCATGCAGGAGTACCGCCCCGCCGCCGAGTCCCCCGAGCCCGCGCCGCTTCCCGCGGGCGGAGAGCCGGAAGCGGCCCTCTTCGTCCTCGACGCCCCCTCCGACGACCGCCTGCGCGAGGAAGCCGCCCGGCTGGCCACGTGGCTGACCTCCGACCAAGGCCGCCGCGCCCGCCCCGCCGACGTGGCGCACACGCTGCTCGGCCGGGTCGGCAAGGGCGCGAAGCGCGCGGCCGTGGTAGCCCGCACGAGCGAACAGGCCGCCGAAGCCCTCACCCATCTGGCCGAGGCGAAGCCGCACCCGGCCACGCTCCTCGGCACCACGCGCACCGCGTCGAGCGGCGCCGTCTGGGTCTTCTCCGGCTACGGCTCGCAGTGGCCCGGCATGGCCCGGCGCCTCTACGACACCGAACCCGCATTCGCCGCCGCCGTCGACCGTCTCGAACCCCTGATGCTGCTGCACGGCGGCATCTCCCTGCGCGCCCAGCTCGAACCCGACGCGGACCTGACCCGCGGCACCACCGTCCTCCCGGCCGTCTTCGGCGTCCACGTCGCGCTCGCCGACCTCTGGCGCGCCTACGGCCTGCGCCCCGCGGCCGTCATCGGTCACTCGATGGGCGAGGTCTCGGCGGCGGTCGTCTCCGGCGCCATCGACGAGGAGACCGGCGTCCGCATCATGGTCGAGCGATCGAAGCTGCTCGACGGCCTGTCCGGCGGAGCGATGGCCGTGATCGACCGCACCCGCGAGCAGATCGACGCGTACGTCGAGGGCGGCCTGTCCAGCCTCTGCGTCGCCGTGCACTCCTCGCCCGAGCAGTGCGTGGTCGCGGGTTCGGCGCAGGACGTCGAGAGGCTGGTCGATCTGGTCACGAAGGAGGGCGGCAGCGCCCGCGCCCTGCGCGCGGCGGCCGCCGGCCACACCCCCCACGTGGACCCGCTGCTGGCCCCCTTCGCCAAGGCGCTTGGCCAGGTCACCTACAAGACCCCCGACTGCCGCGTCTACTCGACGGTGCGCGAGAACCCGCGCTCCGAACCGGCCTTCGACACCGACTACTGGCTGCGCAACCTGCGCGATTCGGTCAGGTTCCAGCAGGCCGTCACCGCCGCCGCCGAGGACGGCTACCGCGTCTTCGTCGAAGTCTCCCCGCACCCGACCCAGCTCTACCCGATGAACGAAACCCTCCGCGCCGCGGGCGTGACCGACGCCCTCGTCCTGCCCACCCTGCGGCGCGACACGGACGAGTCCACGACCTTCCGCCTCTCGGCAGCCGCCCTCCTGCTCCACGGCACGATCGACCCCGCCGTCGCGCGCAGAACCCTCCACCCGGGCGCCCGCGTCATCGACCTCCCCTCGCCCCGCTGGCGCCACCGCCGCTTCTGGGTCGACTTCGACCCCGCCGAGACGGTCGCCCCCGTCGCGGCCCCCGCCGTTGAGGCGATGAGCGTCCGCGACCGCCTGCGCACGATCGTCGCCCAGGTCATGGGCTACGCCCCGCAGAGCATCGACGACGCCACGCCCCTCACGGAACTCGGCCTGGACTCCCTCCACGCCGTGCGCATCCTCGGCATGGTCGAACGCGAATTCGGCATCGCCCTGCCGCCGAGATCCGTCCTGCGCAAGGGCACGATCGCCGACGTGGCCGAACTGCTCTCCGCCCCCGAATCGGCGCCGCCGCCTTCGAAGGGCGTCAAGCCCCGCGACGCGACCGAGCGCCTGATCGCCCAGGCGTGGACCGACGTGACCGGCGACCCGATCGCCGACGTCACCGCCCCCCTCACGGCCCTGACGACCGACCAGCACCTGGCCGCCGAGCTCGTCAGCGTCCTCGCCGAACGCATCGGCATGCCGCTGCCCGCCATAGACCACCTCGACCGCGCGCCGAGCGTCGGGGCGATCGCGGACGTGATCAGGCCGCTGCTGGAGACGCCCGTCGACGGGCCGATCCGCGTGCTGCGGGCCGAGGGCGACCGCACGCCGCTCTACCTGATCCACCCCGCCGGCGGCACCTCGGCCGTCTACCGGGGCCTCGTCGACCGCCTCGGCGCCGACCAGCCCTGCTTCGGCCTGGAGCGGCTGCAGGACACCGAGTTCCCCGAGGTGACCGACAAGGCCGCCGAGTACGCGCGCATCATCCGCGAGCGGCGGCCCGAGGGCCCGTGGGCCGTCGGCGGCTGGTCCTTCGGCGGCGCCGTCGGCCAGGAGGTCGCCCGGCTGCTGTCCGAGCACGGCACCGTCAGCGCCCTGGTGCTCATCGACACCGTGCTGCCGCTGCCCGACCCCGGTCAGGACACCAGGAAGATGCTGCTCAAGCGCTACCGCGAGTTCGCCGGGTACATCGAGGAGGCCTACGGCAGCCCGCTGAACCTCCCGTACGCCGAGATGGAGACGCTGGACGACGCCGGGCAGATCGCGGCGGTCATCAAGGTGCTGCGGGAGACGGCCGACCTGCCCGAGGCGGCCCTCGAGCACCAGCGCGACTCCTTCCTCGACCTGCGCAGCGGCGAGCGGCACACCCCGCGGCCGTACGCCGGGCGCACGCTGCTCTACCGGGCCGGCGAGATCGCGCCGCACACGGTCAGGGACGCGCGCTACGAGCGGGAGGACCGGACCCTCGGCTGGGACGAGTTCTGCGCCGACCTGACGGTCAGTCCGCTGCCCGGCCACCACCTGTGCCTCCTCGACCCCCCGGTCGTGGACGTGCTCGCCCGCCAACTCGACGCGGACCTGCGCGCCTAGAGTCCAGCCACTGCAGAAGGAAGAACCGCAGCCATGTCAGCCGTATCGCGCCCGGTGTGGGCCCTGACCTCGGTCGTCACGCTGTCCCTGACGGCCTGGCTGTCGGTCGACTACGTCGCGCTGCCCGCCGAGGCCACGCCGGTGTCCGCGGTGCGCGGAGCCGGCGCGGCCGCGCCGAGCTCCGCGACCGCCTCGGCCGCCGCGCAGGCCGCCTCGGCTCCGAGCGCCGCGCCGTCTCGCTCGCACCCCGCGGCGGCGCCGACCCCGCCGCCCGCTCCCGCCGCTCCCGCCGCTCCGGCTCCGGCGGCCCCCGCCCCGTCGGCCACGGCCACCGCCCCGGCCCCGATCACCGTCGAACCCCCGGCCGGAACCGCCGACGACGGAGCCTACGTCCAGTCCGAGACCTGGCTCGACCCGCGGATGGCCGACCTCAAGGTCGGCTCGCTCTCGGTCGGCGCGCTCGTCCCCGTGCGGATCATCGTGCCCGCGAGCTGGAGCGCGGACTCGGACGGCGAGACCTGGCCGGTCCTGTTCCTGCTGCACGGCGCGCACGACAACTACACGGCGTGGACGCGGGAGACCGACATCGAGTCCTTCGTCGCCGACAAGAACGTCATCGTCGCCATGCCCGAGGACGGCCCGACCGGCATCCCGACCCGCTGGTGGAACGGCGGCAAGCAGACCCCCGACTACGAGACCTTCGACGCCGTCGAGCTGATGCAGCTGCTCGAGCGCGACTTCGACGCGAGCTCGAAGCGCGCGGTCGCGGGAGTGTCCACCGGCGGCTACGGCGCGATCATGATGGCCGCGCACTATCCGCAGACCTTCGCCGCGGCGGCCTCCTACAGCGGCCTGCTGAACACGACGTATCCCGGCATGCCGGCCGTGATGCGCGCGATCGTAGCGCGGGAGGACATCCAGCCGGACGCACTGTGGGGCGACCCGCTGCGCAACGTCCAGCTGTGGAACGACGACAACCC
>DASTAE010000294.1:0-38631 GCA_035712985.1 Actinospica sp.
TCCCGCATTCGCGGTGAAAGGCGGCCCGGCGCCTACCGCGGCCCGGGCCCCGCCTGGCAGTTCGGGCACCAGTAGGTCACCCGCTCCTCGCCGGCCGGACCCTGGTCGGCGGAGCGGACGGGGGTGGCGCAGCGGAGGCACAGGCCCCGTTTGCGGCCGTAGACCCAGAGGGTGCGGCCGGGGCGGGTCTCGCCGGTGGTGACGCGCAGCGGGCGGTCGCGGTTGGCGGCCAGCAGGCGGTGGGCGTTGTCGACCATCTTCGCCAGGTCGGGGACCTCCGCCACCGGGGTCCAGGGGGTGACGCCGCCGAGGAAGCAGAGTTCTGACTTGTAGATGTTGCCGATGCCGGCCAGGTTGCGCTGGTCCAGCAGGGCCTCGCCGACGGGGCGGGCGGGGGCGGCGGCCAGCCGGCGGAGGGCTTCCTCGGCGTGGGCGGCGCCGGGTTCGTCCCAGGCGGGGTCGAGGAGGTCGGGGCCCAGATGGCCTACCGCGCGCTGCTCGTCCTTCGTGCGGAGTAGTTCGAGGACGGGGAGGCGGTATCCGACGGCCGTCCTCGTGTCTGTGCCCAGGATGGCGCGGATCTGGTGGGCGGGGCCGCCGCGCCAGGACTCGGTGGGGGCGAAGATCCGCCAACTGCCTTCCATGCGCATGTGGGAGTGCAGCGTCCAGCCGTTCGAGAAGCGCATCAGGAGGTGTTTGCCGCGGGACTGGACGGATTCCAGGACGTCGCCGGTGAGGTCGGCTGTCGCGAGTCTCGGGACGCGCAGGTCACAGCGCGTCAGTTCGCGGCCGGACAGCGCGTCGTCGAGGCGCGCCGCCGTCTGCCAGACCGTGTCTCCCTCGGGCACGCTCCCATCATCGCATCGGGGCGCCGTGCACCTGCGCCAGCAGCGCCGAGGCCGCGGGGCTCGGCGGATCGGCGGTGATGCTGACGGTCTCCCACGCGGGCACGTCGCCGTCCAGGGGGATGAAGCGCACCTTGTCGGTCTTCGCGGAGAACGAGGTCGGAACCAGGGCCACGCCGAGCCCGCAGGCCACGAGGTCGAGCAGCGAGTGCACGTCCGTCACCTCCAGCGCGACGCGGCGCTCGACGCCCGCCGCGGAGAGCACCCGGTCGGCGAGGTCGCGGGTGCCCCAAGTGGGCGGGAAGTCGACGAACTGCTCGTCCATCAGATCCTGGAGCTTCGCCGCCTTCTTCGCGGCCGCGGCGTGGTCGGGGGAGCAGGCGAGGACGAGGTCCTCGTTGTCGAGGGCGCTGATCAACACGTTCTCGACGTCGCGGGTCGGCCGGGCCACGAAGGCGATGTCCAGGCGGCCGGTGCGGACCTGCTCGATGAGCTCCTCGGAGCCGGCCTGGCGCAGCCGGACCTCGAGCGCCGGGTGGTCGCCGAGGAAGGTCGTCAGCAGGGCCGGGATGTTCACCGCGTGCAGGCACTGGAGGGAGCCGATGGACAGGGATCCGCGCAGCAGGCCCTGGACCGCGGCGACCGCCTCCTTGGCGGCGGCGCTCGCGGAGAGGGCGCGCAGGGCCTCGACGAGCAGGGCCTGCCCCGCGACCGTGAGCTGGACCTGGCGGGTGCTGCGCAGGAACAGGGTGGCCCCGAGTTCCTTCTCCAGGCCGCGGATCGAGGCCGACAGGCCCGATTGGGCGATGTGCAGCCGCTGCGCCGCGCGGGTGAAGTGGCACTCCTGGGCCACGGCGACGAAGTGTTCGAGTTGCCGCAGCTCCACGATTCCTCCAGGGACAGGTTCCATCAATCAGTCGGAGCGCTCAGTCCGATCAGATTCTGCTGTTGGACAGAGTAATACCTGAAGGCGAGGATGGGGGAGTACGTCCGAACATCCCTGGAAGGGGACCGTGATGCAGACTCGTTGGATCGGTGACCGGGCGGTCAGCGCGATCGGGCTCGGCGGCATGCCGATGTCGATCGAGGGGCGGCCGGAGGAGCAGCGTTCCGTGGCCACCATCCACGCCGCCCTCGACGCCGGCGTGACCTTGATCGACACCGCCGACTCCTACCACCGCGACGCCAACGAGGTCGGGCACAATGAGAGCCTGATCGCCTCCGCGCTCGCGAGCTACGGCGGCGACACCTCCGGCGTGCTGGTCGCGACCAAGGGCGGCCACCTGCGCCCGGGCGACGGCTCGTGGACGCAGAACGGCGACCCGGCCTACGTGAAGCAGGCCTGCGAGGCCTCCCTCAAGCGGCTCGGGGTCGAGGCGATCGGGCTCTACCAGTTCCACCGCCCGGACCCGCGCGTCCCGTACGCCGACTCGGTCGGCGCCCTGCGCGAACTGCTCGACGAGGGCAAGATCGTGCGCGCCGGGATCTCGAACGCGAATCCGGAGCAGATCCGCGAGGCCCGCGCGATCCTCGGCGAGGACCTGGTCAGCGTGCAGAACCAGTTCTCGCCCGCCTTCCGGTCCAGCGAGGCCGAGCTGTACCTCTGCAACGAGCTCGGCCTGGCCTTCCTGCCGTGGAGCCCGCTCGGCGGGATCACCCGCGCGGCGGGGCTCGGGGACCGCTTCGCCGTCTACGGCGAGGTCGCGGCGGCCCACGGGGTGAGCCCGCAGCAGGTCTGCCTGGCCTGGATGCTGGCCAAGGCGCCGGTCGTCATCCCGATCCCGGGCTCCTCGCGGCCCGAGACGATCCGCGACTCGGTCGCGGCGCAGGGCCTGGAGCTCAGCGCCGAGGAGCTGAGCAGGCTCGACGCCGCGTAGGCTGGGGTCACACACCTCCAAAAAAGGGAATAGCGCGCCGCGCCGTGCGCGCTGTTCCCGGGGTGACAGCGCTGTCGCCGACTCCCACGCACGATCTTCGACCCAGGAAAGTTGGCCAGCGCGATGCTCACCGGCGCCGTCCGCCGTTCCCTGCTCGCCCTCGCCGTCGGCGGATTCGCCATCGGCACCGGCGAGTTCGTCATGATGGGCCTCCTGCCACAGGTGGCCTCCGACCTCTCCGTCTCCATCCCGCGCGCCGGCGAGCTGATCTCGGTCTACGCGCTCGGTGTCGTCGTCGGGGCGCCGCTGCTCACGGCCGCGTCGGTGCGCTTCCGGCGCAAGACGGTGCTGCTCGTGCTGATGAGCTGGTTCGCCGCGGGCAACCTGCTCTCGGCGATCGCCCCGAGCTTCGATCTCGTGATGCTCGGGCGCTTCGCCTCCGGCCTGCCGCACGGCGCGTTCTTCGGCGCCGGAGCGGTCGTCGCCGGATCGCTCGTCGAGCGCAACCGCGCCAACAGCGCGATGGCCGTGATGTTCGCGGGCCTGACGA
This sequence comes from Actinospica sp., assembly GCA_035712985.1. GTDB lineage: Bacteria > Actinomycetota > Actinomycetes > Streptomycetales > Catenulisporaceae > Actinospica. The sequence goes on from DASTAE010000294.1 coordinate 3,273, forward strand.
TCGCGAACATCGTGGGCGTGCCGCTGACCACGATCCTCGGCCAGCACACCGGCTGGCGCGCCGTCTACGCGATCGTCGGGGTGATCGGCCTGCTGGCCGTCGCCGCGATCGCCTTCGCAGTGCCCGGAGACGCGGCCCCGGCCAACCCCGAACAGAAGGTCTCGATCGTCCACGAGCTGCGCGCCTTCGCCAAGCCCGAGGTCTGGCTCGTCCTCGGCGTCGCGATGCTCGGCGGCGGCGGGCTTTTCGCGACCTTCAGCTACATCACGCCGATGATGACGGACGTGGCGCACTACGCGGACTCCAGTATCACCTGGCTGCTCGTCCTGTTCGGCCTCGGCATGACGGTCGGCAACCTCGCCGGCGCCCGAATAGCCGACCGCTTCCCCACCCGCACGCTGCTGCTCTCGCTCGTCGCCGAGATCGCCGTCGCCCTCGCGTTCGTGGGCGCCGACCACAACAAGATCACCGCGGCGATCGCGATCTTCCTGTTCCCGCTGACGTCCCTCGCCGGCCTGCCCACGCTTCAGGGCCGCATCATCGCGCTGGCCGGCGGCGCGCCGAACCTGGCCGCCGCCTCGATCCAGGCGGCGTTCAACATCGCCAACTCGATCGGCGCGTTCCTGGCCGGGCTCGCGATCTCCGCGGGCTACGGCTACGGCTCGCCCAACGTCGTCGCCGCGATCCTGGTCGTGATCGGGCTCGGCCTCGCCGTCGTCGCCACGTACGTCGAGCGCCGTCGCACCGGATCGGTCGCGGCCGTCCACGCGGAGGTGCCGGTAGTCGCGGACCGCGAGACGATCGCCGCCTGACGGGCTACGCGAAGCCGATCGTCGGCTGCTTGTAGTGGTTGCCGTTCACCTGCGTGCGCGGCGTCCTGCCTCCCTGCCCGAACATGTTCACGGCCTTCGCCAGCGGCATCGGCCGCGAGTACAGGTAGCCCTGCCCGTAGTGGCACGAGGCGTCCATCAGCAACTGCTCCTGCTGGCTCGTCTCGATGCCCTCGGCCACCACCCGCATTCCGATCGCCGCCGCGATGCCGACGATGCCGCGCACGACCTCGGCTCGCGCGCTGGACGTGTCGATCGTGTCGATGAACGACTTGTCCACCTTCAGCACGTCGAAGGGCAGGTCCGGCAGATAGCTGAGCGCCGAGTGCCCGGTGCCGAAGTCGTCGATGGCGAGCGAGACGCCCATCGACTTCAGATCGCGCAGGGCGTCGAGGGTGCGTCCGCTGCCGTCGATCACCGAGCTCTCGGTGATCTCCAGGCACAGCGAATCCGCCGGGACGCCGCTCTCCTCGAGCGCGGCCGCGACGTCGGCGGTGAAGTCCGGCTCGGCCAACTGCAGTGCCGAGACGTTCACCGCGACCCTGGGCGTGCACGGCGGTGTTCCCAGCCGTCTGAGCTGCTCCAGGTCCGCGACCGCCTGCCGCAGCGCCCACCGGCCCAGCGGCACGATCAGCCCGGTCTCCTCGGCCAGTGGCACGAAGGCGTCCGGCGGGATCGCGCCCTGCGACGGGTGCTGCCACCGGGAGAGCGCCTCGAACGCGACCACGCCTCCCGTGCGCAGGTCGACGACCGGCTGGTAGTGCAGGTTCAGGCTGTTCGCGGCGAGCGCGGAGGACAGCTCCCGGCGCAGCGCGAACCGGCTCACGGCGCGCTCCGACATCGAGGGCTGATACGCGCGCCACGGCCGGCGCCGATCGGCCTTCGCCTCCGCCATCGCCAGTCCGGCGCGGCTGATCGCCTCGTGCGCGTTGGCGATCGCGATCAGCGGTACCGCGCCGACGATCACTTCCGGGGTCACCAGCTCGGTGTCCATCTCGACCGGCCGCGACAGCTCAAGCTGCAGCCGGCGCGCGACGGACTCGGCGTCGAGGCAGCCGCACTCGTCCGGGACCACGAGCGCGCCGAACACGGCGCCCGTGATCCGCGCCGGAGCCCCCGTCAGCGTCTCCAGCCGCCGGGCCAGCGCGACCGTCACCTCGTTGAGGATGTCCAGGCCTCGCAGATTATTGATATCCCAGAGGTTGTTGATCTGCAGCAGCGCCACGACCGGGGCCGCGCCCGGCGCCGAGGAGCGCGGTTGCGCGAGCGCGGCGTCGAGCTGCGCGACGAAGCGGTGGCTGTTGCCGATGTCGGTGACCGCGTCGTGGAACGCCAGGTACTCCAGCTCCCGCTGCAGCCGCTTCTGCTCGGTCACGTCCCTGATGGTCAGCACCACGCCGCGCACGGTCGGGTCCTCGCGCAGGTCCGCGAAGCGCACCTCCAGCTCCAGCAGCTCCTGGCCGCGCGCGACGGTCCAGTACTCGGGCACCTGCTCGTCGGTCTCGTCGTACGGCATGGCCAGCCGATGGCGCACCGCCAGCGCGTTGGCCTCGCCGAAGACGTCCGCCGCGGTGACGCGGGAGAGATCGAACTCGCCGAACAGCGCGCGCGCCGAGGGGCTGGCGAAGCGGATGGCGCCGACCCCGGTCACGATCATGATCACGTCGGCGGCGTTGCGCACCAGCGTCCGGAACTGCGCCTCGCCGGCCCGCCGGGAACGCTCGGCCGTCAGGCGGACGCGGTCGAGCGCGTGGCTCGCCTGCGCCGCGAGCAGCTCCACCGCGCCGCGGCTGCCGGAGAGCGCGGAGACCTCGCCGGCCACGCCGATCGCGAGCTGCGCCGTCTCAGCGGGCTGACCCGGCGGCACGACCGTGATGTGCGGACGGCCCGCGAGCACCCGGCCGACCCGCGCGATCGGCCGCGCGTCGTCCTTCGCCAGCTCCGCGGCGTCCCGGTCGGCGGCCAGCGTCGCCGCCGCGCTCGGCCCCTCGGGGCCGTTCGCGCAGACCACGATGCCGCTGTGCCGCCGGGTGCCCGGGCAGGCCTCGACGGCGGCGACCATGGACGCCAGCACGTGCCCGGTATCCGGCGCCCCGGCGAGGTCGACCGCGATCGCGCGGATCGTCTCGTCCGTCTTCGAGCGGCTGCGCGCGTCCCGCAGCAGCAGGCCGACCAGCACGATCAGCAGCAGCATCACGAGGTTCGCGAAGCCCGGCATGGCGATCTCCAGCGGCGGGCCGAGCAGCCCGATGACCAGCAGCGTCACGGTGGTGATCGTCGGCCGGGGGAGCGGCGCCGAGCTGTAGGTCGCCGACCAGGCGGCCCGCGGGCCGTCCGGCGCCGGCTCCGCGTCGGCGGGCGGGGCCGGGATGATCGCGAAGCCGCCGAGCACGGCCAGGCCGGTCAGCCAGAGCAGCCGCATCGAGGTGAGCCAGCCGCTCGGCAGCGGGGTGCGGCCGTGGTGCGCGACCAGGAATCCGATGACGGCCAGCAGCATCATCTGCGCGCCGGCCGCCAGCAGCCAGATCCGCAGCGGCGGGGCCGGCCGGTCACGGCGCAGCTCCCGGCCCAGCGCGGCCAGCACCAGCGCGTCCACCGCCGCGTACACGGCCATCATGGACAGCCACGAGCCGGTGTGCGCCGAGTCGTGCGTGAGCACGAGCGCGAGCTGCGTCCAGACCAGCGCCGTCAGCGTCACGAGCAGGACCAGCAGGTCGATGCCGCCGAGCCAGGTCGAGCGGCGGATGCGGCCGGTGATCGCCAGCATGACGGCGGTCGCGGTCACCAGATAGGCCAGGACGACTTTTCCGGTGGCGAATGTACCGGTATATACCGGCTGTCCGTGATGAAGGATCGCGGTGATGATCCACGTGACGTTCACCGCGAGCAGGGCGGTGGCCGTCCACCAGGCCCAGCGCCGGGCGGAGCGGTTCACCGCCGGGCCCACGCAGACCGCGGCCAGCGCGAGCAGCGCCGCGGCGGGCCAGGTCAGCAGGCGGGCGGACGTGGAGAGCGCCCCGATGAGCAGGAGCGCTGTGAGGCAGATCCCGTACCGGATGATCCGGCGCAGTGTTCGGTCCTCGATGTGGGACAAGGCGGATCAGCCTCCCAAGCACAGCGAATTCAGATATTCACCCTATTTCCGGAGGTCAGGCTCGAGTGACTATACCAGTACATAATGTAGTGTCCAGAATTCATGAGAAATCCTTGAGGTCACGATTCGGGGCTCATCCGGGGTGCACTAGGGTGCAGGCCCATGGGTCTGTTGATTCTGCCGGGGCTACTGGTGCTCTCGGCGGCCGCGATCGCGGCGACTGCGGCGGTCTCGCTCTGGTGGCTGTTCGCGCTGGTGCCGCTGCTCCTGCTGACGGCGCTCGGCGCGCGCGACTACGTGCAGCGCGAGCATTCCATCCTGCGCAGCTATCCGGTGCTCGGGCACATGCGCTTCCTGCTCGAGCGCATCCGGCCCGAGCTGCAGCAGTACTTCATCGAGCGCAACTACGACGGCCGGCCGTACGACCGGGACACCAGGACGGTGATCTACCAGCGCGCCAAGGGAACCCACGGCGAGCAGGCGTTCGGCACCGAGCGCGACGTCGAGGCGTCAGGCTACGAATTCGTCGTGCACTCGGTGGGCCCGCGCGAGCCGGAGCCCGAGCAGCCGCGGGTGCGGATCGGCGGTCCTGACTGCACCAAGCCCTATGACACGGCCCTGCTGAACGTGTCCGCGATGAGCTTCGGAGCGCTCAGCGCCCACGCGATCAGGGCGCTGAACCGCGGCGCGGCGCTCGGCGGATTCGCCCACGACAGCGGCGAGGGCGGGGTGTCCCCGCACCACCGCGAGGGCGGCGACCTGGTCTGGGAGCTCGGCAGCGGCTACTTCGGCGCGCGCACCGCGGACGGGCGCTTCGACCCCGCGCGGTTCCGCGAGAAGGCCGCGGACCCGCAGATCAAGATGGTCGAGCTGAAGCTGAGCCAGGGCGCCAAGCCCGGCATCGGCGGCGTGCTGCCCGGCGCGAAGGTGACCCCTGAGATCGCCGCGATACGCGGCGTGCCGGTGGGCGTGAAGTGCGTCAGCCCGCCCGCGCACAAGGTCTTCAGCACTCCGCGCGAACTCGTGCTCTTCATCGCGCAGATGCGCGAGCTCGCCGACGGGAAGCCGGCCGGCTTCAAGCTCTGCGTCGGCTCGCGCGCCGAGATACTCGGCATCTGCAAGGCGATGGTCGACGAGGGGGTGACCCCCGACTTCATCGTCGTCGACGGCTCCGAGGGCGGCACCGGCGCCGCTCCCCTCGAATTCGAGGACCACGTCGGCATGCCGCTGACCGACGGCCTGATCACGCTGCACAACGCGCTCGTCGGCACCGGTCTGCGCGACCGGATCAAGATCGGCGCCAGCGGCAAGGTCGCGACCGGCATGGACATCGTCAAGCGGATCGCCCAGGGCGCCGACTACACGAACGCCGCCCGCGCGATGATGATGGCCGTCGGCTGCATCCAGGCGCAGAAGTGCCAGACCAACCACTGCCCGACCGGAGTCGCCACGCAGGATCCGCGCCGCTCCCGCGCCCTCGACGTGCCGGACAAGAGCGAGCGGGTGCGCCGCTTCCAACAGGCCACGGTCGCCGAGGCGCAGCAGCTGATCGCGTCGATGGGCCTCGAGGGCCCGCACGAACTGTGCCCCGGCATGCTGATGCGCCGGATCGATCACCACGCCGTGACCAGCTTCGCCGAGATCTACGAATGGCTCGAGCCCGGCCAACTGCTCGCCGAGCCGCCGCACTCGTGGGCCGCTGACTGGAAGGCCGCGAACCCGGACCGCTTCGGCCTCGCCCCGGTGCTCACGCCGCACGGACGCTGACTGTCAGTGGGCTGCCTCGTCTCGACCGAGGCAGCCCACTGCTCATGTCACGGGCTCAGACGCGTGATGTCGCGCGGGAAGAGCGTCGCCAGCCGCACGTTCTCGACGCCGACCAGGCGCGCCACCCAACGCTCCAAGCCCATGGCGAAGCCGCCGTGCGGCGGCATCCCGTGCCGGAACGCCTGCAGATAGCCCTCGTACGCCTCGGTGCCCTCACCGCGCTCGGCGAGTGCCGCGACGTAGTCCTCGTACCGGTGCAGCCGCTGCCCGCCGGTCACGATCTCCAGCCCACGAAACAGCAGGTCGAAGCTGTTCGAGTACTCCGGACGGCCCGGTTGCGGATGCGTGTAGAACGGCCGTTTGCGCATCGGGTAGCCGGTCACGAACAGGAACTCGCTCCCGTGCTCCCGCGCCGCCCACTCGCAAAGCCAGCGCTCGTGCGCCGGGGCGAGGTCCGGCTCGCCACGTGGGTCCTCCTGCGTGTGCGCGGCCAGCAACTCCTGGGCGTCCGCGAAATGGATCTCGGGGATCTGCTCGGGCACCTCGGGCAGGCTCGCTCCGAGCAGCTCGCACTCGCGGCCGGCGCGCTCGCGCACCGCGGCGAGCATTCCGGCGACGGCCTCGCGGAGCACGGCCATCACGTCGTGGTGGTCCTCGACGAAGCCGAGCTCAGCGTCGAGCGAGGTGTACTGCGCCAGGTGGCGCGCCGTGTCGCTCGGCTCGGCGCGGAAGACCGGGCCGGTCTCGTAGACGCGCTCGAACACCCCGACCATCATCTGCTTGAAGAACTGCGGGGACTGCGCGAGATACGCACGGCTGCCGAAGTAGTCGATCCCGAAGACGTTCGCGCCAGACTCCGTCGCCGAGCCCACGATCTTCGGCGTGTGGATCTCGGTGAAGCCGAGCCCGTCCAGCGCCGCGCGATACCCGGCCACGGACGCGGCCGCGATGACGTGCGGCGCGCGCAGGTGCGGGTGCCGCAGGGCGACCGGAGCGTGGTCCAGGACGGTCGGGAGGGTCGCGGGCACGGTCGGCCGGTAGAGGTCGAAGGGCGAAGCCTCGGCCCGGCTGGAGAGCACGGTCACGCTCGTCGGCGCGGTCAGCTCGACGCCGCCGGGAGCCTGCCCGCTGGCGGTCGCCGTGCCGGTGATCCGCAGCACCGTCTCCTCGCCGACGCCCTCGAGGGCGGCGAGCTCCTCCGGCGCGGCCAGCACGGCCTGGATCAGGCCGGTCCGGTCGCGCAGGACGAGGAAGGTGACGGATTTCAGGGTGCGCCGCCGATGCAGCCAGCCCTCGACGGTGACCGTCTCGCCCGCGTGCGCGGGCAGCTCGGCCGCGAGGACGCGGGGGGTGTCGGTGGACGTGGAGATCATCACGGGGCCTTCACATGTGTGGTGATCCCTTGGGGGTGCGGGCGAGAAGGGGACTCGCGGTACCACCGCACCTTCGCCGCCGCTGCCGGGGGACGGCGGCGGCCTCGAATCGGCCCGATGACGGGGGCCGGCCGGCGGGGCATTGGGGAGCGGGGTGCTCCGGTTCCTCCCCGCACTCGGGAGGGTCTTCGCCGACCGGTGCAGGGCCACCCTCCCAGCCGTGGGGCGGCTCTCTCCTACCTGCAGGGGCCGCGACATCGCTGTCGCCCGGTCGGCTACTCGTCTCCGTCAGCGCGTTGCGATGAGGGTAGGGGCTCCGGATCTTGGGGCGCAAGCGGGTTTTTCCGCGCGATGAACTTCAGTCTCTCGTCGAGGATGACCGTGACGTGCGCGAAGCCGATGGTCTGCAGGCGGGTCGGCAGCGTGCCCGGCTCGATCGGGTTGTAGACGTCCTCGGTGTGGAAGTGGTGCAGCCGATCGCTCGGCAGACTGTCCGACCCGACCAGCACCCCGCCGGGCCTCAGCACGCGCAGCGCCTCGGCGAACCGGCCGCCTTCCGCCGTGAAACCGGTCGCACTCCGTTGTCGTATTTCAAGTCATGACGGAGAACAAGGTCCCGGTGCTGCTCGTGTGCGGCGTGTCCGGCAGCGGCAAGACGACGATCGGCACAGGCCTCGCGCAGCGGCTCGGCTGGGCATACGCCGAGGCCGACGCGTTCCACCCCACCGTGAACGTCGAGAAGATGGCCTCCGGCGTACCGCTCACCGACGAGGACCGCGTCCCCTGGCTCAAGGCGATCGGCGGCTTCATCGACGAGGCGACGGAACTCGGCCGCTCCGCCGTCGTCACCTGCTCCGCGCTCAAGCGCGCCTACCGCGACGAGCTGCGGTCGGGCAGGCCGAACGTGCGCTTCGTGTTCCTCGACGCGCCCCACGACGTGGTCAGCGCCCGGCTGGCCAGACGCGCGGGCCACTTCTTCCCGGCGGAGCTGCTGGCGAGTCAGTACCGTGACCTCGAGGCGCCCGCCCCCGAGGAGAACATCCTCGACGTCCCGATCTCCGCAGCGGACACCGCGAACGAGGTCGTCGCCCGCATCCTGGCCCTGCTCGCCCGTTGATCCTCCCTCCCTCGACACCACTTGACACCCCTCGGCGCGGATCCTAGAGTCCCCGGCACATGTAAGGAAACCTTCCTTATCTGTTGCTACCTAGGGAGTTCCGTGATCCGACTCCGCACCGCCGGCGCGGCGCTGGCGGCGGCTGTCCTCGCTGCCGCCGGTCCCGCCGTCGCCTCCGCTGCGTCATCCTCGGCGCCGGGCCACGCCTGGCCTTCGCACCCGCTGCCCGCGCACATCTTCGCCCCCTACTTCGAGGCCTACACCACCGACGACCCGGCCGTGCTCTCCGCCGAGTCGGGCGACAAGTACCTGACGCTGGCGTTCATCCAGACGCCCGCCGCGGGATCCTGCGACATCGACTGGAACGGCGACGCCGCCACCCCGATCGCCTACTCGACCTACGGAAAGTCGATCGCCGAGATGCGCGCCCGCGGCGGCGACGTCATCCCCTCCTTCGGCGGCTACACGGCCGACCACGCGGGGGAGGAGATCGCCGACAGCTGTACCGACGTCGCGAAGATCGCCGCCGACTACGAGCAGGTCATCACCACGTACGGCGTCACCCGGCTCGACTTCGACGTCGAGGACAACTCGCAGACGAACCACGCCGGCATCGACCGCCGCAACGAGGCGATCGCCCTCGTCGAGCAGTGGGCGGCCTGCCACCACCGCACCGTGCAGTTCGTCTACACGATCGGCACGAACATGACCGGCCTCGACGTCCCGGACGGCGAGTACGTGCTGCAGAGCGCCGTGGCGCACCACGCGCGCATCGACATCGTCAACATCATGACGTTCGACTACTATGACGGCGCGCCGCACGAGATGGGCCAGGACACCGTCACCGCGGCCTCCGCCGTGATCGGCCAGCTCAAGACCATCTTCCCGCACAAGTCCGTCGAGCAGCTGTGGCACATGCTCGGGATCACCGAGATGGTCGGCATCGACGACTACGGCCCGCCGGAGATCTTCTACCCGGCCGACGCCGCGTACGTGGAGAACTGGGCGAAGAAGACCGGCATCGCTGAACTCTCGTTCTGGGCCCTGGAGCGCGACAACGGCGGCTGCGTCGGCACCGCGGGCAGCGACGGCTGCTCGGGCGTGGCCCAGTCCACCTGGCAGTTCAGCCACGCCTTCGTACCCTTCAACCGCAGGTAGCGGTTAGCGTCGTCGCTTGTCGCTCGCAGTTCACGTCGACCGTCCCCGGCCCCGTCAGCAGCCTCCTACTCCTGACGGGCCCGGGAACGCCGCAGCTCCAACGCCAGGGGAATCAGCGACACCACGACGATCACCGCGATGATCGGCAACAGATACTTATCGATATTCGGCACGCTGGAACCCAGCGCATACCCCGCGAGCGTCACCCCGATCGACCAGACCAGCCCGCCGGCCGCCTGCCAGAGCACGAAGGTCCGCGTGGGCACCTCGAGGATCCCCGCCAGCGGATTCAGCACTGTGCGCACGACCGGGATGAACCGCGCGAGCACGATCGCCTTCCCCTGCCCGTACTGATCCAGGATCTCCTCGGCCCGAGCGATCCCGCGTCGGAGATGCTTGTTGCGACTCCGCGCCAGCAGGGGCCGCCCGCCGCGCTTGCCGAGCCAGAACCCTGCCTGGGCCCCCAGCAGCGCCCCCGCCGCCGCGGCAGGCAGCACGGCCGCCAGGCTGAGATGCACACTGCCGGTCGCCGACGTCGAGCACAGCAGCCCCGCCGTGAACAGCAGCGAGTCCCCGGGCAGGAAGAACCCGATGAGCAGCCCCGTCTCCGCGAAGAGCACCAGGAACACCCCGAACGCGCCGAGGCTGGACAGGTAGCCGTTCGCGCTCAGCGGATTGAACGCCAGGAAGTGCATGGAGAGAGTCCTCCGGCCGGGTCGAATTCAAATCTACACTACTGTAGAACTTTTACAGCAGTGTAGATGACCCGGCCGGACTAGGCGCTCGCAGACTCCGATCAACGGTCGCGTGCGCAAAAGACAGCAGATCCTGCAGGTGATCCGCCGCGACGAGCGCGCACACCGCCACCACCCCCAGAAAGACCAGGCTCGCGGCCAACGTCGGCAGCCCCCGCCGCGTCGAAGGAGCGGGCCCCAACAACGCCGCCACCCGCCGAGGCACCGGCCCGGCCCCCGCCAGCCCGTCCCCCTCCCGCATCGTCCACCCGAACACGCGCCTGCGCCCCGCAACCCGCCGAGGCACGGGCCCTACCGCCGTCGGTCCGTCGCCATCCCGCACCGTCCGGCTGAGGGTGCGTCGCTCCCGTCCCGCCATCAGCTGAGGCGACGCCCCTGCCGCTGCCGGTCCGTCGCCGTCCCGCACTGTCCAGGTGAGGGTGCGGCGGTCCCGGCCAGCCATCAGTTGAGGCGACGCCCCTGCGGCTGTCGGTTCGTCGCCATCCCGCACTGTCCAGGTGAGGGCGCGCCGGTCCCGGCCCGCCGTCAGTTGAGGCGACACCCCTGCGGCTGTCGGTTCGTCGCCATCCCGTCCCAGCCGCCCAAGGACGTGCCTCCGCCGCGCCACCTGAGCGCAGATTCCCGCCCCGATCCCGGCTTCGAGTCCAGCTCCGATCCCGGCCTTGACCCCAGTCCCGGCCCCAGCCTCAATCCCGGCCCCGACCCCAGCGTCGATCCCGGTCCCGGCCTCGCTCCCGGCCCCAGTTTCGATCCCGCTCCCGACTCCAGCCCCGGCCTCGCTCCCGGCCCCAGCTTCGATCCCGCTCCCGATCCCCGATCGGTTGTCCGATTCGATGACCGCCCGGTCTTCCGAATCACCCTCGAGCCGGTTCGCCGCCTTCGATCCGCTGCCGGGCCTGATCCCCGGCCACTTTGGCACCCCTCGCATCCTTACCAGTCTCGGCAGTCTTGAGGTCCTTGGGCCGATCGCGTCGAGGGCGCCGGTCATTGCTGACTTCATGCCCGACGTGGCTTTCGTCGCCTTGGCCGCGATCGCGGCGCTGGCGATCGCGCGGGCGACGAGGTGGCGGTCGCCTACTTCGCTCGCGGCGGCCTCGTCGGCCCAGCGTTCGACGGAGTACTCGACGGCCGAGGCCAGGGGCCTGACCAGGGGGTTGGCGGCGGCGGCGAGTCTTGCCACGGCCGTGAACCAGTGGTGGTGGTTGGCCAGGTGGGCGCGTTCGTGCGCGAGGAGGGCGGCTCGGCCGTGGTCGTCCAGGGCGCCGAGCATGCCTTCTGATACGACGATGCGCCCCGGCCAGCCGGGTACCGCGTACGCGTCGGCTGCCGAGTCCTCGGTGACTACCAGGTCGCCGTGACCTGGTAGCGAGCGCGCGTGCTGCCAGGCGAAGGCCAACGCTCGGCCTCGACGCACCGCGAACGCCGCCGCCGCCAGCAGCGCCGCGCCGAGCATGACGGCCGCGGCCAGCGACGTCCAGCCGCCCGGCAAGCCGGCGCCCGCGACGATCGAGGACGACCAGTGGCCGAGGTTGGCGACCCAGGTCATTCCCACCAACGGCGAGAGCACGAGCAGGCCCAGCGATCCGCAACTCGTGCCCGCGAGCAAGAGCGCGGCGGCGGTCATCAGCCACGTGCCGAGCATCGGCTCCACACGTGCCGTCACCGCCTTGGCCAGCGGTCCCGCCGCCAGGGGGAACAAGAGGGAGAACAGAATCAGGACACGCATACGGTTTGCCGCCGCTAGCGGCTCGTCCCCTCGGCCTCGTCGCCGGACGCTCCGTTCAGGAGCGATCGGATCAGCACCTCGTCCCGCTCCGAGAGATCCGCGACGAACCGGGAAAGCACTGCCTCCCGGTCCGCGGAACGGTCGAGGAGCTGGGTGAGGCGCCGGGCCGCCAGGCCGGCCTCGTCCGAGACCGGGGCGTAGCGGTAGGCCCGGCCATCGCGCTCGCGGGAGAGGGAGCCCTTCTCGTGCAGGCGGGTCAGGATGGTGACGACCGTGCTGTACGACAGCGCGGGACTGTTGGCCGCCGCGTCGCCCTCGGCGCCGGGACGGGCCAGCAGATCGCGGACTTCGCCGGGGCTGAGAGCGCCCGAGGAGTTCCAGAGGACCGTGAGGATCGCGGACTCCAGCGCTCCCGCGGCGCGCCGCCCGGCTGCCTGCTCGCGTCGCACGCGTCCTCCCAGGTGAAGAAGTGTTCTGAAGCCTCGCCGAAGTGCTACGGGCGTGTAGAAGATTCGGGATCTTCAGTCTGCCATACGCGTCAACCGCACTGTCCCGCGCGGCAGAGCACAATCGAGCCATGACGAACCCTGACTACCGGCACATCATCATGATCGTCGACCGCTCGGGCTCGATGCAGGCCTGTAGAGCGGCCACCGAGGACGGCATCAACGGACTGTTCGCCGGCCAGGCCCGGGAGACCGGCGACGGCGCTCGGGCGACGGCGTCGCTCTACCAGTTCGACACCGAGCACGACGTCGTCTTCGCGCACGTGCCACTCACCGAGGTCCCGGAATACCGGCTCGTCCCGCGCGGCGGCACCGCATTGCTCGACGCCATCGGCTTCGCCTTCGCGCAGGAGGGCGAGTGGCTCGCCTCGCTCGAGGAGCACGAGCGGCCCGGCGCGGTCATCGCCGTGATAGCCACCGATGGCATGGAGAACTCCTCGCGCGAATACAAGCGCCCCCAGATCCAAGAGATCATCACCCACCAGCAGGACGTCTACGGCTGGCAGCTGCTCTTCATCGGCGCCAACATGGACGCCGTCCAGGTCGCGACCAGCTACGGCATCCCCGCCCAGCAGGCGATGACCTTCCGCGCCTCCCCGGCCGGCACCGCGAGCTCGCTGAGCTCGGTCCACCGCGCCCTCTCCCGCGGACGCTCCGGCCAGGGCTACGCCTTCACCGCGGGCGAGCGTGCCGCAGCCCTGAAGGACGGGGACTGGCTCGTCAACGACGGCGAGTAGCGGACTGAAGGATGGAAAGTGGGGGGCTCGGCGACGATGGCGGCTCCTCACCTAGAGGTAGCTCGCCTCTTGGCCTAGATCCAGCTCGCCTCTTGACCTGGATCCAGCTCGTCTCTTGACCTGGATCCAGCTCGTCTCCTGGCCGGGATCTCGGTCGACTGCCGGCCTGGATCTGGTTCGTCTCGAAGCGGAGGGTTCACAGTGCGCCGCGGTCGGTGAGCCAGTGCAGGCGGCCGACCGTGACGAGGCGGAGCTGCGTGAGGGCCTCGGCGATGATGCTCTGCTCCACGGCCGCGTCGTCGAGGCCGGCGTCGAGGAGGTCGGCGACCGTCAGCATGATCACGTTGACGTAGAGGCGGCCGAGCACGCGCATCTCCGCGTCGTCCCAGCCCTCCGCGCCGGGCTGGAGCTTCAGGTCCTCGACGAGCTCGTCGATGAACGTGTCGAGTTGGGCGGCGATGGCCCTGCGCACCGCGGCCACGCCGCCGTGCCGCTCGCGGGCGACGAAGCGGAAGTGCGGCATGTTGGCGTGCACGTGCGCGACCACGACGTCGACCGTCCGGCGCATGACGTCGTCGGTCTCCGCGTCCGGGGTGCGGATATCGCGGATCAGCTCGTGCATGCTGCCGAGCGACTCCTCGACCAGCGCGACGCCGAGCTCTCCGAGGTCCGCGAAATGCCGGTAGAACGCCGCGGGCGCGATGCCCGCCTCGCGCGTCACCTCGCGCAATCCCAGGCTGCTGAGACTCTGCCGCTCCATCAGCCGGAGCGCCGCGTCCAGCAGGGTCTGACGCGTCGCCAGCTTCTTCGCGCTGCGCACTCCCGGCGTCGCCGCGGCGACGGGCAGGACGGGCTCGGCGGCGGTCTCAGTGCCCGACGTCTCTGTCTCGGCCATGATGTGACCCAACTCACTCGGTGAACGACTGTTTGCTCTTTCTCGATAGCGTACACTGGATTTCAGTGAACAAGTGTTACGGAATCTGATTGGGGAGGCATCATGGTCGCGTTGATGATCGCGATGGTGCTGCTCGCCGTGTTCGTGGGGGCGCTGGCGTTCGTCACGAGCCCGGTCGGCCTCACGCTGGCCGTCGTCATCGCCGCCTGGCTGCTCATCTACGCGGGTCGCAGCCTGATGGCCCGCCGTGGCGGAGAGGCGGCGCGCCGTGGCTGAGCAGCTGAACACCACCAGCACCACGGGTATCACCACTACCACTGACACCACCACCGGTGGGGCCACCAAGCTCGCAGAGCGACCATTCCAGGTCGGACCCACGACCTCGGCCGTCACCTCGCCCGCCGCCGGAACGAAGCCGATCCCGTTCGCGGCCGTCTCGTTCGTCTGCGGACTCGTCGGCCTGCTGGTCGCCAACCTGGTGCTCGGCCCGCTCGCCATCGTGCTCGGCGCGGTCGGCCTGCGTGCCGACAGGAACCGCCGCGTCCGCGCGACGCTCGGCATCCTGCTCGGCGTCGCCGACATCGCCGTCTTCCTGTACCTCGCGGCGCACTCGGGCGCGCACCACGGCTCGCTGAACTGGAACTTCTTCAGCAACTGAGCAGATCCACCAGGCCGCTCGCAGGGACACCGTCCCCGCGAGCGGTTTCGCGTCCCGCCGACCCCTACGCTTGCGGAATGCCGCCTGCGACGACGACCGAGCACGGACCCCTCGCCGGACTGCGCGTCCTCGAGATCGCGAGCCTCGCCCCCGCGCCCTTCGCCTGCACGATGCTCTCCGACCTGGGCGCCGACGTCCTCCGCATTGACCGAGGACCCGCGGAAGCGGCGGCGCCACCACCGTCCGACGCGCAGCCAGCCGATGCGCCACGACCTGAAGCGCCCTCGTACGCGGATCCGCTGAGCCGTGGGCGACGGTCGATCGCCGTCGACCTCAAGCAGCCGGACGGCGCCGAGACGGTCCTGCGTCTCGTCGAACGCGCCGACGTGCTCATCGAGGGCTTCCGTCCCGGCGTCTGCGAACGGCTCGGCATCGGCCCCGAGCCCTGCCTGGCCCGCAACCCGCGCCTGGTCTACACCCGGTTGACCGGCTACGGCCAGGACGGGCCGATGGCCCAGCGGGCGGGCCACGACATCAACTACCTTGCGCTGGCCGGCGCCCTCGAACCGCTCGGGCCGCCTACCGGCCCACCGCTGCCGCCGCTGAACTACGTCGCCGACTTCGGCGGTGGCGGGATGCTGGCTGTCGTCGGGATTCTTGCCGCCCTGTGGGAGCGGGAGCGCTCTGGCACGGGGCAGGTCGTGGACGCGTCGATGGTGGACGGTGCCGCGATGATCACCTCCGTTCTGCATACCTTGCGCGGTGCGGGCCTTTGGGACGAGCGTCGTGGTCGGAATCTGTTCGATGGATCAGCTCCCTTCTATGCGGCGTACGAGTGCTCGGACAGCCGGTTCGTCGCCGTCGGCGCGTTGGAGCCACAGTTCTGGGCCGAGTTGCTGGACAAACTGGCTGTGCCGGACGCTGCCGATCTGGTTCGGCGGCAGCATGATCGGGATGCCTGGCCTGAGATCCAGGCTCGGTTGGCCGCGATCTTTCGGTCTCGGGCGCGTGACGAGTGGGCGGCTTTCTTCGCTGATTCGGATGCCTGTGTGACTCCTGTGCTCGGGCCCTTCGAGGCTCACGAGCATCCGCACAATGCGGCTCGTGAGACCTTCGTCGAGGTGTTCGGGTACGCGCCGCAGCCTGCGCCCGCTCCGCGTTTCTCGCGGACTCCCGGCCGTATCGTTTCGCCCTCTCCGCAAGGGTGGGCGGAGAGCTAGGGGCAGCTTGGGCACGGGCCTTCGTTCAGAGGGAAGGCGGCGCGGAAGCGGGTCCCCGGTTCCGGGGCCTTGGGTTCGCCGCCGCGGGAGGTGCAGACGAAGGCGAACAGCTGGCCCTCGCTCATCGGCTGCGGTGCCACGTTGCCCAGGCGCCAGCCGCGCAGGATGGTCTCCTGCGGATCGGGGTCGGGGCGTGGGGACTCGGCCAGGGTAGTGGACCTTCGCCGCTGCGGGAAGAACGCGGGTTGGGGTCTTGAGCGCAGGGTCATCGATCCGGGGCGCTCGGCCAGGCTCGCGACGGCGAGCAGAACCACGGCCATGTGCTCGCCCCCGTCGTCGGGGAAGGCGATGACCTTGCCGCACCTCGAATACGGCAAGGTGTATTCGAGGTCTCCGTCCGGATGGGAGACCTGCATCCGCAGCTCATGCTGCCCGTCTCCGCCGCCTTCCGCGATCGCCATGAGGATGTGCGCGGCCCTGGCCATCGCGCGTTGCGCGGTCTCGTCGGGATTCTCGTGCAGGTCGGCTGCCGCGGACAGGGCCGGTATCGCGCGTGATTGCAGGGTTTCCGCGCGCACGTGGGCGCGGAGTCGGTGCAGCACCTGCGCTATCGGCTCTCCGGTCCACGGCCGGGTCAGCGGACCGAGCTCGGCGACGAAGCGCTCGTACTCCTTGAGCGCGCGCGGGCTCTCGCGCGGCAGGCCGGCCGCATCGGCGCGGGTCTCGAACTGATCGGGCATCAAAGGCCCGACCAGGACCTGTCTGCCGGCTCGCGTCGCCATGCGAATGCGGCGTTCGATGTCGACGAGGTACGACTGGTAGTCGGCGAACTCGAAGAGCGGGTTCTGCTCGGCGAGCGCCCGCCACTCCTCCTCGTCGGCGAGGATCGCGATCCCGGTGACGTGCTTGCTGTCGATCCTGCTGCCCTTGCTCATGCTTCTCTGGCCCGCCCGTCTGGTCTTCGCGGGAACCGCCGGTGCGGATCCCTGCTCCTGAAGTCCAGCGTGCGGGCCGTTTTCCGACCACGGCGGGGGAGAGCGGGTATTTCAGGCGGACGGCGTCAAGGTGGGTTAATCGGACCGGAGCCTGACGTGTCGCCCGATCGGGCTATTCGTCGGCGCCGAGCGGCCAGTTGGTGCCCATCGGCAGCGTCGCCGTCGTCTCCAGCGGGCCGGGCGCGGGCTCGGCAGAGCTCGAGGACGCGGCGCCCGCCCCCGCGCCGCCGAAGACGGCGGCGACCAGGCCGGCGATCACGCCGACGGTGAAGCCGAGCGAGAGGCCCTGCGGAACGGTCTCCTGGAACGCCTTCGCGGCCTCCCCGGAGATCCCCGCGAACGCGAGCGGGGTGCACGCCGCGGCGGCGAGCCCGCCCGCGAGGGTGACCATGCCCCACGTCGTGAAGAGCGTCGCGAGCCGGCCGCTGCCCCGCGTCGCCCAGGCCACCAGCAGCGCCGTGCCCACGACCAGCACGACGTTGAAGACCAGCGGCGCGAGGTAGTGGTCGAGGTTGTTCGGGCCGCTCGGCTCGTTGAACCGCCATCCGGTCAGCAGCAGGGGCTGGAACAGCACGCCCTCCCAGCTGCTCAGGCCGTTGCCGCCCGCCCGGCTCTCTCGCCAACCCTGCAGGGCCTGGTTACCCAGGCCCGCCGTGACCAGGAGCGTGACCAGTGTGGCGCTGCTGGTCGCCCCCGCCCGGACGCGCGCCAGCGGTATGGTCGCCATCCTCTTCGCCTCCCATTCCGAGGAATCATCCGCGCACGCGAGGGGGATGGCCCCCGCGGCTCGTCGATGTGCTGCCCGGCGCGCGAGATCCCGGAACCCTCAAGGAGGTGACGATCGGGGAACGTTCCAGTTCGCGCGCCCGGCGGCCGAACGGAGATCGCGGATGAGGAATCCCGATCTCTCGGCGGCTGAATGCGTAACGCTCCCTGTGAATTCGGCGACGATTCGGTGGAGCCGTTCGAGGAAGATCGGATTCTTCGCCTCGACGGAATCGGGCGAGGCGGCCTCCCGGATATCGTCACGAAAGGGCGATCGCCGAGTTCACTTGGGGGAGGTATGTGGCCGACCTGCGGTGACGCCGGTCGACTTGCCGCCGGAAGAAAAGCCCTTGATCGGCTACTCGCGGTGTGTTAGTCAGAAGGGGTCAGGGGTGGTGGCGACTGCACCCGCAAGATCGGGAAACACGGCTGCTACCTTCCAAAGAAGGGGCGCGCCAATCGGGGGCGCCGTACGGCGAAGGAGCCGTCCGTGTCCGAAACCTCAGAGACCTTCGACCCCGCCCTACCGAGTACGGCCGACGCGGAACCCGGCACCCTCACCGCGCTCGCGCCGGACGCCGCGGAGCCCGACCCGAGGCGATGGTGGAGCCTCGTCATCATCGCGCTCAGCCAGTTGATGATCGTGCTCGATATCACCGTGGTCACCATCGCGCTGCCCTCCGCCCAGGCCGACCTGCACATCGCCCCGGCCGACAAGCAGTGGGTGATGACGGCGTACACCCTCGCGTTCGGCGGCCTGCTGCTGCTCGGCGGCAAAATCGTCGACTTCGTGGGGCGCAAGAACACGCTGATCATCGGTCTGATCGGATTCGCGGGGGCGTCGGCGCTCGGGGGAGCGGCCGTCACCGGAGGGATGCTTTTCGGCGCCCGCGCCGTGCAGGGCGCGTTCGGCGCGATCCTCGCCCCGGCCGCGCTCTCGCTGCTCACCACCACGTTCACCGACCCGGACGAGCGCGCGAAGGCCTTCGGCGTGTTCGGAGCCATCGCGGGTGCGGGCAGCGCCATCGGCCTGATCCTCGGCGGCGTCATCACCAACTATCTGACCTGGCGTTGGACGATGTACGTCAACGTCATCATCGCGATCATCGCCGTGGTCGGCGCGGTCATGCTGGTCGTGGACCGAGCGCCGCGTCACCAGGTGAAGGTCGACTACGCGGGCACCGCGCTCGGCTGCGGCGGCCTGCTCGCCCTCGTCTACGGCTTCACCAAGGCCGCCAGCGACGGCTGGAGCAACACCACGACGCTCGTCTTCTTCGCCATCGCGATCGTCGCCCTCGTGCTGTTCGGCGTCGTGCAGAGCCGCGTCAGCGCGCCGCTGCTGCCGCCGCACATCGTCGTCGAGCGCAACCGCGGCGGCAGTTTCGCGCTGATGGGCCTGGCCGCGATCTCGATGTTCGGCGTGTTCCTCTTCCTCACCTACTACCTGCAGGGCATCAAGGGGTATTCGGCCCTGCGCACCGGTTTCGCGTTCCTGCCGATGAGCGCGACGCTGATCTTCGTCTCCGTCGCGATCTCCGCGAGACTGCTGACGAAGCTGCCGCCGCGAATGCTGCTCATCCCCGGCATGCTCATCGCGGCGGGCGGCATGGCGTGGATGACGAAGATCTCGGTCGGCGGCTCGTACGCCACGGAGGTGCTGCCCGCCGAGATCCTGCTGGGCCTCGGCTTCGGCCTCACCTTCATGCCGGTGTTCGCGACGGCGACCTCCGGCGTCGCGCCGCAGGACGCAGGCGTGACCTCGGCGGCGCTGAACACCGCGCAGCAGGTCGGCGGTTCGATCGGCACGGCGCTGCTGAACACGATCGCGGTCTCGGCGAGCGCCGGCTACATCACCTCGCACCTGCTGCCGGCCGCGTCCGTCGCGCAGAACCCGGTGACGGCCAAGACCCTCAGCCCGCAGGTGCTGCTCGGTGAGGCCCAGGCGCAGGTGCACGGCTACATGCTCGCCACGTGGGCCGCGGTCGGATTCCTGGTGCTGGCCGCGATCATCGGCGGGCTGCTCATCGACGCGGGGCCGATGTCCGAGGAGAACATCCAGGCAGGCATGGGAGGCGGGGCCTGACCGAGGATGTCCGACGCAGGCACTAAGCTGGCTCTGACGGCCGCGGAACGCGGTGGTCAGAGCCAGCTTCGTCCTGATCCGCCTTCGAGGAGCCTCGCATGTCCCAGGTCCGCGCTGTGGCCGCCGCGCACATCCACGCACCGGTCAAGCAGGTATCCGACGCACTCGCCGACTACGCGACCGTGCGTCCGGAGATCCTGCCCGCGCAGTACACGGACTACGCCCTGCGCTCCGGCGGGACCGGCGCCGGGACCGAGGTCGCCTGGAAGCTGCACGCCACCGAGAAGCGGATTCGCGACTGCGCGATCACGGTCACCTCGCCCGAGGAGGGCGTGCTCGTCGAGACCGACGCCAACTCCTCGATGGTGACCACGTACACGGTCGTCGGCTCGGACGACGGCCACGCGAGCGTCGTGATCGAGACGGTGTGGAACGGCGCGGGCGGCATCGGCGGCTTCTTCGAGCGCACCTTCGCCCCCAAGGCCCTGGTCAAGATCTACGACGAGATGCTGGCGAACCTCGCCGCGCGGGTGCAGTCCGAGGACTGAGCCGGGCCGGTCAGGGCACGTCGGGGCCGGTGACGCGGCGTCAGGCCCGGTATCCTGTCGGGCCATGAGCGCCGCCGAGCCCGCCACCACCGAGTCCGCCGTCCCCACCCGGCCCTGCCTGCACTGCGGGCGGCCGGTTCCGCAGCGTTCGAGCGCCGGGCGGCCGTTCCAGTACTGCCGGGACAACGACGACGCCTGCCTGAAGGCCGCGCGCAACTCCCGGCAGCGGGAGCGGCACGCGCCCGGCCTGCCGGGTCAGCTCGCCCAGACCTGGGAGCTGGTGGACCGCCTCGAGCAGGCCACGGCGCTGCTCGCCGGCTCGATCAACGGCGAGCTGTCGGCGGCCGGCGTCGAGTCGAAGATCGCCGCGGTGCGCGCGGAGGCGGCGGCGCAGTCGGCGAGCGCGGCGGCCGAGGCGCGGGACGCGCAGGCCGCCGCCGAGGCCGCGCGCGCGGAGACGCAGACCTCGATCGCCGCCGCGGAGCGGGAGAGCGCGCGCCGCGAAGAGGCCGAGCAGGAGGCGCGGGACGCGCAGGCCGCGGCGGTCCAGGCCCTCGAGGAGGCGGCGCAGGCGGCGGCGCGCGAGGCGGAGGCGACGCAGCGGTCCGCGCAGGCCCAGCAGGAGGCCCGAGAGAGCGCGGCCGAGGCGCGGCGGGCCGAGCAGGCGATGCGCGACGCCGAGTCAGCGCGTGACGCGGCGTTGGCCAGGGCCGTGGCCGCGCAGAACGAGGCCGAGCAGGCGCGGGACCAGTCGGTCCGTGAGGCGGCGGCTCGGGAGCGGGCTGAGGCTGCGGCGCGTCAGGCTTCCGCGGAACGGTCGGAGGCGTTGGTCGAGGCCGAGCGGGCGCGGGCCGCGGCGGACATGCAGCGTGAGCGGGCCGAGGCGGAGGCGGCGCGGGCCGGCGCGGCGGACGAGCGTGCCGCGGGACTCGGGAGGGACCTCCAGGCGGCGCACGCGGCGACGACCGAGGCGCGGGTCGAGGCCCAGCAGGCGAACGCGGCGCGGGATCTGGCGGTGGCTCAGCTGACCTCGGCTCAGGACGAGGTCGCGCGGCTGCGGGCCCAGTTGGACGCCGAGCGTGCGCGGGCGGACGAGCTGACGGCGCGGGTGCTGGATCTGAGCGCGAAGCTCACGCAGGTTCCGGCGCAGGCTGAGGCCGCGGCTGAGAAGTAGAGGAAAAGGTGGAGCCCCGCGTCGGGCCTTTGCGCGGTGCGGGGTTCCGTGATTGTGGTGGGGACGAAAAAAGGTGGAGCCCCGCGTCGGGCCTTTGCGCGGTGCGGGGCTCCGTGATTCTGGTGGGGACGAAAAAAGGTGGAACCCCGCGCCGGGCAGTGCGCGGGGTTCCGGGATTGTGGTGCGGCCTTCGCTTGGGGGAGCGTTTGTCACCACGGTCCGGCGGCCGCGGTTGCGGCCTCCGTTGGATCCATCACATCGCGTCCGGCGATTGGTTCCAAGGCCTTTCCCCGGCGATCACCCGCTGGAGGTACCGGAAGTCCCCTGGAAGTCCCCTCCGTGTCCTCATCTGGGCCGCAGGAGTCCGCGCAGCGCGGGGGCGTGGCGCTCGAATCCCTCGGTCCACCACACGCCCTGCGCGTCGTCGACGGTGCAGCCCTGGTACGGTCCGGCGGCGCCGAGGTCCTCGAGGAAGGCGCGCGCGCGGTCGCCGAGGGCCAGCGCGGCCGTGGCGTATCCATCGGCCAGGGCGAGGTCCGGTCCGACGATCGTCACCTGGGCCACGCCCTCGGCCGGGCGGCGGCGCAGCGGGTCCCAGACGTGCGAGCCGCGCTGGCGGGTGCCGGAGCTGGCCACGGCGCCCTCCGCGAGTTCGAGGCGGGCGAGGATCCGGTCGGGCCGGTGCGGGTCCTCGACGCCGACGTTCCAGGTGGCGACGCCGTCCGTCCGCAGCCGCACGTCGCCGCCCGCGTTCAGCAGGTGCGCCGTGACGCCGCGCTCGACGAGCAGGGCGGAGGCCTTCTCGGCGGCCCAGCCCTTGACCGCGCCGCAGGGGTCGAAGTTCGGCGGATCGCCCACGAGCCACGCGTCGAACGCGCCGTCCGACTCGCGGCGCAGTTGCGCGCACAGGCCGAGCACCTCGCGGAAGTCGGCCGCCTCATCGGCCGTCAGATCCGGCTGCTCGTCCAACTCGGCGGGGCCGAAGCGGCCGTCGCGGATGCGCGAGACCGGGCTGTCCGCGATGAAGGGGGAGTAGATCTCCTCAATGCGCCACAGCAGCGCGCACGCCTCCTGCCAGGCGAGCTCGAACAGCTCGGGATCGACGCTGTCGGGCGCCGCGACCGAGAAGACGGTGCCCATCAACGGCTTCGCGTCCCGAAGCAGAGCCATGGTCTCCTCCTACAACCCCGCCTGGTCGAGCGCCGACTGCAGCGACTGCGCGTAGCCCTGCGAGGTGTACGTCGCGCCCGAGATCACGTCAATGTTCGCACTCTGCGCCGACAGCGCCTCGGACTTGAGTTCGGGCAGCGCGATCTGCACGATCTGGTTCTCGTATCCGCCGCGGTCCGGGACCTGGAGCACGATCACGTTGGTCAGCTTGCCGCCGCTGATCACGGCCTGGACCTGCACGTCGCCGTACTGCGTGCTCTCCGCGGTACCGGTGAAGGTGCCGCTCTTCCCGCCGGACCCGGCCTTCGCCGCGGATGTGGACGCCGAAGCGGAGGGGGCCGCG
The DNA here is from genome assembly GCA_035712985.1 of Actinospica sp. Taxonomy (GTDB): domain Bacteria; phylum Actinomycetota; class Actinomycetes; order Streptomycetales; family Catenulisporaceae; genus Actinospica. The sequence continues at coordinate 26,187 of DASTAE010000294.1, forward strand.
GACCCCGACGCCGACGGCGTGGGGGAGGAGCCGCCGGCCGCGCCGTTCTTGCTCGTGCCGGCGGCGCCGCTGAGCGCGCTGCCGCCGAGCGCGGTCGCCGTGCTGCTCGCCGCGCGCGACTTGAACGACAGCAGCAGGCCGAGGCCCACGGCCGTGAGCAGCAGCGCCAGGACGACTTTTCGCATGGACCTTCCCTGTCTAGAAATCGAAGGATTCGACGTGGATGCGGCGCCCGGGGACCTTCGCGCGGTGCAGACCGCGGCGCGCCGCGTGCACGAGGCCGGGCGGCCCGCAGAGGTAGACGTCGCGCTCGGCCAGGTCGGGCACGAGCCTGCGCAACTCGGCCGCGGAGAACGGATCCGGCTGCGTGTGACGGGGGCCGACCAGCGGGAAGAGCCCGAAGCCGCGCTCCTTCGCGATCTCGGCGAGCTCCCGGTACAGCGGCAGTTCGGCCGGGGCGGAGGCGCGGTACAGCAGGATCGCCGAGCCTCCGCCGCCCGGCAGCGACTCGAACAGGGCGCGCAGCGGCGTGATGCCGACGCCGCCCGCGATCATCAGTACCTTGCCGCCGGCCGTCGGGTCGAGGCGGCGGGCCGTGAACGCGCCGTACGGGCCTTCGAACCACACCCGCGTGCCCGGACGGAGCCGTCTGAGCGAGCCGCTCGCGTCCCCGAGGTCCTTCACCGTGATGCGCAGCCGCCGGTCCTCGGGCGCCGCCGAGACCGAGTACGGATGCGACTGCCACCAGTGCGCGCGGTCCAGGAAGCGCCAGCGCAGGAACTGGCCCGGCTGGATGCGCAGTCCGCGCAGGTCACGGCCGGTCAGGTGGATCGAGACGACGCCCTTCGACTCGGGCACGACGGCCGCGATCCGCACGTCGTGCTTGAGCGAGCGGTAGATCGGCACCGCGATGCGGAAGTAGACGAGCATCGCCGCGACCAGGACGTGCGCGGTCACCCAGATCATCCGGTTGTGCGCGGAAGTCGAGAACTCGGCGCCGTTCGCGAACTCGTGCGAGAACGCCAGGGCCATCGCCAGGTAGACGTAGAGGTGGATGTAGTACCAGGACTCGTAGGCGAGACGGCGCCGCACCGCGCGCGCCGAGACGACGCCGACCCAGATGAGCAGGCCGAGCGCGGCCGTGGCCATCAGCACGTCGGGATAGTCGAGTTCGAGGTTGACCGTCTCGGTGACCGGGTTCGTGTGTGCGGTCAACGTGTACCCGAGGATGATCAGCAGCGCATGGCAGACGGCGAGCGAGACCGTGTACTCGCCGAGCGCGCGGTGCACGCGGGTGAGCACGTCGGAGCCGACGCGGTGTTCGAGCAGTGGTATTCGGGCCATCAGGGCGACGAGCACGAGCAGCAGGTACGCGGCGATCATGCCGAGCACGCGACCGGCGGCCGTGACCATTCCCGCCGCGTTGCCGAGCGAGCTCGCCGTCGTGTCCTGCCACCAGATCGAGGCGACGTAGATCGCGCCGAGTGCGATCGCGGCGACTAAGGCATGGGTCCAGGCGCGGCCGGGCCGCGGCAGCACTGTGGCTCCGGCGGCCGGCCGGACGGCCCGATGCCCCTGGCCGGTGGTCGTCGTCATGGATCCACTCTGCATTGCCAGGCTGAACGAATGGGCCTCCGAACTGGAGAAAAGGCTAAGAATAGATGTTCGGAACCGGTTAAGCGCCCGCGCTCCCGCCCGCCCGGTCGGGGTCGAGCAGCCGGGTCGACACGCTCTGCTGGGCCAGCAGCCGCAGCGCGTTGAACAGAGCCTCGCCGACGACCGTCCCGACGACCACGCCGCGCACGATCTGGTCCTCCGAGGGCATCGAGAGCACAGCCTCGACCTCCTGGCGCGCGATCGGCTCGACCGCGTCGAAGTAGACGTCGATCAGCGGATAGAGCTCGGGCATGTCGGCGGCGAGCACGGCGGCGACCGCGTCGGCGGCCTGGTCGAGCGCCGGGCAGTTCGGCTCGATGTGCCAGCCGCGCTGCCGCGCCGTGTCGCGGACCACGTCGCGCGCGTCCTGCCACGCGGGTTCGTCCCGGTTCGGCGAGGAGCGCCGGGTGATCGCGTCGTGCGCCGCGCCGAGCACCTCGTTGAGCGGGAGCTGCGGGTCGTCCGAGGCCGCGAGCACGGCGCGCGTGTCGGCGACGCTGAGGCGGCCGACCTCGATCAACGCGCGGATCAGGCGCAGCCGCGCGAGGTGCTCGGGGCCGTATTCGGCCTGGTTGCGCGCGGTGCGCTCGCCCGCCGGGAGCAGGCCCTCGCGCAGGTAGTACTTCACCGTGGGCAGCGGCACGCCGCTGGTCGCCGACAACTCGCTGATCCGCACGTTCGTCACGCTCCGTTTCTGCTTGACAGGCTACCCGGCGGGAATGGATAGTGGAACTATCCGCTATCCATGAGGAGGCAGGGCGATGGCCAAGGTGGTGGCCGGCCGCATGTCGGCCGATGTCGAGGGGGACTTCGTGGTCTTCCTGATCGGAATGCGCTTCAACCGTCCGTGGCACGTGGTCAAGAACCTCTACGCGTTCACGGCGATGCCGAGGATGCTCGCCTATCTGCGCAAGCACCCGGAGGTCGGGCTGTTGCACGCGATGCTCACCATCGGCCCCGGCGGTCCGATGGTCATTCAGTATTGGCGCAGCGTGGAGCAGTTGGAGGCCTTCGCGCGCGATGCGCGGGCGCCGCACCACCCGGCGTGGAAGGGGTGGAACCGGCTGATCGGCTATCAGAAGCCGTACGTGGGCATCTGGCACGAGTCGTACCAGGTCAAGGCCGGACAGTACGAGTGCCTGTACGGGAACATGCCGCGCTACGGGCTCGCGCGGGCCGGCGAGCACGTGCCCGTCGAGCGCAAGGGGGCCACGGCCGCCGAGCGGCGCGGCGCCGCCGTCTGACGGCGGGTCCGGCTAGGAGCAGCAGCCCCCGCCGCAGCAGCCACCGCCCGAGGGCGCCGGGCCGGCCGCGCGGCCGCCGACCGAGATCGCGGAGAAGAGCTTGACCGTGTCCGTGTGGCCCGCGGGGCAGGTCGTCGGCTCGTTGGCCTCCGACATCGGGCGGGACTGCTCGAAGGTGGCGCCGCAGGAGCGGCAGCGGTACTCGTAATGGGCCATGCCTCTGAGTTTAGACGACGTGTTCCGGTCTCTGGCATGCACGGCACCGGCCGACTGCGAACTCGCCAATGCGGGGGCCGGGGTAGGCGCCAGAGGCCGGAACAGGTCGTCTAGGGGCTGAGACGCCGCGGGGCCACGGCGTGTCGCGTGCCGTAATAAATGGGGCATAGCACATAATCAGGACGTGCTGTGGTTGGTCTCCGTGCACGCCCTGGGGGCCGTCCTCGCGCCGCTGCTGGTGCGCACCTACGGCCGCTCGGCGTTCCTCGTCCTCGCGCTGGCTCCCGCCTCGGCCTTCGTCTGGGCCCTGACGCAGACCGCGCGGATCGCCGACGGGCAGGCGCTCGAGCAGGTCACGCGGTGGGTCCCGGCCTACGGTGTCTCCCTCGCCTTCCGCCTCGACCCGCTCGGCCTGGTGCTGCTGTACCTCGCGGGCGGGATCGGGGCGCTCGTCCTGGTCTACTGCGCGCGCTACTTCGACTCGGACGAGCCGGGGCTCGGGCTGTTCGCCTGCTCGCTGACCGGTTTCGCCGGAGCGATGATCGGACTGGTCCTGGCCGACGACCTGATCCTGCTGTTCGTGTTCTGGGAGCTGACGACCATCCTGTCGTTCCTGCTCATCGGGCACTACGCGGACCGGCCCACGGCGCGTCGCAGCGCCCTGCGCGCCGTGACCGTCACCACCTTCGGCGGGCTCGCGCTGCTCGCGGGCGTCGTGATCCTCGGGCAGCAGGCGGGCACCTACCGGATCTCCGCGATCCTGGCCCACCCTCCGCACGGCGCGTCCGTGACCGCCGCCCTCGTGCTCATCCTCGTCGGCTGCTTCGCGAAGTCGGCCGTCTTCCCGTTCAGCCAGTGGCTTCCCGGGGCGATGGCCGCCCCGACCCCGGTCAGCGCCTATCTGCACGCCGCCGCGATGGTCAAGGCGGGCGTCTACCTGATCGCGCGCCTGGCTCCCGCGTACGGCGACGACGTGACCTGGCAGCGGCTCTGCCTCGCCTTCGGCGGCGCGACGATGCTGCTCGGCGGTATCAGGGCACTGCGCGAGCGCGACCTCAAGCGCGTCCTCGCGTTCGGCACCGTGAGCCAACTGGGCTTTCTGGCCGCGATCCTCGGCGCCGGCGATCGCGACACGGCGTACGCGGGCCTGGCCATGCTCCTCGCGCACGCCGTGTTCAAGGCGCCGCTCTTCCTCGGCGTCGGCATCATCGACCACAGCACCGGAACCCGTGACCTGCGGAAACTCTCCGGACTTGCGCAATCGGCCCCCGCGCTCTGCGTCGTGATGACCCTCGCGGCCGCTTCCATGGCCGGCATCCCGCCCCTGCTCGGCTTCGCGGCCAAGGAATCGGTCCTCGACTCCTTCGTCGAGGGAGCGCATGAGGGCTCGACGATCGACCCGTTCGTTCTCGCCGTCTTCGTCGCGGGCTCGGCGCTCACCGTCGCGTACACGTGCCGCATCATCTGGGGAGCCTTCGCGCGCAAACCGGGGGTCGAAGACACTCCCGTGCACGCGGCGGCCCGGCTCACCCTCGGACCGGCCGCGCTGCTCGCCCTCGCGGGACTGGTCGTCGGGATCGGCGCGCCGATGCTGGACGACCTGCTCTCCGGATACGCCGACGCGGTCCCCGGCCCGCACCACGTTCACCTGTATGCCGCCGGGTGGGGCGGATTCGGCTGGCCGCTGCTGCTCTCCGCGCTCGCCTGGGCCGGCGGCGCGGCGCTGTTCCTCGCGCGCGAACCGCTGCTGCGCTTCCACAAGAGCCACACGCTCCCCGAGGGCGAGGACGTCGTCAACAATCTGCTGCTCGCCCTCGAACGGGCGTCGTTGCAGATCACCGGGTCGGTCCAGCGCGGTTCGCTGCCGGTCTACGTCGGCACGGTCTTCCTCACCGCGGTCGCGCTCGGCACCTGGGCCCTTGCGAAGGGCGCGCCGTGGCGGGTGCCGGAGCCCGCGCACTGGTGGACCTCGCACACGCAACTCGCCGTCGCGATCCTCACCTGTCTCGCCGCGATCTGCGTGCCGCTGCTGACCGATCGGCTCGCCGCGGCCCTGGCCACCGGCGTCAGCGGATTCGCCGTCGCGATCCTCTTCCTCGTCGAGGACGCCCCCGACCTGGCCTTCACCCAGCTCGCCGCCGAGACCGTGTCGCTCATCGTCTTCGTGCTCGTACTGCGCCGCCTCGATCTGAGCTTCGTGCGCACGCAGCGGACACGCCGCCGAGCCGCGCACCTCACGCTCGCGCTGGCCGCGGGAATCGTGCTCAGCGCCCTGACGTACGTGGGCGCCGCGGCGCGGCAGGTTCCGCCGGTCGCCTCGGGATACGCCGATCTGGCCCACGAGCACGGCCTCGATAACGTGGTCTCCGCGATCATCGTCGACTTCCGTTCCTGGGACACGCTCGGCGAGAGCAGCGTCATCGCGATCTGCGCGGCGGGAGTCACGAGCGTCGTCTTCGCGCGGCGAGCCGTGGGTGCTTACGGCCGACGGCGTCCCCAGCGTGTCGAGGGCGGTTGGCTCGCCGCGCGACCCGCGGTTCTCCAGCGATCGCTGCAACTCGAGGTCGTCGCCCGCCTGACTTATCACACGATTCTGGTGGTCTCGCTCTACCTGCTCCTGCACGGCGAATACGGCCTCGGCGGCGGATTCGTCGCCGGGTTGCTCGCCGGACTCGGGCTGACGATGCGTTACCTCGCGGGCGGGCGCTACGAATTGGCCGCGGCGGCGCCTGTGGACGCCGGTGTGCTGCTCGGCCTCGGCATGGCGCTGTCGTCCGGAACCGCGCTGCTCGGCTACGCCTGGGGCGACACCGTACTCGCCCCCGGAGAGTTCACCGTGCACCTGCCGGGCAGCGGGAAGCTGACCGTGCACAGCTCGCTGCTCTTCGACTTCGGCGTGTACGTGCTGGTCATCGGCCTCGTGCTGGATATCTTGCGGTCATTCGGCTCCGAGCTCGACCGGCACATCGCCGAGGACCGCAGGGCGGCCGCCGAGCCCGCGCGGGAGGGCACGTGAACGCCGCCAGCCTCACCCTCGTCTTCACCGGAGGCCTGCTGGTGACCTGCGGCGTCTACCAGCTGATGGCGCAGAGCCTGACCCGCCTCGTGCTCGGGCTGATCATGACCGGCAACGGACTCAACGTACTGATCCTCGCGGCCGGCGGCCTCGGCCCGGCCGACGTGCTGACTCAGGCGATGATCCTCACCGCGATCGTGATCACGCTCGGCATGGCCGCCTACCTGCTCGCGCTCGCGTATCGCAGCTGGCAGATCGACGGCGACGACCTCGTGCAGGACGACGTGGAGGACCGCCGTATCGCCCGCGCCGCGCACCGGGAGGACCTGCGCGGTGACCTGCGCACGCAGCGGGCCGCGTACCGCGCGGACCGGCGCGCGGCGATGGAGGCCTCGCGCGCACGCAAGCGGGAGCTGCGTGAAGCCCTCCGCGAGGCGCGACGCGAGCTGCGTGCTCGTGCGCGGCTCCAGCGGGCCATCGCGGCGCGCGCCGAAGACTACGAATACCTGGAAGAGGAGACCGAGTCGGACACCGACTTCGAGCGCCCGCCGACGCATAGGGACGGTACATCGTGAGAGCCCTCGTCCCGCTGCCGGTCCTGCTGCCGCTCTTCGCGGTCGGCGTTAAGTTCGTGCTCGGCCCGCGCCGCCTGCGCATGCAGACGCTCATCTCCCTTTCCGTCCTGTCCGCGGACACGGTCATCAGCACCGTGCTGCTCATCCAGGCCGACCGGCACGGTCCGATCGTCGTACAAGTCGGCTCCTTCGCGGCTCCGCTCGGGATCAGCCTCGTCGTCGACCGCTTCTCCGGGCTGATGCTCGCGGTCTCCTCGGCCGTGACGCTGTGCGTGCTGCTCTACTCGCAAAGCCAGCGCTCCGCCGACGAGAACGAGGACGAGACCGGCGCTCCGCTGGCCATCTTCTACCCGACGTATCTGGTGCTCGCCGCCGGAATCGCGGACAGCTTCCTCGCCGGGGACCTGTTCAACCTGTACGTCGGCTTCGAGGTCATGCTGACGGCCAGCTACGTGCTCATGACCATCGGCGGCACCGACGCGCGAATCCGGCACGGCGCCGTCTACATCATGGTCGGCGCGGCGTCCTCGCTGCTGTTCGTCGCCGCGATCGCCGTCGCGTACGCGGCCTGCGGCACGGTCAACCTGGCCGACCTCGCCGTCCGCCTCTCGACCGTCGCACCGGCCGCGCGATTGGCCGTGCAGGTGCTGCTGATCACGGTGTTCGCGGTGAAGGCGGCTGTCTTTCCGCTCTCCGCCTGGCTGCCAGACTCTTACCCGACCGCGCCCGCGCCGGTGACCGCCGTCTTCGCCGGACTACTCACCAAGGTCGGCATCTATTCACTCATTCGGACGCAGACGCTGCTCTTCCCGCACGACCGGCAGGCGCCACTGCTCTACACCGTTGCCGCATTCTCGATGATCATTGGAATCCTCGGCGCCGTCGCCCAAGCCGATCTCAAACGATTGCTGTCGTTCACGCTGGTCAGCCACGTCGGATTTCTGCTGCTGGGCCTCGCGATCGGCTCCGTGCGGGCGTTGTCCGGAGCGCTGTTCTACGCGATCACGCACATCACCGTGCAGACGACACTCTTCCTCGTCACTGGGCTGATCGAGCGACGCGAGGGGACCGCCGACTTCGGCCGCCTCGCCGGACTCGCGCGGCTCGCCCCCGTGCTCGGGCTACTGTTCTTCATCCCCGCGATGAACCTCGCCGGCATCCCTCCGCTTTCGGGCTTCATCGCCAAGCTCGCGCTGCTCCAGGCGGCCGCCGCGGACGGCGGCGTCGGCGCGTACATCCTGCTGGCCTCGATGCTCGTCACCAGCCTTCTGACGCTGTACGCGATGACGAAGGTGTGGGCGCGGGCGTTCTGGCGTGCGCCGGGGGAGGGGCTCGGCAAGTCGGATGAGCGGCAGATCATCCTGCCCGGCTCCGACTCGGTCGCCGTGATCCGCAGCACGATCGGCGCGGCGCGCGGCATCGGCGGACGACGCATCTCCACGAGCGAGAGCTACCCGATCGGCATGCTCGGCGCGACCGTCGTGCTCGTGCTGCTCAGCCTCGCGTACACCGTTTGGGCGGGCCAGATCGCTGAGTACACGGATAGAGCAGCCGCCGAACTACTCAACCCGAGCGTATACATCAACGCCGTTCACGCGGTTGGGGGTACGCATTGAAAGCGCTCCGCGGACTCAACGCCCGCGCGACGAGCCCGATCGCCGTCGTCTGGCTCCTCGCCGTCTGGCTGCTGCTGTGGGGGAGCATCAGCCCGCTGGCCGTCGGCTCCGGACTCCTCATCGGCATCGGGCTGCTCTGGGCCACGCCGCAGCCGGCCGTCGAGATCGGCCTCCGCTTCCGGCCGCTCGCCGCGCTCAGCCTGCTGCTTTACGTCACGCTCGACCTGTTCGTCTCCAGCGCCCGCGTCGCCTGGCAGATCCTCACGCCGCGGCTGCCCGAGTCGGCGATCTACGACGTGCCGTTGCGCGTGCGCGGCGGTCTGATGATCACCATGGTCGCCGTCGCGGTCACGGCAGTTCCCGGGAGCACGGTCGTCGACGCACGGCCGGAGGACGGCGTGCTGGAGATCCATGTGTTCGACGCGTCGTCCCCCGACGCCGAGGAGGACATCCGCCGCGACGTAAGGGTCCTGGAGCGACGGATCACGGCAGCGTTCGGATCCCGTGCCGAGCGCCGACGCGTACTGGAGGCCGCGGAATGACCATGGACGACTTCTGTCTCTACGGCGCGGCCGGGATGCTGGTCGCCGCCGCGGCCCTGGTGCTCGTGCGCACGGTGATCGGCCCGACCGTGTTCGACCGCGCGGTCGGCCTCGACACGCTCTCCGCGATCTGCCTCTCGGCGATCGCCGTCGACGCCGCGCAGCACCACGACGGGGAGTTCCTGCCGATCCTGCTGCTGCTCGCGCTCGTCGGGTTCACCGGCTCGGTCTGCCTGGCGCGCTTCGGCGGCGGCGAGGAGATCTCCGGCGAGGACGGCTGCACGATGGGCCCGGACGACCACGATCCGCTCGCCGGGACGCTGCCCGAACCGCTGCCCGAGACCGAGCTCGAGAAGCGACGCGAGGAGGGGCTTTGAGCGCCGGCGGGATCGCCGACGACATCGGCGACGTGGTGATCCTCGTCGGCGCCGTCTGGTCGCTGATCGCGGGAGTCGGACTGCTGCGGCTGCCGGACGTCCTCACGCGCATGCACGCGGCCACGAAGCCGCAGGTCCTCGGGCTGCTGATGATGCTCCTCGGCGTGGCCCTGCGACTGCGCACCGCGGACGACATCACGACCCTGATCCTCGTCGGCCTGTTCCAGACGTGGACCGTGCCCGTCGCCGCGCACATGGTCGCCCGCGCCGCGAAACAGCGTCGGTAGGGGGCGATAGACTGCCGCTGACCTTACCTGTTTCGGGAGTCTCACATGCCTTCGCTGCTCGCCGTGCTGGCCTCCGCGCTCTGGGGCGGCAGCGACTTCGTCGGGGCCATGCTCTCCAAGCGCTGGCCCTCGACCGCCGTCGTCTTCCTCGGCGTCCTGCTCGCCACCACCGTGCTGCTGCTCGGGATCCCCGTCGTCCACCCGCCCTTCGGCGCCTACCAGTGGTACGGCGCGGCGGCCGGAGCGGGCGGCGCGATCGCGCTGGCCTGCTTCTACAAGGCGATGGCCGCCGGACCGATGTCCCTGGTCGCGCCGCTGTCGGCGACCAGCGCGGTCATCCCGGTGCTGTGGTCGCTCTCCCGCGGCGGCACCGTGGACCTGCTCCAGGGCGTCGGCATCATGCTCGCGTTCGTCGGCGTCGTCCTGGCCTCGGGCCCGGAACTGCGCCAGGGCAGCCTCGTCAGCCGCTCCACGCTGCTTTACACGCTCGCCTCGGCGATCGGCTTCGGCCTGTATTACATCTTCTTCGCGCTCGGCTCGGCCACCAGCGTCTACGGCACGCTGCTCAGCCAGCGCATCGCCGGCGCGCTGATCCTCGCCCCGCTCGCGCTGCGTGGCCTGTCGAGACGCAAGAGCCTGATCAACGGCCTGCGCTGGTCTCCGAAGATCACCGTCCTGTTCGTCTTCAACGGCCTCGGAGACGTCGCCGCCAACGGCCTCTACGGCATCGCGACCCGGCACGCAGGAAGCAACCTTCCCGTGGTCATGGCGCTGTCCGGGCTCTACCCCGTGGTCAGCACGGTGCTCGCCTGGGCGCTGCTCAAGGAGCGGTTGCGCGCCGTGCAGAACATCGGAATCCTCGCCGCGTTAACCGGCGTGCTCCTGCTCAACGCGTAAGACCGGAACTAGACTCGGGCCCATGACGACGACGTCGGTCCCGGTCACGCCCGAACTGCACGCCTACATCCTCGACCACTCCAGTCCGCGCGACGAAGTGCAGGAATGGCTGATCGAGCGCACGGCGGAACTCGGCCCGATCGCCCGCTTCCAGATCGCCCCGGAACAGGGCATCGCGCTCACGATCCTGACGCGGCTGACGCGAGCCAAGGTCGCCGTCGAGGTCGGCACGTTCACCGGCTACTCCTCGATCTGCATCGCCCGCGGCCTCGCCGAGGGCGGGAAGCTCATCTGCTGCGACATCAGCGAGGACTGGACCGCCATCGCCCGCGAAGCCTGGCGCCGCACCGGCCTGACGGAGCGGATCGACCTCAGGATCGCCCGGGCCCTCGACACGATCAACGCCCTCCCCGAGGACGAGCACATCGACTTCGCCTTCGTCGACGCCGACAAGAAGCCCTACTGGGACTACTACAGCGCCCTGATCACCCGCACGCGCCCCGGCGGCATCCTCGCCTTCGACAACGTCTTCCGCAACGGCGACGTGGTCGACTCCCGCCGAGCCCAGGCCGGCGAGAACGGCGACCCCGACCCCGAGGCCCTCCACCGCTTCAACGAGCGCCTCGTCGCCGACCCCCGCGTCGAAGTCGTCATGCTCCCCATCGCCGACGGCCTGACGATCGCCCAGAAGCGCTAGGCGGCTACCGCCCGCCTCCGCAGGACTGGCGGATGACGAGGCGGGTGGGGGTGAGGATGGGGGTGGGCGGCGCGGGCTCGGTGCCGGCCTTGTCGTCGACGAAGGTGAGGAGTGCGGTCACGGCGGCGGAGGCCAGGGCGGGGGAGTCCTGGGCCACCGTGGTCAGGGTGGGGCGGACCAGGCCGGCGGCTTCGATGTCGTCGAAGCCGACCACCGCTATGTCGCTCGGGATGTCCAGGCCCGCGTCGGCGAAGGCGTGCATGGCGCCGAGGGCCATCTCGTCGCCGGCTACGAAGACGGCGGTGGGGCGGCGGTCCTCGGGGAGCTCGGCCAGGCGGGCGCCGCAGGCGTAGCCGCTGTCCATGAAGAAGTCGCCGGTCTGGACGTATGCGTCGGGGAGGTCCAGGCCCAGGTCGCCGACGGCCTGCCGGAAGCCTTCCAGGCGCGTTACGGCGGGCATCAGGTCTACGGGGCCTGTGATGGTGGCGATTCTGCGGTGGCCCAGGGCGTGGAGGTGCCTGACCGCCTCCACGGCTCCGGCGCGGTTGTCGGAGGTCACGCAGCAGGCCCTGGGGCCGGCGATGTCGTGGTCTATGGCCACGCAAGGCAGGCCGGACTCGAAGAGTTCGCGCAGGGCGGGGCGGTGGTCGTCCACGCCCATCACGATGACGCCGTCCAGTTGGAACTCCCGCGCGGTGTCCAGGTACGCGCGGGGGCCCTGGCGGTCCACGTCCACGTTGAGCAGGATCAGGTGGCGGCCGGCGTCGTTGAGGGCTTGCTTGAGGCCCACCAGGAGGGACAGGAGGAAGGGGTGCCTGCGGCCGGCGCTCTCGTAGCCGCTGTCCCAGAGCAGGCCCACCGCGTCCGATCTGCCTCGCACCAGGGCTCTGGCCGACTGGCTGGGGCGGTAGCCGAGGCGTTCGGCGGCCTCCTGGACCTGGCGCCTGGTCTCGACGCTGACCTCCGGGTGGCCGTTGAGCGCTCGGGACACCGTCGCCACGGACACCCCGCACTCGCGGGCCAGGTCCTTGATCCCCGCCATCGCTGATCGCCCCCAGTGCCGCTCGCCTCGGTGATCGAAAACGTTTACGGCACTCTACCGCCCGCGCGGCATGTCAACCACGCGCTCCGTGCGGTTCGACGTACAGCGCTTGCATGCAGTGCCCGAATACGCCGCCCCGGCGGCGAATGAATCAGACCGCGAATCGGCTTCGGCCCCGCGTTGTCGGCGCGGGCCGCTACGGTGGTCCGCGTGACTACCGATGAGCTGACCACGTCTACCGATCTGCACCTGCCGCCGCTGCCGGAGTCCTGGCAGAAGG
>DASTAE010000295.1:0-23764 GCA_035712985.1 Actinospica sp.
CTGGCGCTCGCGGTCGCGCTCGCCGACGTCGCCGCGGAACGCCGCTCGGGCCGGGAGTGACCCGTCAGGCGCTCAGCGCGCCGCCGAGTCCCAGTCCGGCGCGGCGATGCCGAACACCTCGGGGCCGATCCGGGTCATCTCGAACACGCGGGTGACCGCCGGGGAGAGCACGAAGGCGAGCCGGACCTCGGCGGCGGCCGCGGCGTCGGAGCCGTGCAGCAGCGCGCGCAGGCCCGCGGAGTCGAGAAAGGCGACCCCCTTGAGGTCGAGCACCAGCTCGGCCCCGGGATCGAGGTCCCCCACGGCGCCGGCGATCTCGGCCTCCAGCTTCTCGCTGGCGCCGAGGTCCACCTCCCCCACCACGGTCAGCACCCGCCCGCCCGGCGCGCTCGCGCTCGAGATCTCGCACACGTCCACGCTCGCTCCCGTCGTCGGATCCATCCGCGAACCGCCTTCTTCCTCAAGCTTCGGAGGGTGTGGGAGCGGTGTCAACGCGTGTCCACCCACGCGGCCGCAAGCGGCGGGTAACCGCTCCTCGCCCGCTCAAACGGGCTCGCGTGCGGGCCGCGCGGCCGGGTAGCCGCGCGCGATGGCGAAGGTGATGGTGGCCCTCGGCGCGGCGAACGGACCGGCACGGCGAAGGCCGCGGCGATCAAGACCGTCGCGACCGTCCATCCCTCGGCCGTTCTCCGAGCCCCGGACCGCGACGCGCCCTACGCGGGCCTCCTCACCGACCTGCGCGGCGTCGCCGAACTGCTCGCCGAGGGGTGACGGCTCGCGCCCCGCTCAGCCGAAGCCGGCGCGCAGGTTGGCCAGGATCTTCGCGATCAGCCGGGAGACCTGCATCTGGGATATCCCGAGCTTGTCGCCGATCTGGGACTGCGTCAGCCCGTCGAAGAACCGCATCGACAGGATGTGCCGGTCCCGCTCCTCCAGCTCCTCGACCAGGCCGCGCAGCACCTCGCGGTCCACGGCGAGGTCGTAGCCGGGGTCCTCGTCGCCCATCAGATCACCGAGGGAGGCGCTGTCCGGGTCGCGGCCGACCGGGCGGTCCAGGGAGGCGGTGCGGTACGCCTCGGACGCGTCGATCGCCTCGACCAGCTCGTCCACCTCCACGCCGAGCCGCTCGGCGAGCTCCGGCAGCGAGGGGCTGCGGCCGAGCTGCGCCGTGAGCACGTCGGAGGCCTTGTGCATCGCGCCGGTCAGCTCCTGCATGTGGCGCGGGACGTGCACGCACCACGTGCCGTCCCTGAAATAGCGTTTGATCTCCCCGACGATCATCGGGGTCGCGTAGCCGAGGAAGCCCGTGCCGTGCTCGGGGTCGAAGTTGTCGACCGCCTTGACCAGGCCGAGGAACGCGACCTGCTCGAAGTCCTCGACGCTGGAGCCGTGCGAGCTGTAGCGGCGGGCGATGTGCCGCGCGTACGGCATGTGATCCTCGATCACCTCGTCGCGCAGCCGGTCCCGCTCCGGGTCTCCGATCGGCAGACTCACCATCCTCCGCAGCACGCGCATCGTCTCCGCGCGCTGAGCCGCGCGCTCGGCCGAGACCGGCCGCGCGGCATGAGTTGTCGGGATGTCGATGGTCGTCGCCACGGTTCAGCCCTCCTGACCCGGTGGTGATTCGCGATGAATGCGTCGGTTAACCCGGTGGGCCCGGCGTAAACGGTCCGCTCGGCGCGGCGCGGCGGGTTTGCGGGCGTCGATCGCGGCAAGCAGGGGCCGGACGTGGACGAACGCGGGAAGGAGCGTCATGCAGATTTCGGACGAAAAACCGGGAATCGTCTCGCTGATCGCCGCCGGCGCGCGGGAGACCGTGCCCTCGGGCATCCCGTACGGCGCGCTGCCGCTGGTCTCGCTGGAGACCGACGAGGTGCGCGGCTGGCTGGAGGAGAACCGGGACTACGCGATCTACGTGATGGCGGGCGCGGGCTTCGAGTCCGAGGGGGTGCCGGCGCTGAGCGTGCCGGTGACCGCGGCGGACTACGACCTGGTCATCGCCGCGATGCCGCGATGACGGCGGTCTGGAACGGGCTGTGGCGGGCCAGGGTGGAGACCACGCTGTCCCGGCTGGCGCCGCGCCCGCACGCCCGTGACCTGGCCGAACTCCGGGCCGCCCATCCCGGACTCGAGCCCCCCGAGCTGGCCGAGCGCCTGGTCGTCGACGCGTCGCGGCGCAGCGCCGCGGTCGGCGCGGTCGCCGGGTGCTGCACGCTGGCTCCGGTGCCGCTGGGCGCGCCGCTGGCCGCGCTCGGGCACTCGGCCGCGGTCTCGGCGCTGCGGGTCCGGCTGACGGCCGAATTGCACGAGGTCTACGGCCTGCCGAACCCGAGCCCGGTGAACGCGGGCACCACCGGCTACCTCTCGCAGTGGGCGGCGCGCGACGGCCGGGCCGACCTGGTCGCGCAGGCCGTGCCCGCCGTGGGCTGGACCTTCGTCCGCCTGCTGCCGCGCTCGGTGCGGCGCCGGCTGCCGCAACGGCGCTCCCTGCTGGCCGGTACGGCGATCGCGGCGGGGATCCGCTCCGGGCGGCAGACCCGCGAGTTCGGCGAGACGCTGCGCCGCGATCTCGGCGCGGACCCCTCGGCGCGCAACGGTTGGGCCGCGGGGCCGTGATCGCGCTCGCGAGCTGGTGCTATCTCGTCTGGATCCTGCTGACCTGGACGCGGACCGCCGAGCAGCTGCTGATCGGCGCGGCGGTGTCGCTGCTGGTCGGCGCGGCGCTGGCGCCGCTCGGGAAGGTTCCCGGACCGTGGCGCCTGCTCGTGCCGCGCAATGCGCTGGCGGCGCTCCGGGTGCTGTTCACCGCTTTGATCCGGGTCCCCGTCGCGAACGTGCGGCTGGCGCGCCGGATCTGGCTGCCGAGCCGCCCGCTGCGCAGCGGAATGGTCGTCGTGCCGACCGAGGAGCGTTCCGACCTGGGCCTGAGCACGGTCGGCCTGGTCACGTCGCTGATCGTGGACAACCAGATCGTCGACCTGGACCGGCGGCGCCATGAGCTGCAGTACCACGCCGTGGACGTGCCCGAGGGCGGTCCGCGGGCGGCGCGCGCGGCGATCAACGAGCCCGTGGAGCGCTGCCTGGAGGGCCTGCGGGGTGACGGGAGAGACGATGACGAACATCGATGAGCTCTACTTCGCGATCGCGATCGCGGAGACCTGCGTCGTGCTGCTGCTCCTGCCGCGCCTCGCGCTCGGCCCGAGCGTGTCGGACCGGATCGTGGCGCTGAACACGGCGTCCACCCAGGCCGCGCTCGCCGTGCTGTTCTTCGCGGCGGGCGCCGATCGCGGGATCTACCTGGACGTCGCGATCTGGCTCGTGTCCTTCAGCTACCTCGGCGCGATCGTCTGGGCGCGCTTCCTCGAACGGAGGCTGATATGAGTACCGTGATCTTCGTGGTCGTGGCCGTGCTCGCCCTGGCAGGGCTCGTATTCTCGGTCTCCGGCGCTCTCGGGATCCTGCGGATGCCGGACGTGTACTGCCGGATCCAGTGCTCGTCGAAGACCGTCACGATGGGCGCGCTTCCGGCGCTGGTCGCGCTGGTCGTCGGCGAGGGCTTCGAGAGCGCGTACGCGGCGCGCGCGCTGATCGTCGCGGTGCTGCTGCTGACGGTCAATCCGGCCGCCGCGCACGCGCTGGCCCGGGCCGCGTACCGCGCGGGCGTGCCGATGTGGGACGGCGCGGTACGCGACGAGGTGAAGGACCGTGACTGAGTTCTGGATCATCGACTACCTCGTGCTCGCGATCATCCTCGGCAGCGCCGTTCTGGTGATCCGGATCGCGAATCTGCCCGGAGCCGTGATGGCGCTCTCGGCGGTGGGCACGTTCCTGTCGCTGCTCTTCGTCGTCCTCGGCGCGCCGGATGACGCGCACTCGGAGGTCGTCGTCGGCGCGATCGCGCTGCCGGTGCTCTATCTCACCGCGATCGCGAAGGTGCGCGCCGACGTGCTCGACGAAGGCGAACTGCGGGAGGAGGGCGAGCGCGATGGCTCGGGAGACGCACGCGACCGTCGCCGACCGTGAGCCGCGGCACCGTCCGTGGCTCGGGCTGCTGCTCACGCTGGGCACGGCCGTAGCGCTCGGCGCCGCGTACCTCTCCGCCCCGCGCGAGCACGCCCCGCTCCCCTCGGCGGCGACGTACGCGCTGGTCACCGCGCTGCCCGACTGGAAGCTGCTGGAGCCGGTCAACGAGGTCGTCTACGGTTCGCGGGGCTTCGACACCTTCGGCGAGACCTTCCTGCTGCTGGCCGCGGTGGTCAGCATCATCGTGCTGACCCGGCCGCGTGAGCCGCGCCGCGGATACTTCGGCGAGCACGCGGCCGGCGAGCGCGAGCAGCGTGAGATCGATCCGAACGCGCCCGCGGACGCCGAGGAGGAGCAGGCCCGGGCGGCCGACGAGCGGGAGCGGCGGGATCGGGGCTCGCAGCCGCGGGATCCGGACCGCGAGCCGCTCGGCGCGTCCGGCCCGGAGCGGGCCGAGTCGCTCACCGTCGTCGCGCGCACCGCGATCCGGCTCGCCGCGCCGATCCTGGCCGTCACCGGCCTCTACCTCGTGGCCTGGGGCTACTCCCCCGGCGGCGGCTTCCCGGGCGGCGCGGTGCTGCTCGGCGTGCTGCTGCTGGTCTACGCGGGCTTCGGGCGCCGCCGGATCGCGCGCGTGGCCCGGCCCGGCGTGCTGGAGACCGCCGAACTGGCCGGCGCGCTGCTGATCCTCGGCACCGAGGTGCTCGGGCTGCTGCTCGTGGGCTCCGTCAGCGGCAACTGGCTGCCGCTCGCCGAGCCCGGCACGATCCTGTCCGGCGGGGTCGCGCAGCTCTTCTCCATCGGTGAGCTGATCGAGGTCGGGACCGGCCTGTCGATCGCCGTCCTCGGGCTGCTCAGCGTGGGCCGGGACTGGAGGGACGAATGATCGTCGCCAACTACCTCGCGTCGGCCGTCCTGTTCTGCCTCGGCCTCTACACCGTGCTCACCCGGCGCAACATGATCAAGATGGTGATGGGCCTGTCCTTGATGGAGGGCTCGACGTACCTGCTGTTCGTCTCACTCGCGTACCGGGCCGGCTCCACCGCGCCGGTGCTGCTCGGGCCGCCGCACGGGAAGACGCCGACGCAGCTCGCGCACGGCAACGCCGCCGATCCGGTGCTGCAGAACTTCTGCCTGACCGCGATCGTGATCGGCGTGGCCGTGACCGGGGTCTTCCTCGCGGTCGTGGTCCGCATCGCCCAGCACTACCGCACGCTGGACACCGACGAGGTCAGAGAGATGCGCGGCTAGTCATCCGGTCGGCGGCCCGAGCGGCCACGGCCATGATGGTCAGCGCCGGATTCGCCGAGCCCTGCGTCGGCAGGACGCTGCCGTCCACGATGTGGAGGTTGCGCACCGCGAAGGTGCGGCAGTCCGCGTCCACCACGCCGCTCCGCTCGTCCGCGGCCATCCGCGCGCCGCCGACCAAATGGGCGTAGCGGTCGATGGTCATGACATCGTCGGCTCCCGCCGCGTGCAGGATCTCCTCCATCACGCCGCGCGCGGCCTTCATCAGCATCCTGTCGTTGTCGCTCTGGCTGTAGGAGAACTCCGCGACCGGCAGCCCGTTGCGGTCCGTCTCGCGGGAGAGCGTGACCCGGTTGTCGGCGTGCGGCAGGAACTCGCAGAGCGCCCCGAGGCAGGACCAGTGGACGTAGTCGCTCATCCGGCGGCGCAGATCGGCGCCCCAATGACCCTGCGCCGCCACGTGCTCGGCCCAGGTGATCGGCATCGGCGAGACGGTCTGCACGGCGAATCCGCGCCGGTACGGCTTTCCGGGGTCGGTCTCGTAGTAGTCCTCGCTGACCACCTCGGGCGGCGGCGCCTTGAACATCCGGATCTCGGCGTCGAAGCGTCCGGCGGTCTGCGGCGCGCCCTGCACCATCAGATAGCGCCCGACCTGGTCGAACTCGTTGCACAAGCCCTCGGGGAAGCGTTTGCTCGCGGAGTTGAGCAGCAGCCGCGGCGTCTCGATCGAGTAGCCCGCGACGATCACGAGGCGGGCCCGCTGGAAGCGCGGCCTGCCGTCCTTCACGTAGTGGACGCCGGTCGCGAGGCCGGTGTGCTCGTCCACGTCGATCCGGGTGACCATGCTGTCGGCGCGGATCTCGGCCCCGTGCGCGAGCGCGTCGGGGACGTGCGTGATCAGCGGGGAGGCCTTGGCGTTGACCTTGCAGCCCTGGAGGCAGAATCCCCGGTAGATGCAGTGCGGGCGGTTGCCGAACCGTCCGTTGGGGATCGCGACCGGGCCGACCTTCGCGGTGATGCCGAGCCTCCGGGCGCCGCGCAGGAAGACCTCGCCGTTGCCGCTGACCGGGTGCGGCCGGTGCGGGTAGCCGTGCGGATCGCCCCACGGCCAGTGCTCCCCGGCGACCGGCAGCTCCTCTTCGATCGCCTGGTAGTACGGGCGCAGCTGGTGGTAGTCGATCGGCCAGTCCGCGCCCACGCCGTCGCGGCTGAGGGTCCGGAAGTCGCTCGGGTGGAAACGCGGCGCGTACCCGGCGAAATGCACCATCGAGCCGCCGACGCCGCGCCCGGAGTTGTTGGAGCCCAAGGGGATCGGATCCGAGCCGGAGATCACCCGCGGCTCGGTCCAGTAGAGGTGGTGGGAGCCGGCCTCGTCGCTGACCCAGTCGGTGTCCGGGTCCCAGAACGGCCCGGCGTCGAAGCCGATCACCTTCCAGCCGCGGCGGGCCAGCCGCTGGAGCATCACGGAACCGCCGGCGCCGCAGCCGACGACGACGGCGTCCACCTCGTCCTCGTCCGCGAACCGGCGCATGTCGCGGCGCAGCCGGTGGTCGGTGCGGGTGCCGTCGTTCGGCAGCAGCCAGGCCGAGGCGTTGCGTGCGCGGACTGAGTTCATTGCGGCCCCCTGCCGATGCCGAGGTTCTTGTAGCCGCGCGGATAGGCCGGTCCGGGGAAGCCGATCTCGTCCCAGGCGAAGGGGTGGCCGTAGAACGCGGTGCACGCGTAGCGGGTCCACAGGCTCCAGACGTGGCCCGCGGGCAGTCCGTGCCAGGAGTCCGAGCCGAGGGCCTGGACCGCGCCGATGAGCGAGTCCTGCGACGCGGGTTCGAGCTCGGCGAAGGGCCGCTGGAAGCGGTCCACGGCGTCGGCCTTGAGCCCGGCGAGCGAGACGCTCCAGGCGCGGCCGTCCTCGGGCATGTCCGCGTAGTGCCAGCCGTCGGTCTCCGACTCGGCCAGCCGGGAGTCGATCATCGCGACGACGGGCACGGACGTGTCAGGACCGAGATCCAGCAGCCGGTCGCACAGGGCCGTGGCCGTCGCCTGCTCGTCGGGGGTGAAGTAGCGGATC
Organism: Actinospica sp.; assembly: GCA_035712985.1. GTDB lineage: Bacteria > Actinomycetota > Actinomycetes > Streptomycetales > Catenulisporaceae > Actinospica. Next base: position 7,340 of record DASTAE010000295.1, read on the forward strand.
GGCGGGGGCGGCCCCAGCCGCGCCATCACGACGCCGGCCGTGACCGCGTCCCATTGCCGCCATCTCCCCGCCGCACCGGACTCGGCCACTACCGCTCCCGTCGCAGGATCGAGGCGAGCAGGCCCATGCCGCCGACCATGGTGACCAGCAGCGGCGCGAGCAGCGGCGGGCCCATCTCCATGTTGTAACGGGCGTTGCGCCAGCCGCCGGGCTTCTGGGCGATGCCGCGCGCGTGCAGATACGTGCCCTGCAGGCCGTTCGCGACGATGGCCGCCGAGGCGATCGGCAGCACGGTCTTGGCCATCCGCCTGCTCGCGAAGCCCGCGGCGCCGGCCGCCGCACCGACCGGGCCGAGGGCGACCGGGACCCACATCATCTTGTTGCCGAAGCTCGCCGAATCGTGCTCGAAGTAGATCTCCGCCGAGGTCACCAGCGCTCCGACGCCGGTCAGCGCGGAGAGCGCGCGCTCGAAGTGCCCGGTGCGCACATTGCGCAGCAGGTGGTCGATTCCGTGTAAGACCTCTGGTTCGTGCCGTCGCGCCATGATCAGACCCCCAGCAGGTCGACGAGATCGTCGGCGTGCTCCTCCTCCTCGGCGAGGATCTTCTCCATCAGCCGCCGGGTGGTCGGGTCGGAGTCGCCGATCCAGCGGATGATCTCCTGGTAGGACTCGATGACGATGCGCTCGGCGAACAGGTCGTCGCGCAGCATCTGCTCGAGGTCCTTCGGGGCGGGCGCGGTGTAGTCGGTGTGCGCGCGCTGGGCGATCGTGTTCGGATCGAAGTCGGGTTCGCCGCCGAGCTGGGAGATCCGCTCGGCGGCCCACAGCGCGTGCTGCAGCTCCTCGTTCGCGTGCTCGGTGAACTCGGCCGTGACCTGCGCGCGGTTGATCCCGATCGCCGAGATCGCGTGCCGCATGTAGCGCGTCCAGCAGACGATCTCGGTGGCCAGGACGTCGTCGAGGATCCCGATCACGCGCTCGGCGTCGATCTCGAGTTTCGGGGTGCGGGCGCCGTCCTCCATCTTCTCGCGGGCCCGGGTGCGGATCCGCTCCACGTCGAGGGCGAAGTCGTCGGTCATCGGTATGCCTCCATGTCTGAGGTGCGCGGGGTCAGGCCGTGGCCCGGGGCGTCCGCGCTCGGGGTGATCGAGCCGCCCGCCGGGTCGAGGGCGCCGTCGAAGAACCGTGATTCGATGCGCACGTGGTCGTGGAACCACTCGAGGTGGCGCAGGTTCGGGGTCGCCGCCGCCACGTGCGCGTGCAGGTGCGGAGCGCAGTGCCCGGAGATCTGCAGGCCGTGGGCCGCCGCGACCGCCGCCACCCGCTGCCATTCGGTGATCCCGCCGCAGCGCGAGACGTCGGCCTGGATGCAGTCCACGGCGCCGGCCGCGCACATCCGCTCGAAGTACGCCAGGTCGTAGCCGTACTCGCCGGCCGCCACGTCGGCCGGGACCGCGTCGCGCACCTCGCGCAGCCCGTCGAGGTCGTCGGAGGACACCGGCTCCTCGAACCAGCGCACGTCCTCCTCGATCGCGCGCAGGTACAGCCGGATCGCCTGCTTGCGGGTATAGGCGCCGTTCGCGTCCACGTAGAGCTCCGCGTCGTCCTTGATCCGGTTGCGCACGAGGTGGATCCGCGCCAGGTCCCGCTCCGGGTTCGCGCCCCAGGACTCGCCGATCTTGATCTTGACGCGGCCGATGCCCTGGCCGTCGACCCAGTGCATGACCTGGTCGACGAGTTCGTTCTCGTCGTAGGTGGTGAAGCCGCCGCTGCCGTATATCGGCACCGAGGTGCGGACCGCGCCGAGCAGTTTGTGCAGCGGGAGGTCGAGCAGCCTGGCTTTGAGGTCCCAGAGCGCGATGTCCACCGCCGAGATGGCGTACCCGGCCACGCCGGGGCGGCCGATGTTGCGCACGGCCTTGACCATCGCGTCGAACGCGCCGGGCACGTCCATCGCATCGCGGCCGCGCACGACCTCGGCGAGGGTGTCCTCGACGATGCCGGCGCAGGCCGGGGCGCCGTAGGTCCAGCCGATGCCGACGGTGCCGTCCGCGGCGCGGGCTTCGGCGAGTATCAGCGTCGTGGAGTTCCAGGCGAGGGTGCCGTCGGCCTCCGGCGAATCGGTCGGCACCTTGTAGACCGAGGCGTGTACGGACTCGACTTTCATCGCCGCCGCCTTCCGAGGGTCGCGAGCGCGGCCAGGGCGGCGAGCCCGCCGGCCGCCGTCAGCGCGCCGTGGTGCTCCGACGCCCACACCTGGAAGCTGCGTTCCTTGGCGCGGTCGTCGAAGCTGCCGTGCGCGGTGTGATCGTGGCCGTTCACGTCGTCGACCGGGGACCAGAGGTTGTCCGGCCCGTGCGGCTCGGGCCGATCCGACTGCTGCGAGCGGAATCCGGTCCTGGCCAGGTAGCGGTCGAGCAGGCCCGGCGCGACGGCGTTCGCCAGCAGCGTCGCGGCCGTGCTGCCGCCGACCCAGTACTCGCGGCGGCGCGGATGGCCGGCCGCGTAGACGATGGCCCGGCCCGCGACCTCCGGCTGGTAGATCGGCGGCACCGGCTGCGCGGGCTCGTCGAGCCGGTTCACCACCCAGTCGAACTGCGGGGTGTTCACGGCCGGAAGCTGGACCATCGTGACCCGCACGTTGCTCTCGTCGTGCAGCAGCTCGCAGCGCAGGGACTCGTTGAAGCCCTGGATCGCGTGCTTGGCGCCGCAGTAAGCGCTCTGCAGCGGGATTCCGCGGTACGCGAGCGCCGAGCCGACTTGCACGATCGTGCCTCGGTCCCGGCGGACCATGCGGCTGAGCGCGGCCCGGGTCCCGTAGACGTAGCCGAGGTAGGAGACCTCGGTGACCCGCTTGAACTCCTCGGGCTCGATCTCCAGGAAGGGGGCGAAGACCGAGGTGAACGCGTCGTTGACCCAGACGTCGATCGGTCCGAGCGAGGCCTCGATCTCGCGCGCCGCGCCGTCCGCCTGCTCGGGGTCGGCCATGTCGGCGGGGAAGGCCTTCGCCTGGCCGCCGCGCCGGTCGATCTCGGCCAGGGCCCCGTCGAGTCCTGATTCACCGCGCGCCACCAGCGCCACCCTGGCCCCGCGCTCGGCGAAGGCCACCGCCGCCGCGCGCCCCACGCCGGCGCTCGCGCCGGTCACCGCGACCACCTGGCCGGGCCGGATTCCGTCATTCGACAGCCGCACTCCACTACCTCCCGTGATCTTCGCCCGGCGCGGGTTGCCGGACTTCGCCGCCTCAAACGCGCCGGGCCGCGGAAAGTCAGAGCGTCGCGCGGACCAGGGCGGCGGCCAGCCGCGGCAGCTCCTGCGGCCGCACCAGGGCGGCGAGCCGCTCCGGATCGCGGGGCAGCCGGTTGCGGGCGGCGCCGTCGAGCGCGCGCCGGTCGAAGGAGGGGCGCAGCTCCGGCCACACGCCCTGCGCCTCGCGGCTGAAGATCTCCGCGCCGACCGGCCCGATCCGCTTGAACTCCTGGAGCAGCTTCCTGATCCGCTCCGGGTCGCCGCCCGCCTCGCCGCGCAGTCGGCGCAGATCGCCGTGCCAGCGCTCGATCAGCAGGTTCGCACCCTCGTGCAGGGCGGTGGCCGTGCTCTCGTCGTACCGCTTGTAGTGCGCCCGGCCGAGCGCGTCGACCACCTGCTGCCAGGTGGCCCGCCGCATCGCCTCCGGCGTGCGCCACCCGGCCGCGCCGAGCTCGCGCGCGGCGGCGACCGCGATCGAGGCGCTGATCCGCACGGAGAGCAGCGTGGTCAGCACCAGCAGCCGGTACAGCGGAGACGGCTCGTCCTTGAGGTGGATCCCCGCCTGCTGCGCGAAGGTCTCCCCGCGCTCTTCCATCAGCCGCCGCGCCGTGTCACGGTCGCTCTGTCGCACGGTCGTGTTCGTCATGGGCCCGCAATGACCCGCAACCATCGGATCAAACGGGATGATCGGGTGAATCGGCGAGGCGGCGGGCGGCCTCCAGCAGCATCGCGTGCACGAAGGCCTGCGGGAGGTTGCCGCGCAGCTGCCGCTGGGCCACGTCGTACTCCTCGGCCAGCAGGCCGGGCGAGCCGCAGGCGGAGCGGCTGCGCTCGAACAGGCGGGCGGCGCGCAGCGTGTCCCCCTGCTGGTGCAGCGCGAGGCTGACGGCGAACCCGCACAGCAGGAAGGCGCCCTCGCCCTCGCCGAGCGGCAGACCGTCGACGCGGAAGCGGTAGACGAACTCGTCCTCGCTCAGCTCGTCGAGCACCGCGGCGAGCGTGGCCCGGTGGCGCGGATCGTCCGCGGGAACCGCGCCGCGCACTCCGGGGAGCACCAGCGCCGCGTCGACGCCGTCGTCGTCCGGAGCCCTGCGCCAGCGGCCGGAGGGGTGCAGGCATTCGGGCTCGGCCTCGGCGAGGATCCTGTCGGCGAGCGCGTTCCACGGCGCGGCCTGCGCCCGCGGCGCCCAGCGGCTGATCGCGCGCAGCCCGGCCACGCAGGTCAGCCGGGAGTGCGTCCAGCGGCGCGGCTCGATCTCCCAGATGCCCGCGTCGGGTTCTGCGTGCCGCGCGGCGATCGCGTCCACGGCGGTCCGCGCGGCCTGCCACCGCTCGGCGTCGAGCCGGTCGTGCCGCGCGGCCGCGGCGAACAGCAGCAGCGACTCGCCGAAGGCGTCGAGCTGGAACTGATCGCGGGCCCGATTGCCGATCTGCGGATGCGCGCCCGGATATCCGGGCAGGTCGAGCTTCCGTTCCGGGGGCACCGAGCCGCCGCGCACCGTGTACGCGGGCCGCAGCCCCGGGCCGTCCTCGAGGAGCCGCTCGGCGACGAACCCGACCGCGTCGTCCAGCAGCGGATGCGGGCCGAGCGCCGCCACCGCCTGCCCGGCGAAGGCCTGGTCGCGGATCCAGGCGAAGCGGTAGTCGTAGTTGCGATTCCCCTCGGCGCGCTCCGGGAGGCACGTGGTCCCGCCGGCGACCATCGCCCCGCTGCGGCTCGTCATCCCCCGCAGCACGGCGAGGGCGTGCCGGGCGTCGCGATCGGCGACCGTGCCCGTGATCGGCGGCACCGCGTCGTGCCAGGCGGTCTCCGTCGCCCGCCAGAGCTGATCGGCAGCCGGCGGATCACCGGTCAGCGGGTGCTCGGAGATCTCCAGGACGAGATCGTGCCCCGCGCCGTCGGCCACGTCGATGGTCGCCGCCAAGCCGCCCGATTCGGCGTCGTGCGCGTCGGGAGCGCCGCTCCAGCGCAGGTGCAGCGGCCCGCAGCGGGCCAGCCAGACGCCGTCGTGGCAGCGCACGTGGTTGAGCCGGTGACGGCCGTATCCGGCACGGGGGTCGAGGACGACCTCCACCCGGGTGGCCCCGTCCACGGCCTCGATCCGGCGCAGCACCACGGCCGTGGCGGGATCGGCGGGCATGGCCAGCGCCTCGCGGCACTCAAGGATCTGCGAGCCGGTCACCCAGCGGTTGCGCCAGATCAGCGAGCGGGGCTCGTACCGCCCGCCCCAGACGAACCGGTCGTCGGCGGGCGTCACCGCGTAGAGGCCGGGGCCGCCGAGCAGCGCGCAGAAGACGGCGTCCGAGTCCCAGGCGGGCGCGCACATCCAGGCGTGCTCTCCCCGCGGGCCGACCAGGACGCCGCGTTCGCCGTCGGCGATGAGCGCGTACTCGCGCAGTACGTGCAGCGGGAATCCGTCGTCGCGCATGGGCTACTCCGGCATCATCGGCAGCGGCTCCACGAGCGTGAGGGTGCCGATCCCGTCGACCACCTCGGCTCGCACCTCGCCGACGGCCGCGCGCAGCGTCTCCCAGCCGAGCTCGTCCTGGATCGGCCACAGCGGCGGAGCGGTGCCGCTCACCGTGATCAGCAGGTGGTCCGGATAGCGGTCGTAGCACAGCAGGAGCCTCGCCCCGGTCACCGAGGCGGGCTCCACGGTGCGCCCCGGCGCCGCGACCAGGAAGGAGGTGCAGGCCTCGTCCACGGCGAGCCGCAGGTCGGCGACCTCGGGCAGCGGCAGGTCCAACAGGGCCGCCACCTGCATCGCGGAGGTGCGGGCGAGCGGCAGGTAGTCCTTGTCCGCGACGATAGCCATCTCCGCCATGCGCACGGCGCGACCTCTCTTCCGCATCGACTCCTCCAGGCCCCTTCGACGTGTCCCCCGGCTAACCGGAGGGGACCGGCCTAAACGCGCATGGATCGACGTCGGGCGGTTACCCGCCGCGCCGCCACCGGACCCCGGTCGGCGATTCACCCGAACGCGGGAGACCCGGGAGACCTGAGGATGGACACCCGAGGGTTCAAGCCCTTGTACGACGGCGACGGTCCGTGGACCTCGGCCTACCTGCCGACGCCGAGGGACGAGACGGACGCCGCGCGCAGGATCGAGCTCACCTGGCGCGCGCTGCGTGAAGAGTTGGCGCGGCAGGGCGCGCCGGGGGCGGATCTGCGCGCGATCCACGAGGTGGCGGGCGAGGACCGCGGGGTCGCGGCGCCGAGCGGGCAGGCGGTCTTCGCCGCGGACGGCTCCGTGGTGCCGGCCCGTGAGCTGTCCTTCGCGCCGTCCGCGCCGCACGGCCGCTTCGGCGACCTGCCCGACGCGCTGCCGCTGCTGGCCCAGACGCCCGACCTGGGCGGGTACCTGCTCGTCCTGATCGACCGTCGGGAGGCGGTGATCGAGCTGCGCCCGCGCGGCCGGGTGAACGGACCGACGGTCCACTGCGCGACCGGCGATCCCGCGGCGGTCGGATGCGGGTGGGTCGGCGCGAGCCCGAGGGCGTGGTTCGTCCAGACGCCCAGGCGCCGCTGCTCCGCGCCGGTCAGCCGCGCCTGGACGGCCGGGAACTCCTCGGCCTCCTCGGACCAGGTGTGCAGGGTGATCGCCTCGACCATCGCCGCGAAGGTGTCGGCGAACCCGGCGCTGTCCACGTCGAGCTTCTCCAGCGCCGCGAGCATCAGGGCGATCCGGCGCTCCTCGCCGTCCCTGGCGATGCCGATGTCGGGCTGCGCGAGCCTGCGGCCCACCGGCCGCAGCACGACCTCCTCGGCCGCCTCGTGCCCGGCCAGCAGGTCGCGCAGCGCGTCGAAGGCCTGCTGGCGGGCGACGCCCGAGGTGTCCGCGACCTCGCTGAGCAGGTCGCGCATCCGCGCGTGCTGATCGAGCAGGATCGCGAAGATCGAGCCGTCCTGCCGCACCGTCATCGTCGTCACCTTTCTCAGCTCTCAGCCGCGCGCGGGGGCGAAACGGCGCACCAGCGTCTCGCAGAACTCCGGCAGGTCCTGCGGCTTGCGGCTGGTCACCAGCGTGTTCGGGCCCTGCTCGTCGACGACGACCGCCTCGTCGCGCCACCGGCCGCCCGCGTTGCCGATGTCGGTGCGCAGGCTGGGCCAGGAGGTGAGCCGCCGGTCGCGGACCAGGTCGGCCTCCACCAGCAGCCAGGGCGCGTGGCAGATCGCGGCGACCGGCTTGCCCGCCGCGAAGAACGCGCGGGCGAAGCGGGTCGCGTCCTCGTCCATCCGCAGGAAGTCGGGATTGGCCACGCCCCCGGGCAGCACGAGCGCGTCGTAGTCGGCGGCGTTCGCGTCGCGCAGCACGACGTCCACCGGCAGCCGGGTGGCGCGGTCGAGGTGGTCGAACAGCTGCGCCTCGCCCTCCTGCGGGCAGACCAGCGCGACCCGGCCGCCGGCCAGGGTCACGGCCTCCCAGGGCCGCAGCGTCTCGGACTCCTCGGCGCCCTCGGCCGCGATCAGGAAGGCGATGGTCCGGCCGGCCAGCGACGCTCCCGCGAAGGCCGGCTGGGAGGAGCTCTCGGTCGGCGGGTCGATCACGGCCGGGTCGTAGGGCTCGTCGGCCGGCGGCATGGGGCGGAACAGGCTCATGGGTTCTCCTCGCTTCCCGCTACCACTCGGTGCGGTAGCCGTATTCGTCGGGCGCCGGGTACGGCGAGTCCCCGGGCGGCAGCGGATCCGCCGTCGTTCCGGTGTAGCCCGCCGGACCGTAAGGCTGCTGCGTCGCGCCGGCCGGACGGACCAGCACCGTCTCGGGCGGGACGTAGGCCTGGCGCACCGTCAGCTCGCGCTGCTTGGCGAGCGCGCCGATGCGCAGCGCGAGACTGACGATGCCGACGAGCATCAGGACGACGCCGACGGCCTGCACGCTGACCCCGGCCGCGTGCACCCGGGTGGCGAACGCCAGCACGGCGCCCGCGGTGATCACTGAGATGTTCCCGCCGATGGACATGGACTCCTCCGTTCCGTCGCTGCTCCGCCGGGTTTCAGTCCCGGCCGTAGGCCGCCGACCACGCGCTGCGCAGCCGGCCCAGGTCGGCCTCGCCGCGCCGGCTGCGCTCCAGGCCCGCCTGGCAGACCGAGGCGAGCGCGGCGTCCACGGAGCTGAGCAGGGCGGTCGCCTGGCCGAGACCCTCCCGGATCTCGGCGGTGGTCGCGACGAGGCGCGCGTGCGCCCGGACCAGCTCGGCCGGGCTGCCGTCGCGCTGAGCCCGGCGGACCTCCTCGCGCGCCAGCCGGTCGGCGATGCGCACCGCCATGGCCAGTCGCAGGCCCTCGTGGCGCATCTGGTCGAGCTCGGCGATCCAGGCGCGCGTGAGCACGTCCTCCGCCTCGTCGACCGCCTGGTGCTCGGCTACCTCGGTCAATGTGCGCTGGTATTCGCGAACCGCGGTCGGCTCGCGTTCGATCTCCGACATCCGCACGGATCCTTCCGGCTCCCTCGCGCGCCTGTGTTCCGGTCGGCGCCGGATGCCCTGAACGGTCGGCGTTAAACGCACCGGAGTCGGGGCATCCGGGGCCGTCCGACGACGGAAAGGAGACCGCCATGCCCGCCGCTGAAGTCAGGCTCTCCCACCTGGACAAGCTGCTGTTCCCCGAGGCGGGGATCACGAAGGGCGACCTGGTCGAGCACTACCGGGCCGTGGCCGCGCGGATGCTGCCGCGGCTGCGCGACCGGCCGCTGGCCGTCGCGCGCTATCCCGACGGCATCGAGGCGCCCTCGTTCTTCCAGCAGGGCGCCCCCGCGCACACGCCCTCCTGGATCAGGACGGCGACCGTGCCCAAGGAGCACGGGGAGATCACGCACATCCTCTGCCAGGATGAGCGGACCCTGATCTACCTCGCCAACCAGGCCGCCGTGACCCTGCACAGCTGGCAGGCCCGCGCCGACCGGCCGGACCGCCCGGATCAGCTGCTGTTCGACCTCGACCCGCACGGGGACGACTTCGAGGCCGTTCGGCACGCCGCCCTGGCGCTGCACGAGCTGCTGGACGACCTCGGCCTGCCCAGCCTGGTCAAGACGACCGGCGGACGCGGCGTGCACGTGATCGTCCCGGTGCTGCGCCGCTACGACGCCGACGAGCTGCGCGACTTCGCCCGGAGCGTCAGCGCGGTGCTCGTCTCGCGCGAACCGCACCGGTACACGAGCGAGATCCGCAAGAACAAGCGCGAGGGGCGGCTGTTCCTCGACATCACCCGCAACGCCTACGCGCAGCTCGCGGTGGCGCCGTACACGGTCAGGGCCGTGCCCGACGCCCGCGTCGCCACGCCGCTGGACTGGGCCGAGCTCGCGGACGGCGCGCTGCTGCCCGGCCGATTCACGCTGCGGACGATGCCGGACCGGCTCGCCGAGGCCGACCCCTGGCGCGACCCGCCCGGGCCGGTCTCGCTCAGCAAGGCGCGGCAGCGGATCGGGGACCTCGCCGTATGAGCCTGTCGACGGCCGCGCTCGCCGCGCTGCTGCCGCTCGCGGCCGCCATCCCGCTGGGCGGCGCCGTGCTGGCCCCGCTGCTGGCCCGGTGGAACAGCAAGGCGGCGCTGGCCGGCTGCCTGGCCACGATGGGCGGGGCGCTGGCCGTGCTGATCCTGGCCGCGCCGCGGGTGTTCGGCGGCACGATCCTCGTGCACTACCTCGGCGGCTGGCGGCCGAGCGGCGGCACCGTGCTCGGCATCGCCTTCGCCGCCGATCCATTCGGCCTGCTGTGCGCGCTCGTGGTCGCGGGGATCGGACTGCTGCTCCTGCTGTACACGCTGTCCGAGCTCGGCGGACTCGGCGCGCGCGAGCTCGGCGGCTTCGCCTGCCTGTTCCAGCTCCTGCTCGCCGCGCTGATCGGCGCCGCGCTGACCGGGGACCTGTTCGACCTGTTCGTCTGGTTCCAGGTGGCCGCGCTCTCCAGCTACGGCCTGACCGGGTTCTTCCTCGAGCGGCCGATCGCCCTGGAGGCGGCGTTCAAGATCTTGGTGCTGACCACGATCGCGGGCTTCACCGTGTTCCTCGGCGCCGGACTGCTGTACGCGCGCACCGGCGCCCTGAACCTCGGCCAGCTGCACCGCGATCTGGTCGCGCCCGCGGGAATCCTGGACGCGGTGGCCCTCGGCCTGCTGATCGCGGGCTTCGCCACGAAGGCGGGTCTGCTGCCGTTTCACGGCTGGCTCGCGGACGCGCACACCGCCGCGCCCGGACCGGTGTCAGCGCTCTTCTCCGGCCTGATGGTCAATCTCGGGCTGATCGGTATCGCCCGGCTCTCATTGCAGGTCTTCCCCGGCTCGGGCCTGCCGGTCCTCGGCGCGCTGATGGTCGTCGGCCTGGCGACGGCCGTGGTCGGCGCGGCGATGGCGCTGGCGCAGAGTGAATTCAAGCGGGTGCTGGCCTACGACACCGTCTCGCAGATGGGCGTCATCACGGTCGGATTCGCCACCGGCAACGCGGCGGGGGTCACCGGCGCCGTCTACCACCTCGCCAACCACGCGCTCTTCAAAGCCCTGCTGTTCCTCTGTGCGGGAGCGATCGTGCATCGCACCGGCCAGACCTCACTGCGCGCGCTCGGCGGTCTCGTGAAGCGGTTCCCCGCAGTCACGGCCGCCTTCACGGTGGGCGCCGCCTCCATCGCGGGAGTCCCGCCGTTCAACGGCTACGTCTCGCTGAGCCTGATCCACCACGGCCTGACGGGCAGTCACCAATACGTGCCGTACGCGGTGATGCTGCTCGCGCAACTTCTCACGGTCGCCGCCCTCGGCCGCGCGACGTGGCTGGCCTTCTACCGCCCGGCGCACCACGCCGAGGATGTGGACGCGCCGCTCGAACCGCATGAGTCCCTCTCCCCCGGCATGGCCACCGGCCTGGCGGGCCTCGCCGGCTGCTGCGTCGCGTTCGGCGTCTTCCCGCAGCAGATCCTCAGGATGCTGATGGAACCGGCGGCGGGCGGCCTGCTCGAGGCCGCCCGCTACAGTCAGGCCGAACTCCACGTCGGCGGCAGCGTCGTGGCCGCGCAGGTCACCTTCCACTACGCCGACTGGATCGAGATCCTCGTCACCGTGGCGACGCTGCTCATCGCGGCCGTCCTGGTCCGCGGCTACCTGCGCGCCAGGCGCGACCCGCTGCCGCTGCGCGGCCTGCGGGCGCTGCACACCGGCTCGGCCAACGACTACGCGGCGTTCGCCGTCCTCGGGCTGATCGGACTCGTCGCCGCGTTCGCCGCCGGCATGCCGCTGAATTGACCTGCACCGACTAGCCCTTCTTCAGGCGCGGCACAACCTCTTGGATCTTCGCCTTCACGCCCTGCCGGATCATGCCCTTGCGGTCCGGGTCGCCGTGGATGACGGCGGAGGCCGCGTTCTCGATCTGCTCGAGTGTGGCGTGCGGCGGGATCGGCGGGACGGCTGGATCGGTGCGGAAGTCGATGACGAACGGCCCCTCCGCGGCCAGCGCGTCGCGCCAGGCTCCGACGACGCCGTCCTTGTCCTCCACGCGCACGCCGTCGAGGCCGAACTGCTTCGCGATCTCCGCGTAGTGCAGGTCGGGCAGCGACTGCGAGGCCTCGAAGGACGGCGCGCCCTGCATCGCGCGCATCTCCCAGGTGACCTGGTTCAGGTCGTGGTTGTTGAGCACCGCGACCACGAGCCGGCGATCAGCCCACTGATCGCAGTACTTCGCGGCGGTGATCAGCTCGGCGAGCCCGTTCATCTGCATCGCGCCGTCGCCGACGATCGCGATCGCGGGCCGGTCCGGATGGGCGAACTTCGCGCCGATCGCGTACGGCACGCCGGGACCCATCGTGGCCAGCGTCCCGGACAGCGAGCCGCGCATCTGCCCGCGCATCCGCAGGTGCCGCGCGTACCAGTTCGCGGCCGAGCCGGAGTCGGCGCTGATGATCGCGTTCTCCGGCACCACCGCGTCGAGCGCGTGCACGACGTACTCCGGGTTGACCGGATCGGCCTCCACCGCCGCGCGGCGGTCCATCACCTCGTGCCAGCGCGCGACGCTCGCCTCGATGGTCTCCCGCCACTTCCGGTCCTCCTTGCGGGTGACCCTGGCGAGCAGCCGGTCCAGGGTGGCCGCGGAGTCGCCGACGAGTTCGACCTCGAAGGGGTAGCGCAGCCCGATCATCGAGGGATCCATGTCGATCTGCACGGCGCGCACGTCGCCGAACTCGGGCAGGAACTGCGTGTACGGGAAGCTGGAGCCGACCACCAGGAGCGTGTCGCAGCCCTGCATCAGCTCGTAGGAGGGCCGGGTGCCGAGCAGGCCGATCGAGCCGGTCACGTAGGGCAGGTCGTCGGACAGCACGTCCTTGCCGAGCAGCGCCTTGGCCACGCCGGCGCCGAGCACGTCCGCCATCCGCTCCACCTGATCGCGCGCCCCGCGGGCGCCCTGCCCGACCAGCATGGCCACCCGGCCGCCCTCGTTCAGGACCCGCGCGGCGCGGTCGATCTCCTCGTCCGGCGGGGCCGCGTCGAAGCGCGGGTGCCCGATCGAGGAGGGCACCATCTTGAACGCGTGCTCCGGCGCCTCGTAGTCGAGCTCCTGCACGTCCGCCGGGATGATCACCGCGGTCGGGGCGTGCCGGGCCTTGGCGATCCGCATCGCCCGGTCCAGCACGTTGGGCAGCTGCTGCGGGACGGTGACCATCTCGCAGTACTCGGAGGCCACGTCCTTGTACAGGCTCAGCAGGTCGACCTCCTGCTGGTAGGAGCCGCCCATCGCGGTCCGGTCGGTCTGGCCGACGATCGCCACCACCGGCACGTGGTCGAGCTTGGCGTCGTAGAGGCCGTTGAGCAGGTGGATCGCGCCGGGCCCGGAGGTCGCGGCGCAGACGCCGACCCGGCCGGAGAACTTCGCGTAGCCGACCGCCTCGAACGCGGCCATCTCCTCGTGCCGGGCCTGGACGAACATCGGCTTGTCGCCGGCCCGGCCCCACGCGGCCAGCAGGCCGTTGATCCCGTCGCCGGGATAGGCGAAGACGTGCTCCACCCCCCATTCGCGCAGCCGGCTCAGCAGGAAGTCGGAAACCTTGGTGGACATGCGGAATCTCCTCGCTCTCAGTCGGTGGGGGCGGCGATCATCGGCAGCACGTTCTTGGCGTAGAACTCGAAGAAGCCCTGCTGCTCCGGGCCGATCTGGTTGACGAAGACCTCGTCGAAGCCCGCGTCGAAGTAGGTGGCGAGCCGGTCGAGGTGCTCCTGCGGGTCGTCGCCGCAGACGAAGTGCTCGGCGACGGCCTTGTCCGGGACCAGCGACGCGGCCTGCTCGAAATGCGCGGGCTGCGGCAGCACCTGGGCGAGCTCGCCGGGCACCAGCTCGGTGTTCCAGAGCCGGGCCGCGTTCTTCTCGGCGGCCTCCCGGTCCCGGCTCCAGCAGACCTTGTATCCGCCCTGGGTGGGCTTGCCCGCGCCGCCGGCGCCGCGGAAGGTCTCGACCAGGTCGGGCTTCGGCTGCACCGAGACGTACCCGTCGCCGATCCGCCCGGCCAGCAGCGCCGAGCGCGGGCCGAAGCCGGAGACGTAGATCGGCGGCGGCTCGTCCGGCAGCGTGTAGATCCGCGCGCCCTCGACCGTGTAGTGCTTGCCGTAGTGGGTGATCCGCTTGCCGGTCCAGAGCTTGCGGATGACCTCGACGGCCTCCTCGAGCATCTCGAGCCGCGCCCGCGCCGAGGCCGGCCAGCGGTCGCCGAGGATGTGCTCGTTGAGCGCCTCCCCGGAGCCGACCCCGAGCGCGAACCTGCCGCCGGTCTGCACGGCCGCGGTGGCCGCCGCCTGCGCCACGATCGCCGGGTGCATCCGCACGGTCGGGCAGGTCACCGCCGTGGTGATGGGCAGATCCACCGCCTGCGAGATCGCCCCGATGGTGCCCCAGATGAAGCCGCTCTGCCCCTGCGCCTCGTTCCACGGATGGAAGTGGTCGGAGATCCACAGCGCGTGGAACCCCGCGTCCTGCGCCATCCTGGCCTGCTCGACCAGCTCCTTCGGGCTGAACTCCTCGCTGGACAGGAAGTATCCGACTCGGGCCACGTCCTTCACCTCCATGATCGACACGTGGGCCGTCGGCGCCGACTACCCGGTTCCGCCGCATTCACCAGCCGCGGCGCCGTTTTTTCCGCGGCCGGCCGGTTACCGGGCGCGCGACGAACAGGAGGAGCGTTCATGTCGGAGACCGAGAAGCGCGACGAGCGGGTCGAGGCCAACGTGCGCCACATCGAGGAGGCGACCGAGCACCTCGACCAGACCGTCGAGGAGGCGCGCGCGGCGGCGCGGCGCGCGGACGAGGCCGATTCGATGGCCACGCCGGGCGTCGGGTACGCGGTGTCGGAGGCCGAGCCCGCCGGCGACGAGGAGCCCGAACAGCGCGAGGACGAGCAGCAGGATCGGAAGGACTGACCGTGCCGGATCTCGAACGCCCGATGACCAAGGTCGCCGAGCAGTACTCCCCCGACCACGACTTCCCGCTCGGCGGCTATCTGGGCGCGATGGGCGTGTACACGGCCTGCGTCGGCACGCTCGCCGCGATCGCCCGGGCCACCCGGCGGCCGATCGAGCCGCCGGGGGCCTGGGACGTCGTGGTGAGCGCGGCGGCGACGCACCGGCTCAGCCGCCTGGTCGCGCGCGACCCGGTGACCAGCCCGCTGCGCGCGCCGTTCACCCGGCTGGAGGGGACGCAGGGTCCCGCCGAGCTCAAGGAGGAGCCGCGCGGACAGGGGGCCAGGCACCTGCTCGGCGAGCTGATCACCTGCCCCTTCTGCACCGGCATGTGGATCGCCACGGGGCTGTCCGCGGGCTACGTCTTCGCGCCGCGCGCCACCCGGCTCGCGGCGGCCGGGCTGGCCGCGCTGACCGGCTCGGACTTCCTGCACTTCGCCCGCGCGAGGCTGATGTCCTCATAGGCCCTCACACGAGCGGCCAGTCGGTGGCCGGGCCCACCGCGGCGGCGAGCACCCCGCTGTTCGGGATCAGCACCGGGCCGACCCTGGTCTGCACCCGGACGTAGGTGAGCGTCATCCCGGTGACCCGGCCCACGATGGGGCCGCCGAGCGCGCCGGAGCGGATCTGCAGCTCGTCGCCGACCGAGAAGGGCCGGGCGAACAGCAGCATGATCCCGGCGAAGAGGTTCGCCAGCGCCTGCTGCGCCGCGATGCCGAAGATCACGCCGGTCAGCACACCGCCGAGCAGCAGGTGCTGGACCGGCACGTGCAGCAGGCTGAGCGCGCACAGCACCGTCAGCGTGTAGCCGAACAGCAGGCAGATGAGCCGGAAGCTGCCCGCGCGCGCGTCGCCGAGCCGGCCGGGGACGCGGATGAAGCCGACGAGGTCGCTGGTGCCGACGCGCACCGCGATGACCGCGCTGACCAGGAAGACGACCGCGCCGCCGACCGCGAGCAGCTCGCGCAGGGCCTGGTAGCGGCCGGTGCCGAGCAGCCCGCCGAAGTGGTACGAGACGACGAGGGCCGCGATGGCGACGACGGTGGCCAGCACCGCGCGGCCCTTGAGCCAGCGCAGCAGGCCGCGGCGCAGGCCGGGGCCCGCCACCACCTCCTCCTCGGGCCTGGCCGCCAGGGTGAGCGGCTCCTCGGTTTCGGGGTGTATCAGCGTTCGGGCACGCTCCACGTGCCATCATCCTTTCCTTCGGGATCATTCGGGTTCGTCCGGGGCGCATGGGCCGCGGCCTGCCGGGTAGCCGCGTGCGCATGTCTGAGAAAGCACGCAACAGGGCCCAGCTGGAACGCGGCGCCGAGGGCAAGGACGCGAAGCGGCTCGCCGACGTCGCCCGGATCGGCGTCGCCGAGACCTGGGAGGAGACCCACGGCCACAGCGGCACGCGCCGGGCCTGGATCGTCTCGCTCGCGATCGTCGCCTCGCTGCTGCTGGCCGCCGGCGGCTTCACCTTCGGACCGCGCATCCTGCTGTGGATCGGGGTCGGCTGCGCGGTCGCCCTCGGTGTCTACAGCCTCGTCGGGCGCATCTGGTCGGACTTCGGCTGACCGCCGCTCAGCGCGATCCGGCCGGCATCGTCCTGCTCCAGACCCGGTGCCGGCCGAGCGCCGCGGCGAACTCCGCGGTGAACGCGGAGAGCGCGCGGTCGGCCGGTCCGGCCGCGTCCGCGACCAGCACACCCTCCTCGGCGAGCGGCTCCGCGCCGTAGCCCACGGCCGCGTCCCGGCTCGGCTCCTCGAGC
>DASTAE010000296.1:0-8551 GCA_035712985.1 Actinospica sp.
TGGCGCTCCAGCTCCCGGATCGCCGCGATCGTGGTGCCGGCCGGGGAGGTCACGGCCTCGCGCAGCTTCACCGGGTGCTCGCCGGAGTCGCGCAGCATCACGCCCGCGCCGACGGCGGACTGCACGATCAGGTCGTGCGCCGTGGTGCGCGGCAGGCCGAGCAGGATCCCGGCGTCGATCATCGCCTCGACCAGGAAGTAGAAGTACGCGGGGCCCGAGCCGGAGAGCGCGGTCACCGCGTCCTGCTGCGACTCCGGAACCCGGATGGTCTTGCCGACCGGGCGGAAGATCTCCTCCGTGCGGCGCAGGTGCTCCTCGCTCGCGTGCGCGCCGGGCGAGATCGCCGACATCGCCTCGTCCACCAGAACCGGGGTGTTCGTCATGACGCGCACCACCGGCAGCCCCTCGACGCCGAGCTTCGCGGCCACGTACGAGGTCGTGATGCCCGCCGCGCCGGAGACGACCAGCCGGTCGGCCGGTACGTGCGGCGCGAGCTCGGTCAGCAGCGCGCCCATGTCCTGCGGCTTCACGGTGAGGATGAGGGTGTCGGAGTTCTTCGCAGCCTCCGCGTTGCCCACGGCGGCCACGCCGTAGCGCTCGGCCAGTTCCGCGGCCCGCTCCGGCCGCCGCGCGGTGACCACCACCTCGTCCACCGGCTTGCCCGCGCGCAGCATTCCGGAGACCAGGGCCTCGCCCATCTTTCCGGTGCCCAGCACCGCGATCCGCTGACCCATCTGCGCCACCACTTCCTAGACCGTGATCTGCTTCGTTTCGCCGGCGCTGTCCGCGTCCCCGACGACCAGATGCCGCCGCGCGTAGGTCAGCGCCTCGGCGAGGTCCGCGTCCCGGGCGTCCTGGTTCGCCGCCCGCCGGGTGTTCACCTCGAGCACCACGTTGCCGTCGAAGCCGTTGCGCCCCAACAGTCCCAGGATCTCCGCGCAGGGCTGGTTTCCGCGACCCGGCACCAGGTGCTCGTCCGAGTTCGAGCCCGAGCCGTCGGCCAGGTGCAGGTGCGCGAGCCGGTGCCCCATCCGGCCGAGCATGCCCATCGTGTCCATTCGCGAGGTGGCCGAGTGCGAGAGGTCCAGCGTGAAGTGCGGGTAGTCCTCCTCGGTCGGGTCCCAGCCCGGCGAGTATGCCTCCACTCGGCGCTCCCCGATCACCGGGGCGCTGGCCCGCCACGGGTACATGTTCTCCACGGCGAAGCGGATGTCGGTCTCCTGCTGCATCCGGCGCAGCCCGGCCACGAACTCGGCCGCGTACTTCCCCTGCCAGACGAACGGCGGGTGCACCACGACCGTGGACGCGCCGAGCTCCTCGGCCACCATCCGGGCCTTGACCAGCTTGCCCCACGGGTCGGTGCCCCAGACCCGCTGCAGGTTCAGCCAGAACAGGCAGGGCGCGTGCACGGCCAGGATCGGCATGTTCAGTCCGTCCCGCAGCCGCCGCAGCGAGTCGATCGACTGGCTGACCGGGTCGTTCGTCACCATGACCTCGACGCCGTCGTAGCCGAGCCGCTGCGCCGTCGCGAAGCCGGTCACCGTGTTCTCCGGATAGACCGAGATCGTGGAGAGAGCGACCTTGGGCAGAGACACCTGTTCCACCGCGCCGCTACCGCTGACCGCCCATGTCACGTGTCCGAGAGTAGCCCAGCCACGGCAGCGCGTCAGAGCCACTCTTCAGGCAGCCCGTCCAACCTTCGGAGAATAATTCCCTCCCGAAGGGCCCACGGGGAGATGTCCGCGACCTCCGCCTCGAAGAGGTCTATGGCCGCCTCGGCCACGATCGCGCCCGCCAGCAGCTGCCTGGCCCGGCCCACCGAGACCCCGGGCAGCTGCGCGCGCTCGGCGCTGGGCATCCGGGCCAGCTTGCCGATCCACTCCGAGAGATCCGCGCGGAACAGCCGCCGCGGCACGTAGGGGCCCTCGGCGCTGGGCGCGGCGCCCGCCATCCGGGCCAGCTGCTTGAAGGTCTTGGAGGAGGCCACGACGCGGTCCGGGCGGCCGAAGCGCACCAGGTCGCCGACCACCTTGCCGATCTCCGCGCGCACGTGCCGGCGCAGCGCGCGCACCGAGGCCTCGTCCGGCGGGTCCTCGGCGAACCACTCCTTGGTCAGCCGCGCGGCGCCGAAGGGCAGCGAGCGGGCCACCTCGGGCATCTCGTCGAATCCCGAGGCCATCTCGAGCGAGCCGCCGCCGATGTCGAGCACCAGGATCCGTCCCGCGGACCAGCCGAACCAGCGGCGCACCGCGAGGAAGGTCAGCTGCGCCTCGGCCTGGCCGGGCAGCACCTTCAGCTCCACGCCGGTGCGCGCGCGGATCCCGGCGAGCACCTCCTCGCCGTTGGCGGCCTCGCGGATGGCCGAGGTGGCGAAGGCGATCAGCTCCTGCACGCCCTTGTCCTCGGCGATGCGCAGCGACTCCACGACGAAGGCCTCGAGCCGGTCGCGGCCCTGCGGCACGATGTGGTTCGACTCGTCGATCAGGTCGACGAGGTGCAGTTCCTCCTTGTGAGAGGAGGCCGAGAGCGGGCGCGCACCCTGGTGTGCGTCCACCACGAGCAGGTGCACGGTGTTCGAGCCGACGTCGAGGACTCCCAATCGCATGCTCACGAAACTAGTGCACCGCGCCGCGACCTGCCGGGCAACCCCGGTATTCGGGCCACGCCGTGGCGAACGGGTTTCGTACGGTTTACTCCCGGTGGCCCCCTATGCTCTTGAGGTGTGCCTGAAGTCTCCCTCGATTTCCCGCGTGCCTGGGTCGAGTTCCCGGATCCCGAGAACGAAGAACAGGTCTTCCGCTGCGACCTGACCTGGCTGTGCTCCCGCTGGCAGTGCGTCTGGGGCTCCGGCTGCCAGGGCATCCGGCCGGGTCGCGCCGATGATGGCTGCTGCACCCTCGGCGCCCACTTCTCCGACGGCGACGACGAGAAACGCGTCAAGGCGGCGGCGAAGCGGCTGACCCCGGAGGGCTGGCAGTTCCACGCCGAGGGCGTCAAACGCGGCAAGCTGAACGTCGTCGAGGTGGACGAGGACGGCGACCGGCAGACCCGCGTCCACGACGGCGCCTGCATCTTCCTGAACCGGCCCGGATTCCCGGGCGGCGCCGGCTGCGCACTGCACGGCCTGGCGCTGCGCGAGGGGATCCACCCGCTGGAGACGAAGCCGGACGTGTGCTGGCAGCTGCCGATCCGCCGCACCTACGACTGGGTCGAGCGACCGGACGACACCAAGATCCTCATGATCAGCATCGGCGAGTACGACCGGCGCGGCTGGGGCCCCGGCGGCCACGACCTGAACTGGTGGTGCACCGGCAACACCGAGGCGCACACCGCCTTCGAGCCGGTCTACGTCTCCTACCGGCCGGAACTCGTCGAACTCATGGGCCAGGCGGGCTACGACGCGCTCGCCGACCTGTGCGAGGCGCACCTCGCCTCGCGCCACCCGCTCGCGCCGCACCCGGCCGATCCGGAGAACTAGCCGTCATTCGCAGACGCCCGCACGCTGGATTGATATCGTCTGGCCGGTGATCAGAGTCTCGTCCGCCGCGCGCCGACAGTGGCCCTCGCTCCTCGTCGGCGGCGCGGTGTTCGTGTTCTTCGCCGTGCTGGCGGTACGGCTGCCGTGGGCGGACGACCTGATGCTGCATCTCGCGGTGCTGCGACGGCTGATCCACGACCCGGTCCACCCCGGGAACCCGGTGATCGACACCGGCGGCAGCAGCATCTACTACAGCCCTTATATGCTCGCGCTCGCCTTGCCGGGCAAGGCGTTCGGCGACACCGCGTACACGTTGTACAAGCTCGCGGCCTTGGTCAACGTCGCGCTGTTGCTCACGGGCTTGTACCGCTTCGTGCGCACGCTCAGCGGGGCCCTGTGGGCTCCGCCGCTGGCTCTGGTCGGCATGCTGTTCTGGTGGGGCACGAAGGTCGTCGCGTTCAGCGGTTTCCTGTCGTTCGTCTCGCTCGTCGACACGATGGCCTACCCGAGCACGCTCGCGACCGCGCTGACCCTGCACCTGTGGGCCTGGCTGAACGACGGCGGCCGCACGATGCGCAGCCCGCGCCGCGCGATCGGGATCGGCGTGCTGCTCGGGCTGATCCTGCTGATCCACCAGTTCACCGGCCTCAGCGCGCTGGTCGGCTGCGCGGCGATCCTGGTGGCCCTGCACCGGATCGCGCGCACGAAGGCGGCGCTGACCTCGCTCGCGGCCGGGCTCGTCGCGTGCCTCGTGATCGTCGCGGTGTGGCCGTACTACCACCTGTGGAGCGTCAGCCAAGGCGAGCTGAGCGCCCTCGACCCGATCCATCACGCGCTCTATCTGCACGCGCAGAAGTGGTACGCCATCGGGATCGTGCTCGGCGTGATCGCGCTCGCGCTGCGCTGGCGGCGGGACAAGACGGACGTGCTGGTGCTGATGTTCGTCGGCATCGGAGCGGTCGTGGCGTTCGGGGCGTTGTCGCATCACTGGTCCTATGGCCGCAGTTGGCCGATGGTGATGCTCGTCGCCCAACTCGCCGTCGCCGTCGCGCTCGCCGAGGCGCGCGGCTGGTGCCGCTGGGCCTGGGCCGTCCCCGTCGCACTGGCCACGGTCATCGGCGGCGCGACGCAGTTCGGCGGCCACTTCGAGAACATCCCGCACCTCGACGGGCTGGACCGGTACCTCACCCCGGCGTCGGTGGTGGCCGCCTCCGACCAGTACGCGCAGTACGAAGTGGCCGCGCACGGCGGCTACGGCGTCACAGCACCCTGGTATCTGCCGGAGATTCCGCGCGCCACGCAGAGCGAGCGCAACGCCGCGGTGGCCGCGATCTTCTCGTCGCAGACCTCTGAGGCCGATCGAACGGCGCTGCTGAGGCGATACGACGTGACCTGGATCCTGCTGGCCCCGGGCCAATCCCTGCCGCCCGGCCTTTCCGCGCGCCTGACCGTGAGCGAGTCCGGCTACCGGCTCTACCGACTCGCGTCCTGACCTGCCGAGGGCCGGGCCGTGGCAGATCTCCGCGAAAGATCGGCGCGTGGCCCGGCCTTCGGTGTCGAGTCCTCAGTGCCCGTGCGCCGGCTGCGACGACGAGCCGGAGGGGGGAGCGGCCGTCGTCGCCGTATCGCTCGGTGTGGGGGCCTGGGACCCGCTCGAGGGGTCGCCCGTCGCCGAGGCGGTCGGCGTGGAGCCGGTGGCCGAGGCCGTCGGCGTGGGCGACGCGGGGGTGGGGGACGTGGTGGGGGATGCGGGCGTCGTCGGGGTGGTCGGCGTGCCGCCGCCGGTCCCGGTGCCTCCTCCGGTCGCGGTGCCGCCGGAGCCCGTCGTGGTACCGCCGCCCGGAGCGCCCGAGGTGCTGCCGGGGATGCCGCCGTGCAATGTCACGACGATGCCGCCCGGGCTGAACACGATCTGCGCGGACCACTGCCCGCTCGGCGCGCCGTCGGTGGCCGTGGCCGTGACGGTCATCGCCTGACCCGCGGCCAGCGTCCCCGAGCTCTGACTCAGCCGCAGCCAGGACTCGGAGGGCGCGGCGGTCCAGCTGAGCGGCCCGGATCCGGTGTTGCGCAACAGGATCTGCACGCTGTCCGGATCGGCCGCGCGCTGGTTGACGCTCACGTAGAACGCGCCGGAACTCGCCGAGGTCGGCGTCGCGCTCGCGGCGTCGGCGCCGCCGCTCGGCAAGCCGGCGTCCGCGCTCGCGCCGGTGAGCAGCCCGCTCTGGCCGCCGCCGTTCGCGGTGGTCACGGAGACCGTCATCCGGCCGGCACCGTGCGCGGTCGGCGTGGAACCCGTACTGGTGCCGACGCTCTCCGAACCCTGAGTCCCCTCCAGCGCGGTCGTGTTCGCGTTCGGATGCGAGCCGACGCCGAGCATCGCCGCGGCGGCCGCGGCCACCGCGCCGATCGCCCCGAGCGCCATCGCCGAGACCACCGCCTGCCGCATCGGCCGCGCCTTGTGCCGGGCCGAGCGGACGGCGGGCTTCTCCGCGCCCGCGATCCCGGCGGCGTCGGCCGAGGTCGCGGCGGGCTGCACCCGCGTAGCCATGGAGGAGCGCGCGTAGTGCGGCAGGGCCTGACGAGTCTTCTCCGGCTCGGGCGGGCGGGTCGCGAAGCGCCCGGAAGCCGTCTGCACCAGGGGCGCGGGGGCCGAGGTCTGCGGACGCCACAGACCGCCGGCCTGCTGCGGGGGCGGCAGGACCTTGTCGGCCCAGCTTCCCTTGGCGCGGAACAGATCGTCGACGTCGACCGCGGCGGTCATCGCGGACGTGGGCGTGGGCGACGGCGTCGCCGTGCCGCTCGCGCCGCTGCCGGTGCTCCGCGGCTGAAGGCTGGTCTTGGCGGACGGCGGACGGTGATGCTGGGCAGATGGGGAACCGCTGCGTCCGGGAGATCCGGGCTGCCGGCGCTTCGGCCCTCGTCCGGCCCCGGCGGCGGGCGGATTGCCCGCGCTGCCGGCCACGGTGGCCGTGTCGAGTCGGGCGGGGAACCCCTCGGGGCCGAACTTCCCGCAGCGGGCGCCCAGGGCGACCACATCGACGCCGGCGTCGTTCGCCGCATCCGTGTCCGCGAGCTCGCCGAGCAGTATGTCCCGCAGCGCGCGCGGTGCCGCCACGAACGGCAGGATCGTCGGCGCGGAAGGCGTGCCGATGACCGTGTGCAGGTAGTGCTGGCAGCGCGAGCAGCGGTCCACGTGCTCGATCAGCGGGGCACGCAGCGTGCCGTTGAGCTTGCCGCTCCAGCCGAAGGTCAGCTCGGCGAGCTGGGCGCAGTTGTCCCGCCCCGAACCGGCCACGGCCGCGGCGGCCAGCGACCGCTCCAGCTCGCGCCACGCGTCGGCCAGCAGCCCGAATCCGTGCGTCGGCGCGAGACCCGCGGACTCACGCAGCCCGAGCACGAGGGCGAGCCCGCGGCTGTCGAGCCCGTGGCGGATGGTCAGCTCGAGCACCTCGCGATGCGCGGGAGCGAGCCCCTCCGCCTCGGGCCACGCGAGCGACTGGAACTCCGCGCGCCGCAGGTTGCCCTCGAGCTGTATCAGCGAAGCCGTGACGTCCGACTCGCCGGGCCCGTCCGACTTCGGCCGCAGCCGCAGCGAGACGGGCCGCGGCGCCTGCACGCCCTCCCTCGCCCGCAGCCGGCACTCGCGGCGCAGCAGCGCGTAGAGCCAGGGCTGGATCTGCTCCGGCTGCTGGAGGTTCGTGTGGTTCCGATCCGCGGCCACGAACGCGCAGTACACGGCGTCCGCCGCCGCGTCGTGGTCGCGCAGGTACCAGAGAGAGTAGGTGTGGAGCCCGTCGGCATAGGCGTCATAGGCGGCAGCACGTCCCCAGCCGTCGCCCGCAGTACCTCCGAGCACGGCTCCGGCGACGGCGTGCCCCCCGCCCGAAGATTCAGCATTCACCCGATCGACGCTAGGCGGGTGAATCCACATACGTCGCCGTATTTATACCCAATCACCCTGACGGGTGAGGACGGTCGGGTTCGGACCTCACTCGTTCGGGTGGACGCCGGTCACGCGGCGTCATGCCTCGAACGAATTGATCAATTGCAGGAGCGGGTGGTGACCGGAGACGGGTACGTAGTGGTCTTCGTGGTCGTCACCGTCGCGGTGTGCGTGTAGGGCACGCTCGAGATGATGTCAGTCGGCGATGCGCTCGTTGTCGTCGGCGAATAACTGATGACCGGCTTCAGGCTCGTGGACGTCACGGTCGTCGGCTCGGCGACCGAAGTCGTGTAGGTAACGCAAGTCGTCTGCTGTCCCGCCGCGGAGGTCGTGGTCGCCGCTGCCGCCGAACTCGTCGACGCACTCGCGCTCGCGCTCTTCGACGCGCTCGCGCTGGCGCTGGTCAAGCTCGCCGACGCCGTCAGCTCGCCGAAGGTGCTGGTCGCGCCCGTCGCGCCGCCGCTGGTCACCGAGGCGGTCGTGGTCACGTCGGCGGAGGCGGCGGGGTGGTCGTTCGTCATGAACATGACCAGGGCCACGGCGCAGGCGAGCGCGGCCGCGAGTCCCGCCGAGGGGAAGACCCACTTCTTCATCGAGCCGAAGCCTGCTCCGCCGCCGCCGGCGGGGAAGCCGTTCTCGGCGAACTTGCCGGAGCGTTCCACGATCTGCTCGGCGAACGCGGCGCCGGCCGGGTCGCGCAGGGCCTCGAGGACGCGGGACCGGACTCCCGGGGGCATGAACGCGTGCGGCAACTCCTCGAACAGCCGCAGCGGGCGGCGGTTGCGTATCGCGTCGCCGCATATGCCGCAGCCCTCGACGTGCTTGCTCGCGCCGCTGAGCCAGGCCGGTATGCCCTTGCCGTCGATCTCGTCGAACCTGCGCCCGAACTCGGCGGCCTCCTCGCAGCGCGGGTCGCCGGTGCGGGCGGCGAGCACGACCAGCAGCGCGGTCTCCAGGTCGGCCTGGGCGCGGGTCACCTCGACGGAGATCCCCGACTCGTCCTTGTGCAGCACGAGCGCGAGGTCGGCGTCCACCAGGCGGTGCCGGAAGGCCAGGTCGAGCAGCTCGCGCTGCTCCGGCTCCAGCATCGAGTAGACGTCCAGGGCGAGCCGGGCCAGCCGGTCGCCGCG
>DASTAE010000297.1:0-15296 GCA_035712985.1 Actinospica sp.
GGGTGAGCCAGCCGCCCAGCACGCCGTGCTTGATCTGGAGCACCCGGTCCTCTGCGTCGAGCAGCACTATCCCGGCCGTGACGTGCGCCGGATAGCGCCGCCGCGAAGTGAAGTCGAAACCCTTCGCGAGCGTCTCGAGAACCGGCGCGAGCGCGGACCCCTCGGAGGGGTACCGGTCGATATAACCGCGCACCGTGGTCTCGATGTGCTCCAACGCGATCGTCATCTTCGCCTCGTCCCTGCTTGAAGAAGCGGGCATGCCCATGCCGTCACAGCTTACGGTCTGATGCGGCGTCATGCCTGGTTCCGCCGGGTGTTCGCCACGCCGCCCGCCCCCGCTAGCCGAGCCGCGCCTCGTAGCGCAGCTCGGCCAGCAGTTCGGCCCCGTGCCGGTCCGCGTCCGGCAGCCCGCGCGCGGCGAACCACGAGGTCACATTGGCGATGTCCCGGGAGAGGTAGTCGCCGCGGTGCGGGTTGGCGGCCAGGTCCACGATCTGCGGCAGGTCGATCAGGACCAGCCGGCCGTGGTGCACCAGGATGTTGTAGGCGGACAGGTCGCCGTGCGTGTACCCGGCCCGCGCCACGTAGCCGAGGGCGGCGTGCAGCTGTCCCCACAGGTCGGCGAGCTCCTCGGGCTCCGGCCGCAGCGCGGCGAGGCGGGGCGCGGCGGCCCCGTCCGGATCCCCGATGAACTCGATCAGCAGCTCCGTGCCGACCCGCTGCACCGGATAGGGCACCGGAGCGCCCGCGGCCCACAGCGTGGCCAGCGCCGCGAACTCGGCCACGGCCCACTGCTCGGCGATGACCTTGAGCCCGAAGCGGGTCCGGTTCGCCACCGCGCGGTCGAGCCGCGACTCCCGGGTGCGCCGTCCGTCCAGGTAGCCCGCGTCCCGGTGGAAGTTGCGGTGGTCGTTGCCGCGGTAGATCTTCTCGGCGAGCAGGCAGCTCGCCAGCGGCGGCTCCTCGTCGAACTCGCCGGGAATCCAGCGTTCGACCAGGTGGACGTCCGCCTCCTTGCCGGTCTTCACGACCCCGAGCCGGCTGTCCACGGCTCCGTCCGCGATGACCAGCCAGTCGGGCCGCGGCTCGGGCCCGAGCTCGCCCTCGCCCCAGGTGGACCAGCGGTCCGCGCCCGGCGGGAGCGTCGGCTCGTAGATCTTGTCCTCGCGCCCGGCGGCGAGCCGCTCCCGCTCGCGGTCGGTGAGCCGGCCCCGGCGGAGCACTTTGCGCTCCGCCTTCTGCTCCTGCTCGCTGAGGATGCTGCGCCCGCGGACCCGCTCGGAGTCGAGGTAGTCGTCCGCGAGGTATTCGTCGTACTTCTCGTAGAGGTCGTCGGTGTCGACGTCCGGCTCAGCGGAGGCGTCGAGGGGGGAAAGGTCCGAACTGTCGTGCGAGGTCACCGGAGTGAGTCCTTACGTGAGATCCAAGGGAGACGTGAAGCGGCCTGGTGACCGCGGCCTGCTCGGCCATGGCGCACCTCCTTGGATCCGGGACTGTCCCCTCGACAGTCGTCGCCCCCGTAGTGTCCAGAACCCGCCCCGCCCCCGGCAACCGGTTTTCTTATCGGTTTGCGGACCCACCCCCTGGACCATGTACACTCGACCAGTCGGCAACCGCGGGCCAAGGTCCGGGGCGGTCACACTGCGCCCGTAGCTCAACGGATAGAGCATTTGACTACGGATCAAAAGGTTAGGGGTTCGAATCCCTTCGGGCGCACTCAAGCAAGACGAACAGCGCAGGTCAGATGGGTTGTCCCAACCCATCTGGCCTTTTTTGTTCTACCATGGTGAACGTTGTCTAACGATGAGTCAGGAAACCGTGGGGTGACCATGTCCGAGACCGCGCAGAGCCTCTCGCCGAGCCAGGTGCCGGTGGGGATCGATCCGAACCGGCCGAGCATCGCGCGGGTGTACGACGGGTTCCTCGGCGGCAAGGACCACTACGCGGTGGACCGGATGGTGATGGCGAAGGTGCTGGACGCGGTGCCGGAGGCGGCCGACATCGCGCGCGGCAACCGCGGCTTCCTGAACCGCGCCTGCCGGTTCCTGGCCCTGCAGACCGGGATCGAGCAGTACCTCGACTGCGGCTCCGGGCTGCCGACGGCGGAGAACACGCACCAGATCGTGCACCGCGTCCGGCCGGAGGCGCAGGTCGTCTACGTGGACAACGACCCGGTGGTGCTCGCGCACGGGCGCGCGCTGCTGGAGGACGAGGAATACACGCACATGATCGAGGCCGACATCTTCAAGCCCGAGAAGGTGCTCGAGCACCCGGTCGTGGAGAGGAACCTCGACTTCTCCGAGCCGGTCGTGCTGCTGCACGTCGGCACGCTGCACCACCTGGTCGGGGACGCCGGACCCGCGGTGATGCGCCGGTACATCGACGCGCTCGCGCCCGGCTCCTACGTCGTGTTCAGCCACTTCTTCGACCCGGAGGTCCCCGAGCTCACCGAGATCGCCAAGCGCATCGAGGACGTGCTGGTCAAGGGGCCGCTGGGCGCCGGGGCCTTCCGCACCCGCTCCGAGATCGAGGCGATGCTGCCGGGCCTGGAGCCGGTCCGGGCCAACGGCGAGGGCGACATCGGCCTCGTGCCCTGCGCCGAGTGGTGGCCGGACGGGCCGATGCTGCGCAACCCTAGCCCCGCCTCCCGCTGCATCGCCGGAATCGTGGCCCGCAAGCCCTGAGGCCGCCGGGCGGAGCGCGCCTGGACTTGAGTACCCGGTACTCACGACAGCCCCCTGATTCACTGACACCATCGTGGCGGGTGAACGCGCCCGGTGTGTCGGGAGGGGAATCAGATGGTGCGCAGGAGAGCAGCAGTCGTCGTCGCCGCCGCGGTCGCGTTCAGCGCGGGCACCGAGACCGGCGCCGACGCGTCCGTACCGCATCCGGTGCCGTGGACGGAGCAGACGGTCTTCGCGCTCGGTCTGCAGCACGACTACGTGGCCGAGTGGATGGGGTCGTCCGCGGGCTGGACCGTCATCGGCGGCCCGGCGAGCAAGATCTACGCCGGTTCCGCAGGCGTCTTCGCCACGAATCCGTCCAGCGGTGACATCTTCGAGTACGACGGGACGCCCGGCGACTGGACGCTGATCGGCGGCCCCGGCGCGCAGTTCGCCGAGGGCGGCGGCCACCTCTACGGCATCGGGCCGAACGGCGACTACGTGGCCGAGTGGAACGGGACCGGCCAGAGCTGGACCGTGATCGGCGGCGCCGCGGCGCATATCTACGCGGGCCCCGACGGCCTCGTCGCCACGGCCCCGGCCGGTTCGAACGGCGACATCTGGCACTACAACGGCACTCCGGGCAACTGGACCGACATCGGCGGCCCGGAGGGCTCGGACCCCGAGGACATCGCCGTCGGGGCCGGCGCCGTCTACCGCATCGACCCGCCGAACGCCGCGGGCGCCACCCTCGTCGACGAGTGGACCGGCGGCACCACGTGGACGACGCTCATGACCGCGAGCAGCAGTGACCGCCTCAGCGGTCTGATCGCCGGTGACGACGGCGTCTACCTCTGCGACTACACCCCCACCGTCGGCGAGTACCTCGCCTACCAGGGCGCTCCGAACCTCTGGTCGCAGATCAGCACTTTCGAGGGCGACGAGGTCGGCGTGCTGCCCGAGGTGGAGAGCACCACGCATCTGTACGCGGTCGACCTCGACAAGGACGTGATCTTCTTCGGCGTCGAGCTCTACTCCGGCAGCGGCGACACCTGGACCCAGATCGGCGGCCAGACCGCAGGCCTCGCGTCCGGGGACTGAGCAATCTGGTGTAGACCAATTTGACCCAGACCCCTTGACTGGTCTGGACCACTGCCGCTAAGTGTGAGGGTGCAGCTCCACACCTCACCCACCAAGGAGTGGCAGATGACCCACACCCCCGCGACGACGCGGGCCCGATGGCTCGTGCTGGTCGCGCTTCTTCTCGGTATGTTCGGGCTGACGACGCTCGCCATGCCTCTCACGTCGGCCGACGCGGCGGTCACCAGCGCCGCGTCCAGTTGCAGCAGCTATCCGACCTGGGTCGCCGGGCAGTACTACGCGGTCGGCGCGATCGTCGAGTACCCGGCGAACGGTCAGTACTACATCGCGACGAATGCGAATCCGGGGTACGACCCGACGATCAGTACCTGGTACTGGTCGCCGTACTCCTGCAGCAGTTCCGGAGGCTCGGGCGGCAGCGGCGATTGCAGCAGCTATCCGACCTGGGTCGCAGGTCAGTACTACAACGTCGGTGCGATCGTCGAGTACCCGGCCAATGGTCAGTACTACATCGCGACGAATGCGAATCCGGGGTACGACCCGACGATCAGTACCTGGTACTGGTCGCCGTACTCCTGCAGCAGTTCCGGAGGCTCGGGCGGCGGGTCGTCCGGCGGGTTCGTGGTGAGCGAGGCGCAGTTCGACCAGATGTTCCCGAACCGGAACTCCTTCTACACGTACTCCGGCCTGGTCACCGCGCTCAGCTCGTACCCAGGCTTCGCCACGACCGGTAGCTCGGACACGCAGAAGCAGGAGGCGGCCGCGTTCCTCGCGAACGTCGACCACGAGACCGGCGGACTGGTCTACATCAACGAGATCGACCAGTCGGGCGACTACTGCGCCAGCGAGTCCTACGGCTGCCCGGCCGGCACGTACGCGTACTACGGCCGCGGTCCGCTGCAGATCAGCTGGAACTTCAACTACGAGGCGGCGGGCAACGCGCTCGGCGTCGACCTGCTCGACAACCCCAACCTCGTCTCCACCGACGCGGCCGTCTCCTGGGAGACCGCGCTCTGGTACTGGATGACCCAGAACGGCCCCGGCAGCATGACCGCGCACAACGCGATGGTCAACGGCGCCGGGTTCGGCCAGACCATCTGGGCCATCAACGGCAGTGTGGAGTGCAACGGCGGGAACACCTCCGAGATGCAGGACCGCGTCAACGACTACGAGTCCTTCACCTCGATCCTCGGCGTTTCGCCGGGCGGCAACCTCACCTGCTGATTCGGGTGTCGCGCGGTGCCGCGTCCCACGACGTCAGGATCTTCAGGGCGTCGTGGGACGCGGTCCCCGGCTCAGCGGTCAGCACCATGAGGCGCTGGCCGCTGCCGTCGGGGCTGTCCCAGGTGTCGCAGTCGAGCGTCAGCTCGCCGACGAGCGGATGACGGTACTGCTTGGTGCCGTAGCCGACGCTGCTGACCTGGTGACTTGCCCACCACGTGCGGAAGTCCGGGTCCTGAATCGAGAGTTGGCCGACGAGCGTGGCGAGTTCGGGATCGTCGGCGTCCGGACCGGTCTGCATGCGCAGCGCCGCGACCGCGCTGCGGGCGTCGTGGTCCCAGTCCCGGTGCAGGGCGCGCATCACGGGGTGCGTGAACAGAAGCCTGATGTAGTTGCGCTCGCGGGCCGGGATCGCGGCGAAGTCCAGGTAGAGCGCGGCGGCCCCGTCGTTCCAGGCCAGGACGTCCATGCGGCGGCCGAGGACGATGGCCGGGGTGCCGACGAGCTGGTCGAGCAGCCGGAGCACGGCCGGGCGCGGCTGCTCCTCGCGGCGTCGGCGGCGCGGTCGGTCGGCGGCCTTGCCGGCCAGTTCGTAGAGGTACGTCTGCTGGTCCTCGTCGAGGCGCAGCGCCCGGGCCAGGACGGCGAGCACTCCGGCCGAGGGCTGCACGCGGTTCTGCTCGAGGCGCGTGTAGTAGTCGACGCTGATCGCCGCGAGCCGGGCGACCTCCTCGCGTCGCAGGCCGGCGACCTTCCGATGGCCGACGGGCTCGGGCAGCCCCACGTCGCCCGGGGAGAGTTGGGCGCGGCGGGCCTTGAGGAACGCGCCGACCTCGTCGGGCCGCGCGGCTGCGGGAGACATGCCCCCATTCTCGGCCGAACGGCGCTCCGGCACAGGGGGCAGGATCCTTCCCAGGCAGAATCCTGCGGCTTTTGGCGGCCGTGACCTGGGGCGACGCTGGTCGTCATGAACACCATCGAGGTTAGTTTCGACAGCGCCGGCATCGATCTCGCCGGCATCCTGCACCTTCCGGCCGACAGCGCGGACCACGCCGATCACGCGGACCGCGCGGCGGGCCCGCGCCCCGCGATCGTGGTCGGGCACCCGGGCAGCGGGGTGAAGGAGCAGGCCGCGGGCCTGTACGCAAGCCTGCTGGCCGAGCGCGGCTTCGTCGCCCTCGCCTTCGACTGTGCGTACCAGGGCGAGAGCGGCGGCCTGCCCCGCGGCCTGGAGGATCCCGCCCACCGGGTCGAGGACCTCAAGGCCGCCGTGTCCTTCCTGAGCACGCGGCCCGAGGCGGACGCGGAGCGGATCGGCGCGCTCGGCATCTGCGCGTCCGGCGGCTACGTGCTGCCCGCCACCGCGGGCGACCATCGCATCAGGGCCGTGGCCACGGTCAGCGCCGTGGACATCGCGCGTCAGTTCCGGCTCGGGGCCGACGGCGGCCAGGACGCGGCCGTCTTCCAGTCGATGCTGGACGCCGCGGCCCACGCGCGGACCGCGGCGGCCCGCGGCGAGGACCCCGGGACGCTGACGCTCTTCCCCGACACGATCGAGCAGGCCCGCGAACTCGGCGGCGAGCACGGGGCGGAGGGCTTCGAGTACTACCGGACCCCGCGCGCCGAGCACCCGCGCGCGGCCCGGTTCCTGGACTGGACCAGCATCGACAAGATGGCCGCGTTCGACGCCTTCGCCTCCGTCCCGCTCATCGGCGACCGGCCGCTGCACATGATCGCGGGTACGCGCGCGATCACGTCGTGGATGAGCGTCGAGGCGTTCCAGAAGGCCGTCGGCCCCAAGGAGCTGACGTGGATCGACGGCGCCGGCCACGTGGACCTCTACGACAGGCAGCCCTACGTCGACAGGGCCGTCGACAAGCTCGCCGACTTCTTCTCACGCACCCTCGTGCGCTGACGGGCGGCGCTTGCGAAGCCGCAGCAGCACCACGCCGAGGACGACGATCGCCAGGATCGCCGTGATTCCGAGCGGTCCGAGGCGGCCGAAGACGGTCTCGGACGCGGCGGTGGCCTGGTAGCCGTGACCGGAGACCAGCTGCGGCGTGGGCGTGACGATGGGCTGGGCCTGGGTGGCGTGCTGGCCGAGCCCGGGCAGGAAGCCGTTGAGCACGGCCGCCACCAGCGGGATCACGACGCAGCCCGTGACGAGGGCGAGTAGCAGCACGCGCCGCAGGAGAAAGCCTGTCCGCCCGCGCCCGCCGCCCGCCCTCGTCCGTTTCACCGCACCTGCTCCTCGACTCGTTCGGGTTCCGCCTGCCTCGGCACGCTCCCGGGTTCGGCCGCGGTCTGCGTCGCGAGATCCAGGGCGAGCAGCGCCGCGATCGCCAGCGGGCCGAGCAGGCAGGTGCCGAGGTCGGTGAAGACCAGGTGCTTCTGCAGGTCGCTCTGGCCGTCGCTGAGCATCACGAGGTAGAACTGCGCGACGGTCGCCGCGCTCAGCGCCGCGAGCGTCCCTCCGACGCTGCGCGCCGCGGCGTTCGCGCGTTTGCGGATCGCGAGCCAGAGCCCTGCGAACAGGGAGCCGGCCCACAGGAGCGGGTAGACGATCCAGTGGACCGGCTCGGCCAGGGTGAACGCGGCCTCGACGACGCAGACCCGGCAGTCCTTCGCAAACGGCGCGTGTCCGCTGCCGGCCTGGTAGTCGCCCAGGTAGGAGGGTCGCGGCTCGGACATCCCGGTCAGGCCGCGGTCCGTGACGCCGAGCAGCCGCCAGGGATGCTCGGCGTAGAAGCGCACCTCGGCGCCGAACGAGGCGTGCTCCAGGAAGTCGGGGTAGTACGGAGTCGCGGCGGCCGAGTTCGGGGCGACGATGTTCGAGCCCGCCGACTTCGCCAGCCCCGCGTCGAGATGCAGGGCCTTGAGATCCCCCTGAACGTGGCCGCTGTGGCCGAGCAGTTCGCCGAAGTAGGCGTCGTAGAGCACGATCTCGTTCAGCCAGCGCGGTTGCAGCTGCTGGAATCCGGCGGTGAACACGACGAGCCCGGCGCACAGCACGGCCGCCGGGGCCCGCCCGAGGATCGCGGAGCCCGCCTTCCGGCGACCGAGCGGGCGCAGCGGCCACGGCACCGCTGTCGGGCGCGCGAGCAGGCACGGGATCACGGCGATGAGCAGGCTGCTGAGCCGCGTCGTCGCGCCGATCGTCCAGATCGTGATCGCGGCGACGGCGGCGAACTCGCGCCACGTCGGCCGCTCCACGCGCAGCACCCGCAACAGCGCCGGGATCAGCAGCAGCACGCCGACGATTCCGGCCGGATCGCTGAGCGGCGAGATGAAGTCGAGGGCGAACGCGCTGTCGGAGACGACCAGGCCGATCCCGCTCGCCAGCAGCACCCTGACCCACGGCCGACCGGGCAGCTCGTGCACGCACCAGCCGATCGCGGCCGCCGCGAGGGCGATGTAGACGAGTCCGAGCATCCGCAGGTCGAGCGCGCCGGGCAGGCCGAATACGTGGCTGCCGACGCTCGTCGTCAGGAACTTCGCGATCCACAGCGGGAAGACGGCCGTCGTCAGATACGGCTGGCCGCTTCCGCCCGCGCTGCACGACTCGCCGTACCAGGTGTAGGCGTCGTACCGCGGCGTGATGAAGGCCCACAACGGCTGGCCGGCGGGGATCGGATGCGGCGCGACGCCGAGTTGGCACATCAGCCGATGGCCGTCGAAGTTGTCCGCGAGACCGACCGCTCCGCCGAGATAGAGCCGCGCGAGCAGGAGCACGGCCCAGCCGAAGCCGGTCGTCCAGGCCGGATGCGCGCGCAGCGCGTACAGCGCGCGTAGGGCGCGATCGCGATTCACGGCAGAGCCTTGACGCCACTTCGCAGCGATCCCGTCCACGGTCGCTCCTTCCCGTCGGCGAGCCAGCACTGTCCGGTCTCCTCGCCCGTGGTCGGCGGGTACGTCGGCAGCCCGGCCTGGACCGCGATGTTCGCGCCGGCCGCGGGCTGCGCGCCGAGGTAGCGCGCCTCGTTCTGCCGGCAGAACGCGAGCACCTTCTGCTTCTGGACCTTCAGCGCGGCGGCCGTCCTCGGCGGCGCGAACTGCGTCCACACGTTCATCAGCTCGGCGTCGTGCGGCTGATCGCAGCCGACCTCCTGGCCGTCGCTGCGGCAGACGCGGAAACGGTCGCCCGCGGGCTCGCTGAGGATCGAATGCAGCGAACGGTCGATCGAGGCAACGCTCTCGCTGCTGCGCGGGCCGATCAGCGCGTCGCAGCGGATCTGCCGTACGCCGCGCTTCCACTCCGGCTGCGAGGGCAGGATCTGCAGCACGCCCACGTTGAGCAGCGCGTCGATCGGCTGCGCTCCGAGGAAGCTCGACATCGCGTTCCAGCTGCACGCGCCGCTGAGCGCGTGTTCGAGAACGAGGGGGCTCGGCCGAGTCGCGTACGCGGCGATCGGACCGGTCAGCGGCACGACCGCGTACGTCTCGCTCTCGTGCGGCGTGTAGCAGGGCACTGCCGGAGACGTGTCGGAGGGGAAGACCGGGTCGACTTCCTCGGGCTGGTCGAGCCGATGGCAGGAGCCGACCGTCCACGTCGTCGTGAAGTCCCCGACACCCATACCGACGTAGCCGAGGTTCTGGATCGAGCATCCCGACACGCAGAGGGACGCGGCCGCGAAGACGAGTGCCGCCGCCACCGCGCGCCGCCGAATCACTGAGCCGCCCCCGGCACCAGGATCAGTTCGGCGTTGCGCCTGGTCTTGGGCCAGGAGCTGCGCCGGGTGACGAGGCGGGCGAAGGCGCGCCACGCGATGATGTAGCTGAGCCATGCGTACGCGGTCATCCCGAGCCCGATGAACGCCGCCTGCCGCCGGTTCAACCCCGGCTCGCAGCGCTTGCGGTAGACCAGCCCCCAGACGGCGAACTCGCCGATGCCGATCAGCACGTAGAGCGCGAGCATCGCCGCGCCGCCGTCGCGCAGGAACTGGTCCGTGAACTCGGGGAAGTGCGCCGCGTTGAAGGCGAAGACGAGCATCGGGACCGGGTAGATGATCGTGCCGACGAGCTGGAGCCACGGCTGCGCCATGAAGTACGTCACCTCGAACAGGCCCGCGTTGGTGAACGCGTTGCTGCGCCAGATCTCGGGCAGGTAGCGCAGGCACTGCATCGAGCCCTGCGCCCACCGCGTGCGCTGAACGAGCAGCGTGCGCAGGCTCCAGAGCGCTTCCTGGTCGACCCAGGCGGAGACCGTGTACGCGATGCGCCAGCCCGCGAGCATCAGGCGCAGGCCGATCTCGAAGTCCTCCAGCAGCGCGTTGCCCCACGGCACGCCGCGTTCCCCGGCGAGTTCGTCGAGCGCTGTGAGCCGCACCAGCTGGCCGTTTCCGCCGAGGTTCACGGTGTGCGTCCGGGCGCGCAGCATCTGCATCGCCGAGATCGGGCCGCGGAACTCCACGTCCTGCAGCCGGGCGAGCAGCGCGGCCAGGACGTTGCTGACCACGCCGCGGCCGGGCAGCGGGCGCGGCTCGGCGCGGTTGGTCATCCGCACCTCGACCTGCGCCGCGCCGATCCCGGGATCGCCGAAGATGCGCGGTCCGGCCGCGACGCGCAGCAGGTTCTCCGAGGGGCGGCCGTCGGCGTCGACGACGCAGATCAGCGTCTTCTCGCGGTCCGTGCCGGCGTCGAGGCTCGCGCACAGCGCGCGATAGGCGGCGTTCAGGGCGTCGCCCTTGCCGGTCCGCGCGTCCGGCATCGCGCGCCGCACGAGCCTGATGCCCGGGTCCGTGGTCGAGAGCCGCTCGACCAGCGCGGCGGTGCCGTCGACCGAGTCGTCGTCCACGACCCAGAAGACCGCGTCCGGAAAGCTCTCGCGCAGGTAGCCGAGGGTCTCGCCGATGACGGTCTCCTCGTCCCGGCAGGGCAGCAGGAAGTGCCAGGCGAAACCGGTCGGGTCCGTCTCGGGGTCGGGCGTCGCGCGCAGGAAGGTGACGACGAGGGTGATCACGTACCAGAGGAAGCCGAAGCCGAGCAGCAGCGCGCCGACGATGCACAGTTCGAGAGCGGCCATGGCTCAGTCGCGCCGCGCGGACGGCGTGCGCCGTGCCAGACGGTAGTAGAGCCAGGTCGCGCCGGCCAGGCCGGCGAGGGTGAGCAGCGAGCCGAAGAAGGAGTGCGCCCAGCCGAAGCCGGACTCGGCGCCCCACGCGTCCACCAGCAGCGCGATCAGCACGAAGCGCAGGACGTTGATCACGGTCACCAGCGCGGCGGTCGCGGCGAAGGCGAGTGCCAGCCGGGACATCGGGATCCGGCTGACCACCGCGAGCACGGCCGTGGCGACGGCGGCCGGCGCGACCAGCAGGACGCTGCTGCACGCGAGGCTCACCTCGAGGCCGAGATAGCCGATGCGGGCGCCCTCGTGGTAGCCGAAGAAGAAGGTCGGGCCCGAGTTCGCGGCGATCACGGCGTAGCCGAGCAGCTCGTGCACGGCCCAGGCCCCCATCCGCGCCTCGACGCCCCGGTACCAGGACTGTTCGGCCACGGCCAGGATCGCGCCCAGGATCGTGACGAGCGCGATGAACTGCCGCACCCCGTCGCGCCGGGCGCGGTAGGACCCGCCGCCGGGCGCGACGTCGGCCGTGCTCACCGCCGGCCGCGCCCGGACACGACGGAGGTGCGGTAGAGGGCGAGGCCGATCAGGGTGAGTGCGACGGCGATGGCGACGAAGAGCGCGATATCAGGGGCGCCCGTGGTGGCGAGCGCGCCGGCGCCGCCCGCGCCGCCGGCGCCGATGGAGCTCTTGTACATGCACGAACCTCACTGCGCTGGGACGGATCCGACCTGCTAAGGATCACCCGATCATCGGCCCGTGATACCCCCTGACGCTCCATTGGGGGTCCGGATTCACACTCCCGGAGCAGTCCGGGCCGCCGCCGCCCGCGTGCCGCGGAGCTGCGGTGAGCGACTCTCCGTCGTCATTGGATAGCAATACGTAGTTCGTGTGCGAATATCCGCAGTATGAAAATGCCTCTTGGCGTCCCGCGCTCGGCCGAAGCGCCGGCCGCGCCCGCCGCGGCGCCGACGGCCGCCGCGGAGCGCGTCCCCCCGGCGAGCGCGGATCCCTTCCGGCTCGCCTACGGCGTGCTCGGCATCGTCGGTTTCATCCTGGTCTTCCTGCTGATCAGATTCACCGTCGACGACGCGTTCGTCTCCTGGCGCTACGGCCAGAGCCTGCTGGACGGCGCGTGGAACTGGAACCCGGTCGACAAGTACCGGGTCGAGGCCTACAGCGACCCGCTCTACACGGCCCTGTCGGTGGTGCCCGCCGCGCTCGGCCTGATGCCCGAGTTCTTCTTCAAGCTCGTCGGGCTCGGCCTGCTGGCCGGCTACCTCATCGTGGTGCACCGGCAGCTCGACGTGCCGCGGCTGCAGAGGCTGCTGCTCACGGCGTTCGCGGTGGCGAACCCGGTGTTCTTCGTGCACGCGTTCTCCGGCCTGGAGACCGCGAGCTTCGCGCTGCTGCTCGCCGCGCTGTTCGGGCTGCTCTACGCGCGCGGCCGCCTCGACGGGCTCGGCCATGTGCTGGTCATGGCCGTGGCGCTGAGCCGTCCGGAGGGCATGGTCTACGCGCTGGTCGCCGAGCTGTGGTGCCTGCACTTGAACCGGCGCCGCGCCGACGCGCTCGCCGCCGCGAGCGTCGGCCTGCTGCTGACCGGCTACTGGATCGTGCGCGCCGCGTACTTCCACTCGTTCTTCCCGAACCCGTACCTGCTCAAGAGCGGTGCCGGGGCGACGGACGTGGTGGCGCTCGCGCACTCCGTCGGCGGCCTGGTCGGGATGTGCTTCGTGATCGGCGGCCTCGCCGTCACCGCGGAGGCGGTGCGGCGGCTGCGCACGCGGCGCGGCGGCGGGTCGAGCAGGCCGGTCTCGCCCTGGCGCGACGCGACCCCCGCGCTCCTGGCAGGTGTCAGTGCACTGATCATCATGGTGCTCTACCGGGTGTCCTCGCTGCAGATGGACTTCGGCAACCGGTTCTGCTGGCAACTCCTCTTCCCGGTCGCCCTCGTGCTGCTCAGCCGTCCGCTGTACGCCGACGCCGGAGCCGGCCGCGGCGCGCCGCTGATCCGGCAGAAGTCGACCGCGCCCGACGCGGAGCAGACCGAGTCGGCCGAGGTCGTCGGCGTTCCCGGTGTCGCTCCGGCCTCCGTGCGGTGGACCGCCCTGACGCTGCTGATCGCCGCGATCACCACCTACACCGGAATCCCGGACGCCTCGGGCGAGCGCGCCGTCACCTCGTTCTGCGCGGTGCTGGCCTGCGTCGCGGCCGTCGCGGTCTGGATCCGGGGAAGCCGCGTGCCGGTGCTGCTCGCCGCGACGGCGCTGGTGACCGCGCTGTCCGCCGTCTCGACCGCGCAGATCCTCGACTGGTCCACCTACCGCCTGCATCTGAGCAATGCCCAGGGCACGATCGGCTCAGCGCTGGCCGCGGATCACTCGATCAGCGGAGTCATCGCGGTCGAGGACGCCGGGATCCTGCCGATGCGGCTGCGGCCCGATCAGTTCGCGCTCGACCTCGACGGCGTGGCCGACCCCTTCCTGAACAAGCCGGTGCCCGCCTCCGTGACCAGGCACCTGGTCGCAATGGCCGTCGGCTCGGACGGACCGATCGGGGACGCCTACTGGGGCGGCGACTCGACCGCCGGACCGGTCTTCGCCGCGGCGCGCGCCGCGCACTTCCGGATGGTCGACGCGGTGATGTACGCGCCGGGCTACTGGCTGCGCCTCTACGTGAAGCCCGGGATCGGCGCCGTCGCCGCGCGGCGGCTGGCGGCGACCTGGCAGTCGGCCGACCTGCCGGACAACGAGCCCAGCAGCACCCTGCTTTCGCAGCACCTGTTCGACTTCCCCTTCCTGCACGGCTGAACGGAGTAGCGAGTATGTCGATGTCCACGTCGTGTCACGACGGCGTCTTCACCGACTCGGTCACCTTCGTCCTCGGCACCCGCCCGGAGATCGTCAAACTGGCCCCGCTCGCCCGGCTGTTCGGCGAACGGGCCCGGGTGGCGTACACCGGCCAGCACTACGACGCGCTGATGTCCGAGATCTTCTTCACCGAGTGCGGGCTGCGGGCCCCGGACGCGCTGCTCGAGGTCGGCGGCCGGACCCGCGCCGAGCAGGTCGGCGCGGCGCTGTGCCGGCTCGACCGCTGCTTCGCCGAGGGCGCGCCGAGCGCCGTGGTGGTGCAGGGCGACACGAACTCGGCGCTGGCCGG
Source organism: Actinospica sp. (assembly GCA_035712985.1). Lineage (GTDB taxonomy): Bacteria > Actinomycetota > Actinomycetes > Streptomycetales > Catenulisporaceae > Actinospica. The sequence continues at coordinate 14,209 of DASTAE010000297.1, forward strand.
GGCCCTGGCCGCCAACGCGCGCGGCATCCCGCTGGTGCACGTCGAGGCCGGCCTGCGCAGCCGGGACCGCGCGATGCCCGAGGAGCACAACCGGATCCTGATCGACCACGTCGCCGATCTGCTCTGCGCGCCGACCGAGGCGAACGCGGCGAACCTGCGCGCCGAGGGGATCGACCCGCGGCGCGTGGCCGTGACCGGCAACACCGTCGTCGAGGCACTGCTCGAGGCGCTCCCGCAGCCGGCCCGGCGGGCGAAGCTGCTCGCCGATGCCGGGGTCGAGTCGGGGCGTTTCGTGCTGGCCACGGTGCACCGGCCGGAGAACACCGACGACGCCGGGCGCCTCGCCGCGATCATGGCCGAGCTGACCGCGCTCGGCGAGGCGGGTCGGCCGGTGCTCTTCCCGGTCCATCCGCGCACGCGGGCGGCCCTGCGATCGGTGTTCCGCGACGAACCGCCGGAGCGGGTCGTCCTGTGCGAGCCGCTCGGCTATCGCGACTTCCTCGCGCTCGCGGCCGAGTGCGCGCTGCTGATCTCCGATTCGGGCGGCATCCAGGAGGAGGCGACGGTGCTGCGCCGCCCGCTCATCGTCGTGCGGCGCTCCACCGAACGCCCCGAGGCGCTCGACGGTTTCGCCGTTCTCGTCGAGCCGGGACCGGCGATCGGCGAGCACGCGCGCGCCCTGCTGGCCGACGTGCCCGGCGTGCGGCGCAGGCTCGAGGGGCTGCGATCCCCGTTCGGCGACGGGCAGGCCTCGCCGCGGATCGAGGCCCTGATCCGCGAGCGCTTCATCACCCCGGCGGTGCCCCGGCCGACCGCCGAGACGGTGTCCGCATCTGTTTGAAGGTTCACCGACACGCCCTTCGGCTGACCCGTTCGCCTGATTTTAGGACGACACGAGGAGGAAAAGACGGCGCGTCGGCCTTGAACCCCGGTGCTCCTGGTGAAGCTCTGTTATCAGGGGCGGAATGTCCGCCATCGAAATCAGCAGAAAGCAACTCGCAGATGAACACACGCACCACCGCACGGCTGGTCGCGGGCGCTGCCGCTCTCGGCGGCCTGCTGTGCACCGCTGTCCCCGCCCACGCGGC
>DASTAE010000298.1:0-3959 GCA_035712985.1 Actinospica sp.
CCCGAGTACCGCGCCACGTCCCCGCCGCCGATCGGGTCCGGGTTCTCGGTACTGAGCTCCGGGCGCCAGTCGATGATGTCGACGAGCCCCGGCGCCTCGAGCGTGTAGCCGTCGAAGAGCCCGAGCACGTCGGCGTGGCTGCGGAAGGTCAGCCGGTGGCTGGCGCGCCGGTACACGCCCTCGGCCTGCCGCGCCTGGGCGGGCGCGTAGTCCCGGGTGCCGTGGCTGATCACCAGGTAGGAGCCGGGCGCGGTGGCCTCGCGGTACGCGGAGACGACTCCCGGCGCGTCGTCCTCCTCGGTCAGGAAGTGCAGCACGGCCAGCATGATCACGCCGACCGGCCGGCCGAGGTCGAGGAAGGCGGGCACCTCGGAGCGCTTCAGGACCGTCTCCGGATCGCGCAGGTCCGCGTGCACGATCGTCGCGTTCGGCACGTCCTGCAGGATGACCGTGCTGTGCGCGACGGCCACCGGGTCCACGTCCACGTACGCGACGCGCGCGTCCGGGTTGAGCGCGAGCGCGACGTCGTGCGTGTTCCCGGCGGTCGGGATGCCCGAGCCGAGGTCGAGGAACTGGTCGATCCCCCGCGCGCTGAGGAAGCGGACCGCGCGCTGCAGGTAGTCGCGGTTCGCCCGGGCGATCGCGGGCATGTCCGGCCAGGCCCGGATCAGCTCGTCGGCGAGCTCCCGATCCGCCGCGAAATGGCAGGAACCACCCAGGTAGTAGTCGTACATGCGCGCCGCGGAGGGGCGCTCGGTGTCCACCGTTGAAGAATACGCCGGTCTAGGCCACCGGAAGCTCCGGGACTGCCGCGAGCAGCGTGCGGGTGTACGGGTCCTGCGCCGCGTGTAACTCGGCGGCGGAGAGCAGCTCCACGATCCGGCCCTGGTTCATCACCGCGATCCGGTCGCTGACCTGCCGGACCACGGCCAGGTCGTGCGCGATGAAGATGAGCGTCAGCTCGAACTCCTCGCGCAGTTCCCGCAGCAGCCGCACGACCTGCGCCTGCGTGGTGACGTCGAGGGCGGATACCGGCTCGTCGCAGACGACGAGCTTCGGCCGCAGGATCAGCGCCCTGGCGATCGCCGCGCGCTGCCGCTGGCCGCCGGAGAGCTGATGCGGGTAGCGGTTGTACAGCCCGGCGTCGAGACCGACGCGGCCGAGGAACTCGTCCACCGCGGCACGCAGCTTCTCGCGGTCCTTCTCTCCGTGCACGATCAGCGGCTCGGCGATCGAGTCGCCGACGCTGCGGCGCGGATTCAGCGAGGAGGCCGGGTCCTGGAAGATCAGCTGCAGGTCGCGGCGGTGCTCGCGCAGGGCCTTGCCGCGCCAGGATCCGAGGTCGCGCCCGGCGAACCCGATCCGGCCCGAGGTCGGCTTCTGCAGGCGGACGATCGAGCGGCCGAGCGTGGACTTGCCGCTGCCGCTCTCCCCCACGACGCCGAGCGACTCGCCGTGGAACAGCTCCAGGCTGACGCCGTCCACGGCGCGGGTCTCGGCGGCGCCGCGGCGTCCGGGGAAGACGACGCTGAGGTCGGAGACGCTCAACAGCACGTCGGTCGACGCGTCACGCGGCGCGGGCAGCTCGGCGTCGAGGCGCGGGATCGCCGCGAGCAGGTCCTGCGTGTACGCGTGCCGCGGCTGCGTCAGCACCTGGCGGACCGGGCCGCGCTCGACGTCCGCGCCCGCCTTGAGCACGAGCACGTCGTCCACGTTGCCGCCGACGACCGCGAGATCGTGGCTGATCAGGATCAGGCTGAGCCCGATCTCCTCGCGCAGCCGGCCGAGCAGCTGAAGGATCTGCGCCTGCACGGTCACGTCGAGCGCGGTGGTCGGCTCGTCGGCCACCAGCACGCGCGGCTCCAACACGAGCGCCATCGCGATCAGCGCACGCTGACGCATGCCGCCGGAGAACTCGTGCGGGAACGCGCGGTACTTGGAGTGCGCGTCGATACCCACCTGCTCCAGCGCGGCCGAGGCCTTCCTGCGCGCCTCCTCGTGGCTGGAGCCGAAGTGCAGCCGGTGCACGGCCGCGATCTGGTCGCCGACGCGGTGGTACGGATCCAGGCTGGTCAGCGGCTCCTGGAAGATCATGGCCAGCTCGCGGCCGCGGATCCGGCGCAGCGTAGCGTCGTCGGCCGTATTGACGTCCACGGCGTCGGTCGGCTCCGCGGCGCCGCGCGGATGCAGCAGGACGCGGCCGCTCACGTCGGCGGCCGTACCGCGATGCAGGCCGAGCAGCGCGAGCGCGGCGGCCGACTTCCCGGAGCCGGATTCGCCGACGAGGCCGAGCGCGCGGCCGGGTTCGAGCTCGAAGCCGAGGCCGCGCAGGGCGGTCGTCGGGCCGAAGGAGACGCGCAGGTCCTCGACCGTGAGAACGGCGTTGCTCATTGGATCCTCACTCGGGGGTCGAGCACGGCGTACAGCAGGTCGGCGGCCGTGTTCGCGACGATGATGAGCACCGCGGCGAGCAGCGTCACGCCGGTGATGACCGGGAGGTCGACGGTGCCCGCGGAATCCACCATCAGCTTGCCGAGGCCCGGGAATCCGAACATCGACTCGGTGAACACGGCGCCGGCGAGCACGCCGCCGATGTCGATCGCGGCCATCGTCGCGAGCGTCGGCAGCGCTCCGCGCAGCGCGTGCCGGGTGACGATGCGCCGCTCGGTGTATCCGTAGGCGCGCAGGGTCCTGATGTGGTCCTGGTTGAGCGCCTCGAGCACCCCGGCGCGGGTCAGCCGCAGATAGCTGCCCGCCGAGGTCAGCGCGATGGCGAACCAGGGCAGCAGCAGATTCTCGAACCACTGGCCGGGGTTCTGCGTGAACGGCACGAAGGTCGGGAACGGCAGGATCTGCAACCAGACGCAGAAGATCAGCAGCAGCAACAGCGCCAGGATGAAGATCGGCACCGCGCCGAACGCGAGCCCGATGAAGGTGCTCGCCTTGTCGCGCAGGCCGTTCGGGCGCAGCGCGGCGAACATGCCGAAGCCGATGCCGAGCGAGAGCCACAGCACCGAGGCGCCGACGACCAGCGAGACGTCGACCGGCAGCGCCTGGGTGAGCAGCTGCGTCACCGGCTGGTCGCTCTGGAACGAGTAGCCGAGGCAGGGCGCCGAGCACCAGACCGTGCCGACGCCGTTGTCATAGCCGTGGCCGACGAAGATCGAGCTGATGAACGTCCAGAACTGCGCGTACACCGGGCGGTCCAGGCCCAGTGTCTGGCGCACCTGCGCGACCTCGGCGGCGCCGCAGCGTTTGCCGCAGGCGAAGCTCGCCGGATCGCCGGGCATCAGATAGAAGAGCGCGTACACGACGGCCGCGACGACGAGCAGCACGGCCAGCGCGGAGAGCACGCGGCGCACCAGGAAGGCGGTCATCGGCCGTTCTCCTTCGGGTTCACGGCGCGGCGGATCTGCTCGCCGAGCGCGGTGAACGCGAGCACGCACACCAGCAGCGTGAGCGCGGGGACCAGCACGTATTCCGGATCGGTCTGGAACCAGGTGGTGGCGGTGGAGAGCATCTGGCCCCAGGACGGGGTCGGCGGCTGCACGCCGAGGCCGAGGAAGGACAGGCCCGCCTCCATGACCATGTTCGTCGGAATCACCAGCGCCGTGTACGTGACGACGGGCGCCAGCAGGCCGGGCAGGATCTCCTTGCGCGCGATCCGCCAGGTGCTCGCGCCGTAGAGCCGCGCCGCGGCGACGAACTCGCGTTCGCGCAGCACGAAGGTCTCCGCGCGCACGATCCGCGCGAACGGCGCCCAGAACAGTCCGGTCAGGATCACGCTGATCAGCACCGGCCGCGGGAAGCTCTGCGGCACGATCGCCAGCAGCGCGATCGCGAAGAAGAGGTAGGGGAACGAGATCACGAGGTCGGTGAAGCGGCTCAGCAGCGTGTCGAGCCAGCGGTTGCCGAGCCCCGCGGCCAGCCCGATCAGCACGCCGAGCAGCAGCTGCCCG
>DASTAE010000299.1:0-13691 GCA_035712985.1 Actinospica sp.
TAGATCGCTTGCGGTGCGTTGGACCTTCTGATTCACTGAGCCGGTTGATCGGCCGGTGGCAGGGGGTTCATGGACAGCGCGCCCACAACCGCGGACGGCTCCACCGCGATCGGGCGGCGCGGGCCCTTCGGAGAGGTGTTCGCGGGTCGTGCCGTGCAGCTGCGGCTGATCGAGCAGGCGCTGGACGCCGCGCACGCGCCCCGGGCGATCCTGGTGGAGGGGCCCGCGGGCATCGGCAAGAGCCGGCTGCTCGGGGAGGCCGGCGCGCGGGCCGAGCGGCGCGGAATCAGGGTACTGGCGGGCAGCGCCTCCGAGTTCGAACGCGCGCTGCCCTTCGGCCTGGTACTCGATATCATCAACGGCCTGAAATGGTCTGACGCCCGGGACTGGGCCGGGGTCTCCGAGGCCGACCGCTTCCACCTCTACCGCGAGATCCGCGAGGCGATCGCCGAACCGGCCCCCGGCCCCGGTACCCTCATCGTGCTCGACGACGTGCACTGGGCCGACGAGGCCTCCCTCGGCCTGCTGGAATTCCTGCTGCGCCGCCCGCCGATCGGCCTGGCCGGGCTCGTCCTGTCCTGCCGCACCGGGACCTGCCCGCCCCGGCTCACCCGTGCGCTGCACGCGCTCGGGGGCGAGCGCGTGGCCCGCGTCCCGGTCCCGCCGCTGCGGCCCGCCGAGATCGACCTGCTACTGCCCGGCCACAACGCGTCCCGGCGCCGACTGCTCGCCGAGGCCAGCGTGGGCAATCCGCTCTACCTCGGGCTGCTGTCCGAGCTGCCCGTGCACGCGCTGTCCGCGCTGGGCGGCACGGCTCCGGTGCTCGACGAGAAGCTGGCCGAACTGCTCGACGAGACCATCAGGGCCGACCTGGCGAGCATCGGCGGCGACGCGGCCGCGGTCGTGCGGGCCGCCGCGATCGGCGCCGCGGAGGTCGGCCCCGACCTGGTCGCGGCCGTCGCCGAACTGCCCGAGGACCGCGTGCTCGAAGCCTTGGACACGCTGGTGGCCCGCGGTCTGCTGATCGAACGGCTGGGCCGGTTCCGCTTCGCGCACCCGCTGCTGCGCGCCGCCGCCTACCGACTGTCCGGGCCGGGACGGCGGATCGGCGCGCACCGCCGCGCGGCCGAGTACCTGGACCGGGTCGACGCCCCGCTGATGTTGCGCGCGCAGCACCTGCAGCACGCACTGCGCCCCGGCGACACCGGGTCCGCCGACCAGCTCGTCCGGGCCGCGCGCTCCGCTCTCGCCTCCGCCCCGGCCTCCAGTGCGCAGTGGCTCGGCGCCGTGCTGGCCGCGCTGCCGGACCCCGACGCGCAGGACGCCGAGGAGGCCCGCGCCTCGCGTGTCGAGCTTGAACTCCTGTTCGCCCGCGCCCTGCTCACCTGCGGCCGACTGGCCGAGGCCGAGGCCGCGCTGCAGGGCCTGGCGGCCCGGCGCGGTCCCCGGCAGCGGGAGACGATGATGCTGCTGGCCCGGTGCACCCGGCTGCTCGGCCGATCCCAGCAGGCGTACGCGATGCTTGAGGAGGTCGCGGCCGATCCGCGGGACGCGGACAGTGCCCTGGTCCTCGTCGAACTGGCCACCATCGACCTGATGAACGGGCGCTTCGACCGCGGGGCCGCCCGACTCGCCCAGTACTTCGCCGGCGGGGAGTACCGCGAGGCCGGGCTCGCCGCGAACGTGCTGCTCGCCTTCGCGGCGGCCGGCCAGGGCAGCGCCGAGGCCGCGGCGCACGGCTTCGAGGCCGCGGCCGCCGCGGTGGACGCGATGAGCGACGACGAACTGCGCGACATCATCGAGCACGTCGTGCCGGCGCTGTGCTGGGGCCTGTACGTCGTTGAGCGGCACGACCGGATCCTGGCGCTGCTGCTGCGCGCGGTCCGGGTGGCCCAATCGTGCGGCCATGCCTACGTGCTGCCGCATCTCTACACGCTGCAGGCGTCGGTCCTGATCCGCGTGGGCCGACTCGTCGAGACGATCGCCGCTGCCGAGGACGCGGAGGAGACCGGCGAGGCATACGGCTTCCCCGACGTGGTCGCGCTGGCCCGCTCACATCGCATCAGGGCCCTGCTGTGGATCGAGGGGCCCGACGCGGTGCGCGGACTGTGGGATCAGGGCGGCCTGATGCATGTGCCCGACTCGACGCTGTTCAAGATGCTCGCGGACGTGATGCGGATCGAGGTGGGCCTGCTCGCCGGGTTCGCCGAGGCCGCCGAGGAGGGGGCCGAGCTACGACTGGACGCGTCGTGGAACGAACTAGCCGTTCTGCGCGGCGCCTACATGGCGCTGGCCGCGGAGGTCGCCCTGGGGCACGACGATCTCGACGCCGCGTGGTCCGCGGCGGAACTGGCGGTGGACTCGGCCGTGGAGGTGGGCCTGCCCGGGCAGTCGGGCCGCGCACGGCGCGCCCTCGGCTCCGCGTGGCTCAGACTCGGCGAGTCGGCCGAGGCGGCGGCCGAAGCCGAGGCGGCGATCGACTGCTACGCCAGGGCCGGCATGCCGATGGAGCAGGGCCAGTCCCACCTGCTCGCGGCCGAGGCGTACGCCGGATTCGGCGAGCCGGACGCGGCGACCCGGCACATCGCCGCCGCCCGCGAGCTGTACCGGGCGCACGGCGCCGACTGGATGGACCAGGACACGGTGCGCGTGCAACGGCGGATCTCCGCCCGATGGCCCCGGCGCGCCGTCGGCCGAGACGGGCTCTCGAATCGCGAGCACCAGATCGCCGAGCTGGTCGCCGAGGGCCTGGCCAACCGGGAGATCGCGGAGCGGCTCTTCCTCAGCCCGCGAACCGTGGAAACCCACGTCAGCCGCGTGCTCTCCAAGCTCGGGATCGCCTCGCGCTCCGGAGTCGCGCGGCGGCTCGAGCTGCCCTGAGACGAGACCGCCCGATGACCGCCGCAGCCGGGGCGGCAGCCCAGCCGGGCAGCGCGACTCAGACGCCACGCACCCCCAGGCCCAGACCCAGTAGGACGTGGGCACGCACGCTCAAGGCGAGGTTCCCGAAAGCCGCAGCGCACCCGGACCCGCGCCACGTGTGGTGTTGGACAAGGGCTAGCGGCTGAGCGAGCAGGTCAGCACCACCACGCCGGTGCCGAGTTCGACCACTACCGTGAGCGCATCGTCGGTCTGACCGGATCGCTTCAGAGCCGCCATCTACGTATGCAGGTCCCGCGAGCGCCGACGCTCATCGCGCCTGCCAGCTCGACCGCGATACCGGCCGGGCGGAACGTGGAACGGAAGCGGGCGGTTCTCCAGATACATACAGGTGACTCACGCCGCCGGCACGCATCGCTATTACGTGTTCCGTGGACCTGATGGTCCACCGCCTGCTCGCGCGAACCAGCGAGTGAGTATCCCGAGCAATCGATACGGGTTGAGTCCACCAGCGAGGCCTGGCAGGCTCGATGCTGCGATCAGTCAAAGCCCGGGCGGGTAGTTGGCGAAGTTAGAACAAGATCGCTGGAGAAGACGATCCATCCAGCGTTTGACCAGGCGAAAGGAAAGATCGTCCCTTGGTAGCCGCCCCCGAAGCAGACTGCTGGCTGCACCCGGACGTCGAGGTCCGAGCCTCGCAGATCGAAGGCAAGGGCCTGTTCGCGCGCTCACACATTCCCGCAGGCACAGCCGTCTCCCGAGTGGGCGGACGGCTAGTCACGGGCGCAGACTTGCAGGCAGCCTTCAACGCCGCGGCCAGCGATCCGACGCACCCCTACATCGACACGATCACCGTGGACTACGATCTCCACCTGATCCTGCCGCCACGGCGACCCAACGGCTACGGCAACCACAGTTGCGACCCGAACCTGTGGTGGATCGACGCCTACACCCAAGCCGCCCGCCGCGACATCGCCCCCGGCGAAGAACTCACCAACGACTACGCCACCTCCACCGGCATCGCCGAGTTCCGCATGGACTGCGCTTGTGGTTCATCCCTATGCCGCGGCGCGGTCACCGGAACCGACTGGCAAAGCCTCGAGCTCCGACAACGCTACGGCGACCACTGGACTCCCGGCCTCCTCACGCTCATCCGCGCATCTCAGCGATCTACTCCCCCGCGCCCCTGAACGTCAGTGACCTGCCCCGCAAGCGGAACCCACGCACCTCCCACTCGTCAGCACGCCGGGTCGAATGGTCGGGAAGCAGCACCCTTCCACTCTCGGAAGATAATCCGCTTCCAGCCCGGACCTTCGGCGGGCTACGGTACCGGGCATGACCAGCGGCGAACGAACGGACAAGGGCGCCGTTCCACGTGACTTCACCGGGGTGAGACTCGCTACACGGCTGACCCTGCGAGAGTTCGCCGAGGCGGACATCGATGCGATCACCGAGGCCTGCCAGGACGAGGAGATCCCGCGCTACACGATGACCCACCAGAACAACCCCATCGACGGCCGCGTCATCACCATCGACGTCACCACCTTCGTCCAGAACACCATCGCAGCCGGGCAGAGCACAATCCTGCTCGCCGTCTGCAACGCAGGCGCCAACAACCACGAACTGCGCTTCGTCAGCTCGGAAGGCGCCACCGCCCCCGCAGGACTCACCAACGCGAACCCCGACATGATGCCCGCGCTGACCTTCACCCCGTAGCAATCCGAGTCCGGCCCGTCGCAGCGCGACGGGCCGGACTCCTCGGTTTCGGTCGTCACTCCGCGCTTGCGGAATACCCCGGGGCGCTCTCGCGGACGGTGAGATGCGTGGGCAGGATGAGCGGGCTGGGGTCGAGGCCCTCAATGGCCTCGACGAGCATGCGGGCCATCTCGCGGCCCAGGGCGCGGGCGGGCTGGTAGACGGTGGTGAGGGGCGGGTCCGCATAGGGTGCGCCGGCGAGGTCGTCGAAGCCGACGAGCGCCACGTCGTGCGGCACGACGCGTCGGTGGCGCCGCAGGGTGCGCAGAGCGCCGAGGGCCATGTTGTCGCCGGCGGCGAAGACCGCGTCGAGGTCGGGGCAGCCGGTGAGCAGGCGTTCCATCGCCTGCTCACCACCGGGCAGGGTGAAGTCTCCGGCCTCCAGCGCGGTCAGCGGCATTCCCGCGAGGGCCAGCGCCTCGCGGAAGCCCTGTTCGCGGGCGACGCTGGCCTGCAGGTCGGTTTGACCGGTGATCATCGCGATGCGGCGCCGGCCCGTGCGCAGCAGGTGTTCCGCGGCGATGCGGCCGCCGCCGCGGTTGTCGGGGTCGACGTACCAGCGGGGCGTGCCGTGCAGCGGCAACCCGCCGAAGACCACCGGCAGGTCGGTATGCTCTGCCAGGTGCCCGAGGGGATCGTCTCCGCGCACGGCCATGAGCATCAGCCCGTCCGCGCGGCGGCCGGCGAGGATGCGCTGGAGCCGCTCCCTGCCTCGGGGGGTCTGCGCCAGCAGCAGGATCAACTCGAGGTCGGTGTGCTCGAGGAAGGAGCTGACGCCGACGGTGACCTCGGCGAAGAACGGGTCGGCGAACAGCGCCGGCTCGTCGCTCGAGACGGCCAGCACCACGGCGCCGACCCGCCGGGTGACCAGGGCGCGCGCCGTCGGGTTCGGGACGTAGCCCAGTTCGTCCACGGCACGCTGCACGGCGTCGCGCTTGGCCTGGCTGACGTGGGGGCTGTTGTTGATCACTCGCGAGGCCGCCGTGCGCGAGACCCCCGCGCGGGCCGCGACCTCGTCCAGCGTGGGCTGTCGCCGCGGCGATACCTGCATGTCCCGGTTCCTCCATGCCGTCAGCGCTGCGCGCCAGAGCCGACGGCAGCTTAGCGGGAAACATCGCGTTCACGCCCTTGACACGTCCGCGCCCCCGCGTCACCATCCCCGTGGAAGCGCTTCCATAGCTTACTAGGAAATCGTGACACCCCGCTTGCCGTGCCCGCCGCGATCCGCATAAAGAAGCAGCTAGAGGAAGTCTTCGCGGCACGCTCTCGCGACCTCGGGCATGGAATCGATTCCACCACACCACCACTAGGAGGACTCACGATGCCCACGACACTTCGCAGACCTGTGAGGCTGCTGCTCGCTGCGGCCTTGGCCGCCGGGCTGGCGACGGCCCTGCCCGCCGTCCCGGCACACGCCAGCTCCTGGGGAGCCCCGGTCAGCCTCAACTCCCTCAGCTTCTGGAACGTCGTCAACGGCCGGTGGACGGACAACAACGAGCTGGAGACCTACACGTCCAGCTGCGTCTGGTACAGCGGCAGCACCCTGATGATCAAGACGTACAACGCGGGCGGCGGCGTGTACGACTCGGGCCGCGTGGAGTCCAAGGCCCTCTACGGCTACGGCACCTACAGCTTCACCGCCAGCATGCCCAACGGCGACGGCCTGCTGCCCGCCGTCTGGGGTGCCTACCTCAACCCGTGGCTGCCGGAGATGGACGCCGCCGAGATCGTCGGCTCCCGCCCCAACACCGTCTACCAGACGTTCCACGACGCGAGCAACAACCAGACCCAGTGGGCCGTGAACAACTCGGGCGGCTGGACCAACGCGTCCCACACCTACTCGTTCACGTGGTGGCCCGATCACATCGACTTCTCGGTGGACGGCGTCTTCACCGGCACCAAGTGGTACACCACCGCCTCGGGCGTGGGAATGCACTTCATCATCGACACCGCCGTCGGGGGAAACTGGCCGGGCAACCCCGACTCCTCCACCTGGGCCACCTCCGACGGGGCACGCTATCTGAAAGTCAGTGGGATCACGTACACACCCTACTATCCGTAAGCGATCGGCCGGCCGTTCCTCCCACCGACGGCCTTCCGGAGCTCCTGGGCGAAGCGCGTGTGCGGACCGTGCGAAGATTGCGCGCATGCACGGATCGCCGGCCGCGCCGGTCAACATGCTCAGGCTGCAGAGACTGCCCACCGGCTCAGAACGCTACTTCGACGGAAGCAGGCCGGTCACCATCGGCCGGGACGCCGCGGCAGACGTGGTCCTCCCCGATTCCGCGGCCCCGCGCCTGCACGCCGTGCTGCGGCTCGAGGAGGGAAACTGGGTATTCGAGGACCACGGCTCCGCGCACGGGAGCTTCCTCGACGGGCGGCGGGTGACGCGGCTGCCGGTCGACCGGCCGATGATCCTCGCGCTCGGCTCGGGGAACGGCGGCAGCCGAATACGCCTGGTGCCTCCCCCTCCGGGCGGCGAGGTCGACCCGGACATCCCCACGATGCCGGTCTTCGCCGACGGCCTCTCCGCTCCCGGCTCGTTCCGAGGCACGTACCGCGCCGCCAACCGGATCCACATCGGCCGGTCGCTGGACAACGACATCGTCGTCGACGACCTGCTGGTCTCCCGACACCACGCCGAACTGCGCACGACGCGCGACGGGTCCTTCGAACTGCTGGACCTCGGCAGCCAGAACGGCACCTACGTCGACGGGCGGCAGGTCAACGGACGCATCCGGCTGCGGGAGGGCGCGCTGGTCGCGGTCGGCGACACCCTGCTGCGTCTGCGGCAAGGCACGCTCGAGCAGTACGTCGACCACGGCGAGGCGACGCTGTGCGCGCTGGGCCTCACGGTCCACGCCGGCCGCAAAGTCCTGCTGGACGAGGTCAGCTTCGCCCTCGAGGGCGGCCAGTTCCTCGCGGTCCTCGGGCCGACCGGTGCGGGCAAGTCCACCCTCCTCAAGGCCCTGACCGGCGCGCGCTCGGCCGACCGTGGATCAGTGCTCTACAACGGCCGCGACCTCTACGCGTCCTACGCCGAACTGCGCAACCGCATCGGCTACGTCCCGCAGGACGACATCCTGCACCCCGAGCTGACCGTGAAGGCGGCGCTCGACTACGCCGCCAGGCTGCGCTTCCCGCCGGATGTGCCGACCGCCGAACGCTCCGCCCGCGTCCTGGAGGTGATGACCGAGCTCGGGCTCGAAGGCCGCGCCGACGTGCCCGTCGAGAGGCTCTCGGGCGGCCAGCGCAAACGCACCTCCGTCGCCATCGAACTGCTGACCCGTCCCTCGCTGCTGATCCTCGACGAGCCCACCTCCGGCCTGGACCCGGGCTACGAGGAAAGCGTGATGGAACTGCTGCGCGAGCTCGCTTCGAGCGGGCGCACCGTCATCACCGTGACCCACTCGATCCAGAGCCTCGAACTGTGCGACCGGCTCCTGTTCCTCGCCCCGGGAGGCCAGACCGCCTACTTCGGTCCGCCCGAACTGGCGCTGCCGCATTTCGACCAGACCGGATACGCGAAGGTCTTCCAGCACCTCGACCGCGCCGAACCGGGGCAGCCGAAGAAGGACTTCGCCGACTCGAGCGCGCAGCGGCGCTACGTCGCCCAACCGCTCGCCGCGCAACGCGACCGGGCCGAGGAGGACTCGGCGGCCCCGGAGGCCCCGCGGCGCAATCCGCACACCTGGCACCAGCTCAGCACGCTGATGCGGAGATACCTCGCGCTGATCGGCGCGGACAAACGCAATACCCTGCTTCTGTTCGCGCAGGCGCCGGTGCTCGGGCTGCTCATGCTCGCCGCGTTCGGCAAGGACAACCTGGTGCCGGGGACGGTCCGGCCGACGGGGAACGCGCCGACGGTGCTGTTCGCGCTGACCCTCGCCGCGAGCTACCTCGGCGCCGGCAACTCGATCCGCGAGATCGTGAAGGAACGCCCGATCCTGACCAGGGAGCGTTCCGTCGGGCAGTCCACGGCCGCCTATATCCTCAGCAAGGCATTGATCCTCGGCCTGATCACCGTCGTCGAGTCCTTCATCATGACCTACCTGGCGCTGCTCAGGCAGGGCGGCCCGGCGCACGGCGTGGTGCTGTCCGACGGGCGCCTGGAGATGGCCATCGAGGCGTCGTTGGCCGGACTGAGCGCGATGGCGCTGGGCTTGATGGTCTCAGCGTTGACCAGCAATGCCGACAAGGTCATGACGATCCTGCCGATCATTCTGTTCGCGCAGTTCGTGACCAGCGGCTCGGCCTTCCAGGTACGCGGAATAGCCGGCCTGGACCAGATCTCGTACTTCTCCAGCGCACGCTGGGCCTACTCCGCCTCGGCCGCGACCGTCGACCTCGACAAGCTGTTCGGCGACGGCTGCAACGGACAGCGATCGCCGACCGGCGCCGTGATGCTCTCGCGGTGCGACCCCGCCCACGCCCCGACGAGGCACGCCTGGATCCAGGACATCGAACTGCTCGGCGGGCTGACCGCGCTCGAACTCGTCGGGGCCGGGCTGGCCGTCCGGCCGATCGGAAAGCCGAGCCGACGCACCTCCCGCAACGGCCGGCGAGGCCAGGCGAACCGCGCCGGCCGAGGGCGACAGAGCCGAAGGGGCCGCCGGCGCGCGTGATCACGCGCGTTCGCCGCCGTCCGGGTCCGGCCGCCCCTGCGCGCGCCGTGCTACGCGGGCACGGGCGCCTGTTCCGCGTCCGGCGCGGTCGGCACGGCCACGAGCTCCTCCGTGCGCCGGCCGAGGTATCCGTAGGTCGCGCCGACGAGCAGCCCGCCGCCGACGAGGTTGCCGAGGCCGACGAGGAGCATGTTCGAGGCGAAGGCGCCGAGCGTGGCCTGCTTGACGTGTTCGAACATGCCGAGGGAAAGCACCGTCATATTGGCCACCACGTGCTCGAAGCCTGATCCGACGAAGGCCAGCAGGCACCAGAAGATCAACGCCAGCTTGGCGCCGTCCGATTTCGTGCGCGCGGACGCCCACACGGCGAGGCAGACCAGGAAGTTGCACAGCACGCCGCGGAAGAACAGCGCCGACGCGGACTCGGCGGTCTTCGCCTTGACGATGCCGGTCAGCGCCGCGAGGGCGGGGGCGACGTGGCCCGGGGTGGCTCCGGCGGAGAGCACGCCGCTCTCGTGGACCAGCCACGCGAACACGATCGAGCCCGCCAGGTTGCCGACGAACGAGCCGAGGATGACCGCGATGCCGCCGGCGACGCCGCTCTTTCCGGCGAACACCCCCTGGACGGTGGTCATCATGTTGCCGGTGGACAGCTCGGCCCCGGCGAACACCACGAGCGTCAGGGCGACGCCGAAGACAAGACCCTGGACGAGTTTCGTGAAGGGCGATTCGGCCGCCAGCAGCGGCCCGGTGACGGAGCACAGCAGCACGACAGCGACGCCGATGTACGCTCCGGCCAGCATCGAGCTGACCAGGTAGCGACCGGGGCTGCGCAGGTCCGAGACCTTGCCGGCGGCGACGCGCCCCTGATCGGACAGGGCCGTTGACACGGGAATGGGCATGATTGCGTCCTTGTGGGTGGGATTTCGCCAGTGTGGTATGGCGCATTACCCGGCCAGTGCAACCCTCGCCCGCGACAGAGGAATGACCGGCCGGTAAGGACGCCATCACGCTTTTCTCTCCGTGCGATTCGAAGCTTCGTGAGCGTCAATAAAACGGCACAGGCCAACCGCGGGTTCACCGGCGCGAATACCGCATCGCGGCGGCATCCGACCATTACCCGAGCGGTATTTTCACCCGAAAGAGTGAAGATTTAGGAGGTCGCATTCATCTCATTAAAGAAAGAGAAAAAGAGAGGGCCCCGTCACCATGCGGCGACGAACAGGTAATCCGCTGGAAGCAGCCTCCTGATGCACTCGGCACGACCCACTTCAACCGAGTCGACCGGGAGGCACGGTGCCCCACACACCCCGCAGATCGTCCGCCGCGCGCCCACGCCGCCCCGCGGACCGCCGCGATGAGATCGTCGCCGCCACGCTCGTCGGCATGGTGGTGGTCCTGCTCGGTTACGCATCCGGGATAGGCGGCTCCGCCGGCGCGGCCACGCCCTCCGCGGGCTCCACGCCGGGCGCCGTCGCCGAGCAGCCCTCCGCGAACCCGACCGGTCCCGCGCCGGTCATCGTCTCGGCCACCGGCGGCCCGAGCGGCGTCCCGACCTCAGACCCCGGCGGCTACTACGTCTACGCCAGCGGAGATGGCAGCGGCACCCTGCCGACCGGCGACGCGAGCGTCGGGGCCGGCGCCGCGTCGGCGCCGGCGGGCGTCCCCACGCCGCAGCCTTCGGCGACGGGCGGCGCGACGACGGTCGTCGTGGGCGGCGGCGCGGGAGGCACGGCGACGCCGACCGCCTCCGCTTCCGCGACGCCGGGGACCGCCGCCGCTCTCGACTGCGTACTCGGATCGAACGGGATCACCAGCGTACTGCCGACCTCCGCCGCCTCGGGAAGCCTGCTGGGGGGCGTCGTGGCCAACCTGGACAACAACGTCGAGTCGGCGCTCAGCGGCCTGTTCGGCACGTGCACGGCCACCGCCACCGCGACTCCCACCCCCTCGGCGACGCCGTGACCAGGCCACGCGGTCGGATCCTCGCGTTCCTCGCGGCCGTCGCGATCTGCCTGCTCGGCACGGTGATCGCGGCTCCCGAGGCCCAGGCGCACGCCGAACTCGTCCGAACCACGCCCGCCGCCGGCGCACACCTGACGACGGTGCCCGAGAGCGTGACCATGACCTTCAGCGAAGGGCTGGCGATCAAGGACTGCGCGGTCGAGGTCGACGGGCGGGCCGTACCGATCCACCAGCCGCCCGGCTCGCCCGACGTCCTCGTCGCCGACCTGTCCGCGGTCAAGGCCGGAGGCGGCCGGTTGACCCTCGACTGGCGATCGGTCAGTTCCGACGACGGACACGTCAAGACCGGCACGCTCAGCTTCGTCATCGGAACCGCCGCCGCGCCGAGTGCGAGTGCGAGTTCGAGTTCGACCACGGCAGTCGTCCCCGGGCCGGATCCCGCGGTGAACGACGCGCTGATCGTGGCGCAGGGGCTCGGCTTCCTGGGCACGGCGCTGTACGTCGGCGGCCTCGCGTTCCTCGCGCTGATCTGGCCGCGCGGCGCGGCGGAGCGAAGGATCAGGATCCTGCTCGGCGCCGCGTGGTCCCTCGGGCTGGCGATGAGCGTCGCGCAGACCGCGTTGCAGGCGGCTTATACGGCGCTGCTGCCGCTCGGCGGCGTGCTGAACGGCTCCGCGCTGCTGAGCCTGTTCGGTACGCAACTCGGCGCGGAACTGATCGCGCGCACGCTGCTGTGGCTGCTCGGCGGCGTCGTGCTCGCCGCCGTGCTCGGGCAGCAGGACGGCGCGGCACGCTCGCCGGGCTGGCGGATCGGGCTCGCGGCCGTCGCGTTCGGCCTGCTGCGCACGACGAGCATGCCGGGGCACGACGACGCGGCCCACCCGCTGCTCGGCGCGATCGCGGACACGGCGCATCTGGCCGGCGTCTCGCTGTGGATCGGCGGCCTGTTCACGCTGCTGTTCGGGGTGCTGCCGCGCCGACGTCCGCAGGAGATGGCCGAGACGGTCGCCCGGTACTCGAAGCTCGCGCTCGCCTCCATGCTGCTGATCATCGGCGCGGGCACCGTGCTGGCCTGGCAGCTGGTCGGCTCGCTGCACGACCTGCTGCACACGTCGTACGGCCACATCCTGCTGCTCAAGCTCGCGGTCGTGGCATGCGTGCTGCTCCTCGCGCAGCGCAGCAAGAACTGGGTGCGGCACCGGCTCGACGTCGCGGTGCTGCTGGAGGGCGACCGCTCGACGGTGCGCCCCTTCGTCTACACGGTCGCGGCGGAGGCGGGGCTCGCCCTCGCCGTGCTGGCCGTGGCAAGTGTCCTGATCTCGTCCGCTCCCGGGCGCTGACCAGGCTTCTCCCCCCTGCATCAGCCATCCATGAAAGGCATGCCGTAGATGACCCACTTCGATTCGGCGCCCGACCCGGCGCCCGCTGCCGACGCCGTATCCGGCGGCGCGCGCCTCGGAACCAGACTTCTGCTGGTCTTCGCGGTGATCGCCGCGCTCTGTTCGGCGCTGCTGCTCTCCGAGGCCTCGGCGCAGCCCGCGTCGGCGGCCAAGGGCCCGCAGACCTCGACGACCCTCGACCTCGCGAACGCCGCGGCCGTCGCCGCGACCAGCGGGGTGACCATAGAGATCAAGAACTACGCGTTCGCGCCCGCGACCGCCACGGTGGCCGTCGGCACGAAGGTCACCTGGGTCAACGAGGACACCGTGCCGCACACGGTCACGACCACCTCGGGCCCGGCGTCCTTCGACTCGGGACAGGTGGCGCCCGGCGCCTCCTTCTCGGCGGTCTTCGAGACGGCCGGCACCTACAGCTACTACTGCGCCGACCACCCGAACATGAAGGCCACGATCACCGTCACCGGCGGCTCCACCTCGAGCAGCAGCCCGACCGCCGCCCCGACCAGCGCCTCCCCGACCCCGTCGGCGAGCACGCCGAGCGGCGGCGGCACCACGAGCTCCGGCCCGACCGCGACGGCCGGCGCCCCGACCTCCACCGGCGGGATGTCCATGCCCGCCACGGCCACGAGCACCGGCGGTTCCGGCGGCGTGCTCGGCTCGGCCGGCTCGAGCAGCGGCTGCGCCAGCCTCGGTTCGGTGCTGCTGCCGCTGCTGCAGCACATCGACGCCGCGCACCTCGGCGAGTCCCCCGGCCAGCAGGCGCAGGACCTGCTCAACCTCAACCAGTACGTGCTCACCCACACCACGCTGGTGGAGAACATGCTGGTGCCGCTCTGGAACAGCACCAACACGATCCTGACCGGCCTGCTCGTGCCGCTGCTTCAGCACATCGACGCAGCGCACCTGAGCGAGTCGCCGGGCCAGCAGGTCAGCGACCTGCTGAACCTGGACCAGTGGATCCTCAACCACACCACGCTCGTCGAGAACATGCTCGCCCCGACCGAGGGCGTGCTCACCGGCTGCTGCTAGTGCGGTCGATGGCGGACCGGCCGTGTGAAAGTCGGCC
>DASTAE010000300.1:0-21028 GCA_035712985.1 Actinospica sp.
GGTCGGCGGCGGCGGGGTTGAGCTTGGCGAGCCGGGACTTGATGCGGGGCAGCGCGTCGCCCAGGGCCCGGAGACGGCCGGGGGCGTCGCCGAACTCGTAGCCGTACTCGGTGTAGTCCCGCTCGAACCAGCCGGAACCGATGCCGAGGATCGCGCGGCCGCCGCTGATCTCGTTGGTGGTGCGGGCCATGTCGGCGAGCAGTTCGGGGTTGCGGTAGCTGTTGCAGCTGACCAGGGCGCCGAACCGGGCGTGCTTGGTCGTGGCGGCCATCGCGGCGAGGATGGTCCAGCACTCGTAGTGCGGGCCGTCGGGCTCGCCGAACAGCGGGTAGAAGTGGTCCCAGGTCCAGATGGTGTCGACCTCGAGCGCGTCGGAGGCGACCCATGCCTCGCGCAGCTGGTCCATCGTGCAGTGCTGCGGACGCAGCTGGACGCCGACCTTGAAACGGGCCATCAGTTGCAGGTCCTCCCAATGAGCTCGGCCAACGTGGACGGCCGAGGAGACGAGGGTTGCGCGAGGTGCGAATACTGCGTCGCGCACGAGAATCCGTCGATCAACAACTCCACCCTACCCCCGTCCCGATCGGCCGCCAGCGCCGCGTCGATCTTGGGCAGCCACTGCTCCTCGCCGATCCGCCGGGACAGCGGCTCGTGCTCGGCGCGGAAGCCGAACGAGCCGGCCAGCCCGCAGCATCCGGCGTCGAGCACGTCCACCGCGTAGCCGAGTCGCTGGAGCAGCCGGCGGTCGGCGTCGGAGGCGTGGGCGGCTCGGGCGTGGCAGTGGGGGTGGAGGACCACGCGGGCGGCGGGTGGGTCGGGGGCGAGGGCGGAGAGGTCTTGCGGGTCCAGGTGCAGCAGGTGTTCGGCGGGGGAGCGGGCGAGGCCGGCCAGGCGTGCCGCGCGCGGGTCGTCGGCGAGGAGCGCGGGGAGTTCGTCGCGGAAGGCGGCCAGGCAACTGGGCTCGGGGACGACGATCGGGATACCGGCCGCGATGTAGGGGGCGAGGACGTCGAGCAGGCCGCGGAGGGTTCGGCGGGCCAGCTTCAGCATTCCGGCGTCGTAGAGCGGCCGCCCGCAGCAGGCCCAGTCGGTGGGGACGGCGACGCGTTCGCCGACGGATTCCAGGATTCGGCGCCACTGGCGGGCGATCTCGGGGCGGTAGACGTCGGTGAACGTGTCCGGCCAGAGGACCACCGTCGGCGCGTCGGGGAGGTCCTCGCCGGCTACGGCGCGGCGCAGCGTTCGGGGGGCGATGGAGGGGGCGGGGCGGCGGGTGGTTACTCCGGCCAGGCGACGGAGGAGGGCGCTTGGGCCGCCGGAGTGAAGGACGGCGTTGGTGAGCCTCGGGACTCTCGCCCCGAATCTGGTGATCCAGGGAGTGAGTGCGAGGGCGTACACGGCTCGCGGGCGCAGGCGTCCTCGGTAGTGGTGCGCGAGGAATTCGGCCTTGTAGGTGGCCATGTCGACGTGCGTCGGGCAGTCGACGGCGCAGCCCTTGCAGGCGAGGCAGAGGTCCAGCGCCTCGCGGACCTCCTTGTTGCGCCACGTGTTCGGCGTCACGTCGCCCTGGAACATCTCGACGAGCAGCTTCGCGCGCCCGCGGGTCGAGTGCTTCTCGTCCCTGGTCACGCGGTACGAGGGGCACATCACGCCGGAGTCGTCGCGGCGGCAGCGGCCCACGCCCACGCAGCGTTCGGCGGCGTGCTGGAGGGAGGACAGGTCCTCGGCCAGGGCGAAGAAGGCGTCGGGGTCGGGGCGGGCCAGGCGGTAGGAGGGGCCCTGGCGCAGGTTCGTGTCGAGCGGATACGGATCGACGACCTTACCGGGGTTCATCCGTCCGCGGGGGTCGAAGACCGTCTTGACCTGGCGGAACGCGTCGATGAGTTCGGGTCCGTACATGCGCTCCAGCAGCTCGCCGCGGGCCTGGCCGTCGCCGTGCTCGCCGGAGAGGGAGCCGCCGAGCGATACGACGAGGTCGGCCGCGCGTTCCACGTATGCGCGGTACGCCCGCAGTCCGGCCTCCGTGTGCAGGTCGAAGTTGTTGCGGGTGTGGACGCAGCCCTGACCGAAATGGCCGTACCACGCGCCGGAGTAGCCGAATTCGTCCCAGAGCGCTGAGATGCCGCGCAGGTACTCGCCGAGGCGCTCGGGCGGGACGGCGCCGTCCTCCCAGCCTTCCGCGTTGTGGCCGCCGTCGTCGCGCAGGGCGGTGGCTCCGAGGCCGGATTCGCGGATGGCCCACGCGCCGCGCTGCTCGGCGGGGGAGGTGAGCAGGCGGTGGGAGACGTCGGGCGGGAGAGAGTCGATGAGTGCGTGGGCCGCCTCTTCGGCTTCGGATGCGCAGGAGCCGCCCACCTCGGCGAGCAGCCAGCCGCCGGCGTCGGGATCGGGGAGGAGCGCCAGGCGCTCGGTGTTCAGGCCGCGGGAGCGCATCTGCCGTACGAGGGTGATGTCGAAGCCCTCCAGGCCGAGGAGGGGGTGAGCCAGCAGCGAGGGAACCGCGTCGGCCGCGTCGTAGATCGTCGGGTAGCTCAGGATGACCAGGCGGCGGTGCCCCGGGCTCGGGGTCAGGGAGAGGACGGCCTCGGTGACCAGTGCGCACGTGGACTCGGTGCCGACGAGGAGGCGTGCGACGTTCAGGGGGCGGCCGGGCAGCAGTTGGTCCAGGTTGTAGCCGGAGACCCGGCGCGGGATGTCGGGGTACCGCTCGCGCACTCGGTCCGCGTTGCGGCGGCCGATCTCGCGCAGGGAGCCGAGGATCGCGGCCTCCGGCGCGTCGGCGCGGACCAGCGCGGCGTAGGCGGACTCGTCGTATTCCCCGAATTCGTACTCGCCGCCGCCGTAGCACGCGACGCGCAGGCGCAGGACGTTGTCGACGGTCTTGCCCGCGTAGAGGGCGTGCGTGCCGCAGGAATTGTTGCCGATCATGCCGCCGAGGGTGCACCAGGCGTGGGTCGCGGGGTCGGGGCCGAAGGTCAGGCCGTGGGCCTCGGCGGCGCGGCGCAGGTCGTCGAGGACCACGCCGGGCTGCACGCGGGCCGTGCGCGCCTCGGGGTCGATCTCCAGGATGCGGTTCATATGCCGGCTGAAGTCGAAGACCACGGCCTCGTTGCACGCCTGCCCGGCCAGCGAGGTCCCGGCGCCGCGGCCGAGGACCGGCGCGTCGTGCTCCGCGCAGACCTTCAGGGCCGCGGCCACGTCCTCGGCCGAGCGCGGGAAGACCACCCCGATCGGGACCTGCCGGTAGTTCGACGAGTCCGTCGCGTAGACCGCGCGCGCCCCCGGGTCGAACTCCACGTGATCGGGTCCGAGCGCCGTCCGCAGTGCGTTCTCCAGGGACATATCGGCGATCTTAGAGCCCCGCGCGTCTCCAGGTATGATCACACCCTGTGAACTCTCCGCCCGCGGGCGACCGCCCGCCCAACCTCACCCGCCGCTCGCTGGTGGCCCTCGGCCTCGGCGCGGGGGTGACCGTGCTCACCGCGTGGGGCGGCGGCCGCGGCTCGGGCGCGGCGAGCACCCAGGCGACGAACGACGGCGTCGCGCTGACCGACGTCTCGCTCGCCCTCGACTGGACGCCGAACACCAATCACACCGGCATCTACGTGGCTCAGCAGCTCGGCTACTTCGCCGCGCGCGGCATCAACCTGCGGATCGTGCCCTACGGCTCGACCGCGCCCGAGACCCTGGTCTCCACGCGCAAGGCCGACTTCGGCATCTCTTACCAGGACGGGCTCACCGAGGCGGCGGTCTCGGGCGGCGACATCGTCTCGGTCTTCGCGATCACGCAGAAGACGGATGTGTGCATCGGCGTGCGCGCGGACTCCGCGATCCACGATCCGGCGCAGCTCGACGGCAAGGTCTACGCGGGCTACGGCGGGCCGATGGAGGTGCCCATGCTGCAGTACGTGATCCGCGCGGCGGGCGGCACCGGGCAGTTCAAGGACGTCACCCTCAACACCGACGCCTACCAGGCCCTTTACGCGGGCCAGGCCGATTTCGCGATGCCCGAGCCGTCGTGGGAGGTGCTGCAGGCCGCGCAGGTCGGCAAGCCGCTGCGCACCTTCGACGTGACCGAGTACGGCTTCCCGGCGATCTACTCGGCGATCATCGCCTCCTCGAACCACTACCTCGATCGGAACGGCGACCTGGCCAGGCGCTTCCTCGCGGCGATCGAGGAGGGCTACGCCTACGCGACCGCGCATCCGACCGAGGCGGCGAACCTGCTGATCCAGGCGAACCAGTCGGTGCTCGGCACGCAGACGCAGCTCGTCAAGGAGAGCGCGCAGCTCGAGGCGAGCCAGTACTACAAGGACGCGGCCGGGCAGATCGGCTATCAGAGCGCGGAGCGCTGGCTGGCGCTGACCGACTTCATGTTCAAGAACGGCATCCTGACCGACTCCTCGGGCAAGCCGATCAAGACCGAGCCGAAGGTGTCGACGCTGTTCACCAACGCCTACCTGCCGCCGAGCGTGACCGCATGACGATCAAACGGCTCCTTCGCCTGCTGTGGCCGCCGGTCCTGCTCGCGATCCTCCTGGTCGTCGCCTGGCAGCTGATCGCCGAGTACGCGATCAAGAACCCGGAAGTACTGCCCACGCCCCGTCAGATCGTCTCGGCCGGCTGGGGGCAGCGCCGCGCGATCGCGCACAACGCGTGGCCGACGCTGCGCGAGACGGAGCTCGGCTTCGCGTTCTCCTTCGCGGTGTCCTGGATCCTCGCCTCGGCGATGGACTTCTCCTCGGCGGCCAGGCGCGCGGTCTACCCGCTGCTCGTGGCCTCGCAGACCATTCCGATCATCGCGATCGCCCCGTTGTTCGTGGTCATGTTCGGCTTCGGGATCGGGCCGAAGATCCTGCTCGTCGCGCTGGCCACGTTCTTCCCGCTGGCCGCGTCCCTCGCCGCCGGATTCGCCAACGCCGACGCGGACGCCGACCGGCTGATGCGCTCTATGGGCGCGAGCCGCTGGCGGATCTTCTGGACGATGCGGGTGCCCGGTGCGCTGCCGTTCTTCTTCACCGGCCTGCGCGTCGCGATCACGTACGCGATCGGCGGCGCGATCTTCGCCGAGTACGCGGGCGCGGAGAGCGGGCTCGGCATCTATCTGCAGCAGATGCAGCAGGTCTTCCGCACGGACCTCGTGTTCGCGACAGTCGCGGTCATCGCGATCGGAAGCATCGTGCTGTTCGCGCTGACGTATCTGTTGGAGCGTTGGCTCACGCCGTGGCGCAGGCATGAGCGAGGGGCGGCGGCGAAGTGACCGACTACCTACTGGAGACCAAGGGCCTGACCCACGCGTACGCGCGTCCGGGACAGCCGCCGCTCGCCGTGCTCGACGGGCTAGACCTCCAGGTGCGCGAGGGCGAGATCGCGGCCGTGATCGGGCCGAGCGGCAGCGGGAAGTCCACGCTGCTGAACATCCTCGCGGACCTCGACAAGCCGACCGGCGGCGAGGTCCGCGTCGGCGGCGAGCGCGGTGTGGCGTACATGCCGCAGAAGGACCTGCTGTTCCCCTGGCGCACGATCGAGGACAACGCGATCCTCGGCCTGGAGGTCGCCGGGGTGAAGAAGAAGGCGGCGCGGGAGCAGGTGGCGCCGCTGTTCGAGGACTTCGGGCTCAGCGGCTTCGAGTTCTCCTATCCGGCTCAGCTGTCCGGGGGAATGAGGCAGCGTGCCGCGTTGCTCCGAACGGTGGCGATGAACCGACCGGTCCTCCTTCTGGACGAGCCGTTCGGCGCGCTCGATTCACTCACCCGGACGCAGATGCAGTTGTGGCTGGCCGAGACCTGGCAGCGACACGGCTGGACGATCGTGCTGGTGACGCACGACATCCGCGAGGCCGTGTTCCTGGCCGACTCGGTGCACGTGCTCAGCCCCCGGCCCGCGCGCGTGACCCGGCGCATCGAGATCGAGCTGCCGAGGCCGCGCAGCACCGACACGTTCGGACTGCCCGAGTTCGCGCGGCTCGAACGCGAGCTGCTCGACACGCTGCTTAACGTAAGTGCCTGACATGTCTGCTTCGCCGCACCTCGTGCACGGGATGGGCACCGAACCGGCGCAGCCGGACTGGCCGCCGCTCACGCTGCCGGAGCTCGACGCGCTGCTCGCCGCGTACCCCGACGCCGGTGGCGCGCGCGAGGTCCGGTGGCGTTCGCCGCGGCCGCTCTCGGCTGCCGCGCTGGTCACGACCGTGCACGGCGGCGACGTGTTCGTCAAGCGGCACCACGTCAGTGTGCGCACACGCGAGAGCCTGAGCGAGGAACACGGCTTCCTCGGGCATCTCGCGGCCGGTGACGCTCCGGTCGTACAAGTGCTCGTCGATGTAAGCGGCGAGTCGGTGGGCGTGAGCGAAGACGGCGCCTGGACGTATGAGGTGCACAGCGTCGGCGAGGGCGACGACGTCTACCGTGACGCGATCTCCTGGTCGCCGTTCCTCAAGCCCGAGCACGCGCGTTCCGCCGGCCGGACCCTGGCGACGCTGCACGAATCGGCTCGCGGCTACGACGCGCCGAACCGGTCCGTCGCGCCGCTGACCGGAGGATTCACCATCTTCGGGGACCAGACCGATCCGCTGGCGGCGGTCGAGAAGTTCGTCGCCGCGCGGCCCGCGTTGACGGTCTATCTGGAGCGGGAGCCGCAGTGGCTCCACAGCCTTGAACGGGTGCACATGCCGTTCTACGAGCGGCTTCAGCCGCAGCTCAGCGAACTCGAGCCGCTCTGGACGCACAACGACCTGCACGCCTCGAACCTCCTGTGGCGCGGCGACGACGCGGCGACCGTGATCGACTTCAACCTCGCCGATCGCGCGTGCGCGGTGCACGATCTCGCGCTGGCGATCGAGCGGAACGCGATCGAATGGGTCGAGCTCGCGGAGAAGGGCGAGCAGGCGGTCCACCTGGATGACGCGCTTTCCCTGATCGTCGGATACGAAGAGGCCCGCCCGCTCACGGACGCCGAGCGGGTCGCCCTCCCGGCGCTCCTTCCCCTCTGCCACGCCGACTTCGCGCTCAGCGAACTCGACTACTTCGCCGGCGTCACGAAGAACGAGGCGAACGCCGACCTCGCCTATCGGTACCTGATCGACCACACGTCCTGGTTCGCCGCCGGGATCGGCGCGGCCTTCCTGCAGAGCCTTCGGGACGCGCTCACTCCTGGTGCCTGACGGCCCACAGCGCCGCCTGCGTTCGGTCCGCGACGCCGAGCTTCATCAGGATGTTCGATACGTGCGTCTTGACCGTCTTCTCCGCGAGCTTGAGCGACTTCGCGATCTCGCGGTTGGAACGGCCCGCCGCGATCTGCTCAAGCACCTCCCGCTCCCTCGCCGTCAGTTGCGGCCCCGGCGACTCGGTCACCAGGCCGGGAGCACCCGCCTGGGCCACCAGCGCCTCGGCGACCTGCGGCCCGAGTAGCACGTGACCCGCGGCGACCGCGCGAACCGCCGTGGCCAGCGCGGCCGGATCGACCTCCTTGGAGATGTAGCCGCGCGCTCCCGCCCGCAGCGCGGGCAGCGCGCTGCGATACTCGCCGAAGCTCGTCACGACGAGCGCGCGCTCCGCCAGGCCCTGCTCGGCCAGGGTCTCCAGCGCGGACAGGCCGTCCACCCCCGGCATGACCAGGTCGAGCAGTACGACGTCGGGCAGCAGCTGAGCCGCGAGCGCGGCCGCCTCGGCGCCGTCGGAGGCCTCGCCGACCACCTCGAGATCGGGCTCGAGCTCCAGGAAGACGCGCAAGCCCTGCCGGACCATCGGATGGTCGTCGGCGATCAGGACCCTGATCTTCGAGCCGCCGCTACGCCCGGCCACCCGGCACCTCCAACGCGATCACGGTTCCCTTGCCCGTCTCGGTCTGCACCGCGAGCCGGCCGCCGACCGAATCGGCCCGCTCGCGCATCGAGACCAGCCCGAGCCCCCGGCCCGCGGCCTGCGGATCGAAGCCCTCGCCGTCGTCGCGCACCACGAGCTTCACGCCGCCGACGAGCCGCTCGGGGCCGGTCGTGATCGGCTTCAGGAAGACCTCGATCCGGCTCGCCCCCGCGTGCTTCAGCGCGTTGTGCAGCGCCTCCTGGGCCACCCGGAGCACGACCTGATCGTGCGTCGGCGGCAGCGTCTGCGCGGGGGAGCAGGCGAAGCGGACGCGCGGCCCGCCGTGCGAACCGTGCGCCCGGTCGATCACCGCGACCTGCTTGCGCAGGGCCTCGGCCAGGCCGTCGCCCGCCAGATCCGGAGTGCGCAGCTCGCCGACCGCCGTGGACAGCTCCGCGGCCGCCTCTGTCGCCAAGGCGCCGACCTGGGCCAGCTGCTCGCGCGCCCGCTGCGGATCCGACTCGATCAGGCTGCTCGCCGCCTGCGCCGTGAGCCGCAGCGCGAAGAGCTTCTGCGCGACGGCGTCGTGCAGCTCACGCGCCAGCCGCGCGCGCTCGGTCGTGATCGCCAGCTCGCGCTCGCGCTCGTAGAGGCGGGCGTGCGTCAGGGCGATCGCCGCGTGCGCCGCGAGGATCTTCAGCAGCGCCTCGTCGTCCTCGGTGAAGCCGGAGTCCTCGCCGCCCGGCTCGGTATTGCCCATGAACAGCGCGCCGAGGATCAAGTCCCCGTCGCGGATCGGCACGCCCAGGAATCCGCGCAGCCGCGGATGCGCCGAGGGCCACCAGCTGAACCGCGGGTCGGCCATGATGTCGGGCAGCCGCTGCGGATGCGGATCCTGCATCATCACGCCGAGCATGCCGTGCTGCCGCGGGAGCGGCCCGATCGCCTTCCACTCCTCGTCGGTGACGCCCTCGACCAGGAAGCGCGCGAAGGAGCCCGCGCCGTCCGGGACGCCGAGCGCCGCGTACTGCGCGCCGACCAGGTCGCGCGCCGTCCGCAGGATCGTGCGCAGCACCGTGGAGGTGTCCAGGTGCTGGGTCACCGCGAGCACGGCCTCGCTCAGCTCGCTCATCGCGGCCAGCGCGGCCGCTCGCGGATCGGTCTCGGACATGGGTTCACCGTACCGCCGACCTCCGGCCGAAAGGATCAGTCCGGATGCGGGCCTTGGTCCTAGGACCAAAGTCCCGCGACGGACCGGGCTGCGGCCCGATCACGGAAGGTACCCGGCGGCGGGACCGTCGAGGCATGACGAACACGAACGCAGACGCGAAGAGCTTCCGAGACACCCGGCCGGTGGCCGTGATCACCGGCGCCTCCCGCGGCCTCGGCCTGGAACTCGCCCGCAGCCTGGCCGAGGCGGGCTGGCGGCTGGTGCTGACCGCCCGCGGCGCCGAGGACCTGGAGAAGGCGGTCGCCGGGATCGGCGCGTGCGCGGCCGTGACGGCGCCGGCGGGGAGCGTCGTCGACGACGACCACCGGGCCGAGCTGGCGCACGCCGCGGCCGAGTTCGGCGGCGCCGACCTGCTGATCAACAACGCCTCGACGCTGGCCGGCTTCGACCTCGACGGCGCGCCGATGCCGACGCTCGCGCAGTTCCCGCTGGTCGGGCTGCTCGAGACCTTCGAGGTCAACGTCCTCGGGCCGCTCGCGCTCACCCAGCTGCTGCTCCCGCAGCTGCGGCTCAAGCACGGCCGGATCATCAACGTCTCCTCGGACGCGGCCGCCGAGCCGTACCCGGGCTGGGGCGGATACGGGGCGAGCAAGGCGGCCCTGGACCACGCCTCCGCGATCCTGGCCCAGGAGGAGCCGGACGTGACCGTATGGTCCGTCGATCCCGGCGACATGCGCACGCGGATGCACGCCGAGGCCTTCCCCGGCGAGGACATCTCCGACCGGCCGCTGCCGGAGACCGTCGTCCCCGCCTTCCTCCGGCTGCTCGACGAGAACCCCGCCTCCGGCCGCTACACGGCCGCCGAACTGCTCAAGGAGGAGGTCTGAGATGACGGGCATCACGCTGGAGACCGGATTCGACTTCGAGGTCCCCGCGGAGCTCGCCGCGCACGCGCCCGCCGAGGCGCGCGGCCTGGCCAGGGACGGGGTGCGGATGGTCGTCGGCTACCGGAAGGCGATGGCCGCCGAGCATCATCGGTTCACCGACCTGCCCGAGGTGCTGACCGCGAAGGACCTGCTCGTCGTCAACAACTCGGGCACGCTCCCGGCGGCGCTCGCCGGACGGCTCGTCGACGGCCGGACCGTCGCCCTGCACGTCTCCTCGGCCGAGCCGAACGAGCGCGGCACGTACCTGGTCGAGCTGCGCGATCCCGCGCCGGACGGGGGTGCGGCGCGGTTCTATCCGCCGGCTGAGTCGCCGGCGCGGGTCGGCCTCGTGATCACGCTGCCGGGCCGCGCGAACGCGCAGCTCACGGAGCGGTTCACGAGCCGGCTCTGGTACGCGGAGCTCAAGCTGCCGCGCGGCATGTCGCTGGTGGCGTACCTCGCCTGGTACGGCAAGGCGATCCGCTACGGCTACGTGGACAGCGAGTGGCCGATCGAGGCGTACCAGACCGTGTTCGCGACCGAGCCCGGCAGCAGCGAGATGCCGAGCGCCGCGCGTCCCTTCACCGCCGAACTGGTGAAGGAACTCGAGCGCCGCGGTACGACGATTGCGCCGATCACACTCCACACCGGCGTCGCCTCACCCGAAGCGCACGAGGCCCCTTACGCCGAACGGTTCAAGGTGCCGGCCGCGACCGCCGAGCTGGTCGAGCGAACGCGACGGGAGGGCGGCCGGGTCATCGCGATCGGCACGACTGTCGTGCGCGCCCTCGAATCCGCCGTCGACGCGGAGGGCCACGTGCACGCCGCCGACGGCTGGACCGACCTGGTGATCACCCCGGAGCGCGGCGTCTTCGCGGTCGACGGCCTGCTCACCGGCTGGCACGAGCCGCGCGCCTCGCACCTGCTGATGCTCCAGGCCGTGGCCGGACGGCCCCTGCTCGACCTCTGCTACGCCGAGGCGATCGCAGGAGGCTACCTCTGGCACGAGTTCGGCGATGTGAATCTGCTGCTTCCGTGAGCGGTCTCCTGGAGCGTCGTTGAACCGTTAACGCAGCGATTCCCCGCGTGGAGCGGCCGAATGAGCCGCTTTCGGTGGCTCCGGCGGAGCGCGGTCCTCTAACCTCCGTTTCCATGGGGCAATGGGGAGATATCGATGGGTTCCTACGCGACGCCAGGCTCGGCGACGTCGCGCGCGAACTGGAACGACTGGCCGAGCAGGCGAACAGGCTCAGGGCGGAACTGGCCGCCACGGCCGCGTCGACACACTGGTCAGGCGCGGCCGCGGACGGCTTCAGGGCGCGCGCCCGACAACGGGAGAACGAGGTCGCGGAGCTCGTCGGAACGCTCGATTCGGCGCGATCCGCGGTGGGCGCCGCACATGCCATGGCGAGCGTCTTCTGATGGCCGCGAGCGATCACTACCAGGTCGACATCGAATCGGTGAAGGCTCTGATTCGCTCCTGGCAGAACGGTTCCGACGAACTCGGCGCGATCTCGAATCAGCTCACGCAGATACACGAGGAATTGACTCGCTGCGTCCCGAGCGCGCTCTTCGAGGGCGCGCTCGGCGACCTGCCGCTGGCCGCGAGCTTCGCGAAGGTCGCGGCGGCCGCCTCCGCCGCGCACGAGGTAGCCGGCGGCCTCGCGCAGGACACCGCGTCACTCGACGCGAATCTCGCCTCGTACACGGCGACCGAGGCGGAGGTCGAGGCCAGGCTCAAGGCGATCGGGAACCGGCATCACCCAGGGCATGGCGGCGGGGGTGGCGGTGGTGGTGGCAGCGGCGGAGTCCGGCCGCCGCGACCCGCGCAATACGCCAACCAGTCCCAGGTCGAGAGCTGGATCAACCAGGCCTTCCAGGTCCTCGAAGCCAGCGGCACCCCGGCGAACGAACTCGACCTCGGCGGCGTGCTCCTGATCATCGAGCACGAATCCAGCGGCAACCCGAACGCCATCAACGACTGGGACAGCAACGCCCAGGCGGGCGACCCGTCGCGTGGTCTGATGCAGGTGATCGGGGCCACCTTCGACGCGTACAAACTGCCTGGTCACGAGGACATCTACAACCCGGTGGACAACATCATCGCGGGAGTCAGGTACGCGCTCGCGCGGTACGGCTCGATCCAGAACGTGCCCGGCGTCAGGAGCGTGGAAGGCGGGGGAAGTTACGTTGGCTACTAGGCCGATCCGAGCCGCCGGGTCGCTTGCCTGTGCGACGCTGCTCGCGGCGGCCACGGTCACGGGATGCTCCAGGGGTGACACCTCGCCGGCCGAGACCGTGACCCCCGCTTCGACGCCGATCCCGGCGACCGCGTGGATCCGATCCTCCGCGATCCCGCTCGACGCGAAGTACCACTGGACCTCGGCCGCCGCGGTCGCCAAGACGGTGAAGGCTCCGGTTTTCAGCGCGGTCCGGGACTGCCGGCCGAGACTCAGCAGTGCGGATCAGTCCGAACTCGGCGCGTTCCCTGCGGCGCAGGCCGACCTCACGCCGACCACCGGTGCCAGAGGAAGTCAGGACGACTGGTCCGCGCGGGAGACGGTTCTCGCGACCGGCGACACGAGTTCGGGTGACGTCCAGGGGATCTACGACCTCTACACGGACCTGGTCGCCGACCTCGCGAAGTGCGCGGAGACGGCCTCGAGCGCGAAGGTGTCGGTGGCGGCGGCTCAGGGGACTGAGTACGCCGCGAGGATCACCGTCCCCACGCCCACCGGCTCGATACTGACCTGCTACGAGTATCTGGCCGCGCCGTACGGCTACCTGGTCGAGCTCTCCGTGTGCGTCGCGCCGTATCCCGGCGGCGAACCGGGCGCGGCCTGGGACGGATCCTCGGCGAGCACCGTGCTCGACGCCCTCCGATCAGGACCCTGCTCCGTCACCGGGCGCTGCTGAAGTCACCCGCGCGGGTGACTATGTGCCGGAGCGTGACTACGTGCCGGAGCGCGCCGCGAGCAGGCCGAGCACCAGGCTCACCACCACCAGCGCGTATCCGGCGGCCAGCAGGTAGATCTTGGTCCTACCGTGCACCATCGCGGCCGCGATCGCGATCAGCGCGGCGACCACCGGCGAGATCACCAGCGGGAGCACGTAGCTGACCATCGGCTCGTGGCCGGTCCCGTTCGCCTGCAGGCCCGCCGCGAAACAGCCCACCGCGCCCGCCACCGCGAGCAGCGGCAGCAGTATCGCGGCCCAACTCACCGAGCGTCCGCTCTCCACCTGAGCTTCCATGCACAATCGCTCTCTCGTTCGGGTGGGAAGTATCGTACGCTTGGCGCTCGCGCCGTGCAGCCAATCATGCAGTTCACACCAAGGGGGAGAACCGCCGTGACCGAGCCGGGCCAGCCCGTTTCCGAGCCCGCCGACCCGTGGCAGTCCGTGCCGAGCGGGGCCACGCCCCCGCCGCCCGCCCCGGGCGCGCCCGGCTACGGCTACCCGCCGCCGTACTACTACCCGGGCTACCAGGTCCGGCGCACGAACGGCCTGGCCATCGCGGCGCTGGTCTGCGGAATCTGCGGCTTCCTCTACTTCATCCCGGCGATCCTCGGCGTGGTCTTCGGCATCATCGGCGTGCGGCAGACCAAGCGGGACGGCACCGACGGCAGGGGCATGGCGATCGCCGGCATCGTCACCGGGTCCGTCTGGCTGGCCCTGCTGCTGGTGATCATCATCGCGTTCGCCGCCTCCTCGAACTGAGGCCCGGCGCCGGACCCTGGCGTACCGCCGGCCTAAACCGGCGCGAGGTGGGAAACACCCACTAGTGTGAACATGCTTTCGCCCCCGGCGCGGCGCCCGCTGATCGGCCTCACCGCCTATCGCGAGCACGCGTCCTGGGGCGTGTGGCACACCCAGGCCGCGCTGCTGCCGCACAACTACGTGGACTTACTCAGCCAGGCGGGCGGCGCCCCGGTGCTCCTGCCGCTCAGCGAGGACGCGGCGGCCGGACCGCTCGTCGCCGCCCTCGACGGCCTGATCCTCACCGGCGGCCCCGACATAGAGCCGGTCCGCTACGGCGCCGCCCCCGACCCCTACGCCGAGCGCTTCCAGTCCGACCGCGACACCTGGGAGGCCGCGCTGCTGGCCGAGGCCCTGCGGGTGGACCTCCCGGTCTTCGGCATCTGCCGGGGCATGCAGCTCATCAACGTCCACTGCGGCGGCACCCTGGTCCAGCACCTGCCCGAACTGGCCGGCGGCCAGCGCCACCGCCCCGCTCCCGGCGTCTTCGGCACGGTCCGCATCCGCCTCGACACCGCCGCCATGCCGGGCACGCTGCTCGGCCCGACGGTGGACGTCCCCTGCTACCACCACCAGGCCATCGATCTGCTCGGCGACGGCCTGAAAGCCACCGCCTGGGCTTTGGACGAGACCGTCGAAGCCGTCTGGAACCCGGACCGCCGCTTCCTGCTCGGCGTCCAGTGGCACCCGGAGGCCCGCGACGACCCGGCCCTGTTCGCGGCCCTGGTCAGGGCGGCCTCCGCGCCCCGCTCCTAGGCCCGGGAGAGCAGGACCCCCGCCTCGGCCACCGTGTCCACCAGGTGCAGGGTCTTGGCCATCGGCCTGCCCTCGGCGAGGTTCCGCAGCAGCGGCCACGCGGGCAGGGTGCGGGTCCAGTAGGAGACGCCGACGAGGATCATGCGGCGGGCGTTGGCGGTGCCGTAGTAGGCGGGGGTGGCGGCCTGGAAGATCTCCTGCACCGTGCCCGCGGCGCCGGGGAGGATGACCAGCGCGCTGTTGGACTTGGCCAGGAGCGTGTCCTCGCGCAGGGCGTTGGAGAAGAACTTGGCCACCGCGGAGGCGAAGGCGTTGGGCGGCTCGTGGCCGTAGAACCAGGTGGGGACCGACAGGGATTCGCCCGCCTCGGCCTGGGGGTAGACCGTGCGCACGGCGAACGCGGTGCGGATCCAGGGGGTGGGGTCGGGGTGGAAGCCGGGGACGCCGGCGAGCATGGCCAGGGCCTGGGTCAGGGCCTCGTCGGGGTACGGGGCGAGGTACGCGCCCAGGTTCGCCGCCTCCATGGCGCCGGGGCCGCCGCCGGTGGCCACGGTGAAGCCCGCCCTGGCCACGCTTCGGCCGAGCAGGGCCGCCTGCGTATAGCCGTCGGTGCCCCGCTCCAGGGCGTGGCCGCCCATGACGCCGACGATCCGGCGGTTCTCGGCCCACTCGTCGAGGGCGTCCTCGACGGAGTCGTCGTGCAGGCCGCGCAGGGTGAGTTCGAGGACGTCCTCGCGCTCCCGGGGGCGCCTGGACCACCGGTAGGCGAGCGCGTCAGGGGTCTGATCGTAGGACTTCGTGTCAATGCCCTGGTACAGATCCTCGGGGGTGTACAGGCCGACCCGGTAGGGGTCGAAGGGCAGGTGCGGGGCGGGCTCGAAGACGAGGGCGCCGCGTTGCCGCAGGTCGGCGGCCACCGTCTCGGTCAGATCGCAGCCGAGGAAGGCGCTGTCGTCGACGTCCGAGGATCTCAGTTCCCATCCGCGTTCTCGGAGATTCACCGCTTGAATCCGACAGCCCTTGAGGGTTCCCGGGTGCTGCGAGACGTACCTGTCGAACTGCTCGAGCGACTCGATCTCCACGGCGCACGAGTCTAGCCCCCGATCGTTGATCGGACTTCACGTTTCCACAAGCCGGGATTGACCCTCTCTTAGGGTCAGGGGGCTTGACGGGGCCAATGGTCTAGTCCAATCTTCGCTGTACGGTACCGCGGCGCAGTGTGGCGCCCGGGCCGCCCGCGTGAAGGGACCTCCCACACCCATGGCACGAGATCAAGCTACGAAGACCAAGGTCCGGGCCGCGCTCGCCGTGGCCGCGGCGTCCTCGGTCGCCGTCGCCGGGGCCGTCTTCGCCAACCAGGCGCAAGCGGCTTCCGGCAACCTGTTGACGAACGGAAGTTTCGCGAGCGGCAGCCTGTCGGGCTGGACCTGCGACGCGGGGACGGCCTCGGTCGTCACCTCGCCGGTCTACCCGGGTGACGGCTACGCGCTGGCCGGCGCGGCGTCCGCCTCGGACGACGCGCAGTGCACGCAGACCGTCTCGGTCCAGCCGAACAGCACCTACTCGCTGTCCGGCGAGTTCGAGGGCTCCTACGTGTTCATCGGCGTCAGCGGCGGCTCGGACACGTGGACGCCCTCGGCGACCTCGTGGCAGCAGCTGTCGATGAGCTTCACCACGGGTGCCTCGCAGACCTCTGTGACGGTCTACACCCACGGCTGGTACGGCGAGGGCACCTACTACGCCGACGACCTGACGCTCACTGGCGCCGCCGGCGGCGGGTCCACCAGCGCGTCGCCCACCACGGCCTCGCCCACCCCGACCACCACCACCGCCTCGCCCTCGCCGTCGCCCACCACGGCCTCGCCCACCCCGACCCCGACCTCGACCGGCGGTTCCGGCTCGGGCAACAGCGGCCTGCCGAAGCACGTGCTGGCCGGCTACTGGCAGGACTTCACCAACGGGGCCAAGGCCCTGAGCCTCGCCGGTGTGCCGACCGGATACAACCTGGTGGACGTCGCGTTCGCCACGGCCGACTCGGCCAACGACGGCGGCGTCACCTTCTCGATCGACTCCGGCCTGTCCTCGGCGCTCGGCGGCTACACGGCCGCGCAGTTCACCAGCGACGTGGCCACGCTGCACGCGCGCGGCCAGAAGGTGATCCTGTCGATCGGCGGCCAGAACGGCACGATCAGCATCGGCTCGTCGTCGGCGGCGTCGAACTTCGCCGACAGCGTCTACAGCCTGATGAAGCAGTACGGCTTCGACGGCGTGGACATCGACCTGGAGAACGGGCTCAACGTCACCTACACCGCGCAGGCGCTGCAGGACCTCAGCGGCATGGCGGGCTCGTCGCTGATCATCACGCTCGCTCCGCAGACCATCGACATGTACACCACGTCCTCGGACTACTTCCAGCTCGCGCTGGACATCAAGAGCATCCTGACGATCTCGTACACGCAGTACTACAACTCGGGCTCGATGAACGGCTGCGACGGCAACGTCTACAGCGAGAGCACCGAGAACTTCCTGACCGCCCTCGCCTGCACCCAGCTGCAGGGCGGCCTGAACGCCTCGCAGGTCGGGCTCGGCCTTCCGGCCTCCAGTTCGGCGGCGGGCAGCGGCTACGTCTCGCCCTCGGTCGTGACCGCCGCGCTCGGCTGCCTGGCCAAGGGCACCGGGTGCGGCAGCTTCGTGCCGAACGGCACCTGGCCCGGCATCGGCGGCGCGATGGACTGGTCGATCAACTGGGACGCGTCCAACGGATACGCGTTCCTGAACACCGTCGGCCCGTACCTGAGTTCGCTGCCGTAACGTGACCACCCTGTTACTCAATACTTTGGTAAAGGCTGCGGTCCGCTCCTTGTAGCGCCAGATGGTGCGTGCCAGGCTCCCCGCATGGCACGCACCTACCTGACGACGCTCTCTCCGCGCCGCCGTTGGGGCATCGCATCGGCCGCGGCCGGAGTCGTGCTCGCTGCGACGGCGGGGCTCGGCGAACCCTGGGGCTACTCCAGCATCAGCGGTCTGCCGAGGGACTCCGGTTTCAGCAGCGTCCCGCTGCTCGCGAGCACCCTCCAGGTCTTCCACTGGACCACGGCCGGCAGCGGACTCGGCGGCACGAAGCCGTGGATCGCGGCGTTCGTGCTCGACGTGGCCTGGCCGCTGCTCATCCTCATCGGCGCCCGCGCGCTCGCCGGCGGTCTCGCGCTGCGCCGGGCCAGGTTCTCACTGATCGTCGGCGTGTGGAGCGTCACGACGTTCACCGGCGCGTTCGCCGGGGTCGCGGCGGGCCTGGTGGACCACGCGGCGGGATCGCGCACCATCTCCTCCATGGGCGCCGGCCACATCGGCGACGTCCTCGCGCTGCAGGCGGCGACGATGGCCCTGGTCGGCGTGCTGGTCGGCTGGCTGCCCGGCGTCGCGGCCGCGCTGGCCTACTCGGTCGGGCGCAAGGTGCCCGAGCCGGAGCCGCGGACCGGCGAGGAGGAGACCCTCACCGAGGCGAACAGCACCCTCAGCCTGGAGAGCCTCGAGGAGCTGCGCCGGGCGCGCCGCGACGACGGCCGGATGGGCGACGCCAGCACCAGCGAGTTTTTTCGGGTGTGATGCGGAGCGCCCGCTGCTAGCTTCGTCGCGTGCAGATGCATGACGACCAGCTGACGGTCACGATCGAGACGGTGCGCGGACTGGTTGCCGAGCAGTTCCCGGAGTGGGACTCGGTACCGGTCCGCGCTCTTTCGTCGCAGGGCACTGTCAACGCGATCTTTCGGATCGGGGACGAACTGACGGCGCGTCTCCCGCTCCAGGCCGGGGACGCCGACGCGGTCCGGCGCGTGCTGGAGCGGGAGGCGGCGGCCGCGCGCGAGCTGGCCGGGCGTACCCGGTTCCGGACGCCGGAGCCGGTCGCGATCGGTGAGCCGGGGGACGGGTTCCCGCTGCCCTGGTCGGTGCAGACGTGGGTGCCGGGGGAGATCGCCACTCCGACCGAGCCGGCCGGATCGCCGGGCTACGCGCGTGATCTGGCCGAGTTCATCCGCGCGGTGCGCGCGATCGAGACGCGCGGACGGACCTTCCGGGGCGGCGGGCGCGGCGGGGACCTCAAGCGGCATGACGACTGGATGGAGACCTGCTTCGCGAGGAGCGGGGACCTCCTCGACGTGCCACGGCTCCGGTCCATGTGGGCCGAGCTGCGGGAACTGCCGCGCGAGGCGCCGGATGCGATGACGCACGGGGATCTGACCCCGGGGAACGTGCTCGTCGCCGGGGGCCGGCTGACGGGAGTGCTGGACGTCGGCGGCTTCGGGGCGGCCGATCCGGCCTTGGATCTCGTCGGTGCCTGGCACCTGCTGGAGGAGGGGCCGCGAAAGGCTCTGCGCGAGGAGCTGGGGTGCGCAGAGCTCGAGTGGGAGCGCGGGAAGGCCTGGGCCTTCGAGCAGGCTTTGGGCGTGGCCTGGTACTACCGCGAGAGCAACGCGGCGATGCACGAGATGGGGGTCGTGACGCTCAGTCGGCTGCTCGCGAGCGGTTGAGCTGGCGTGCCCGCGAGGTGGGAGTCCGGCGCTCGTACCCCAGAAGGGTGTATGCGAGGAAGATGTTGTGCTCCACCAGATCGTCCAGCGAGTCTGAGCCGTCCGGGTGATACCACTGGGCCACCGCGTTGCACGAGGCGATGATCGAACGGCGCACGTCGTCCGGGTACGGCGTGGTGAAGATCCCGGCCCGCACGCCGGCGTCGATCGGGGCGCGGAAGCGGTCGCTCGCCTCGCGCTGCCTGGCCCGATAGCGTTCCCGCTCCTCGGGTTCGAGCGCGCGGGCCTCGTTCAT
This sequence comes from Actinospica sp., assembly GCA_035712985.1. Lineage (GTDB taxonomy): Bacteria > Actinomycetota > Actinomycetes > Streptomycetales > Catenulisporaceae > Actinospica. The sequence continues at coordinate 19,236 of DASTAE010000300.1, forward strand.
CAGCAGCAGGCTGGCCTCCGAGCGCTCGGCCCGGTAGCGGACGGTCGCGCCGACCACGGCGGCGAGCTGGCGCGCCGGGTCGTGGCCCGCCTCCTTCAGGGCCTCGGCGCAGCGGGCCTGGTAGTCGTCCATCCCCTCGTGCAGCAGCGCGGCGAGAAGAGCCTGCTTGCTCGGGTAATAGTGGTACAAGGCGGACAGGCTGACCCCTGCCGCCGCGGCGATCTCCCGGATCGAGACGGCGTGGTAGCCCCGCTCGGCGAACTGCGCCGAGGCGGCGGCGAGCAGGGCCTGGTGGCCTGCGGGGCGAACCGTCACGGGGAGACCTCCGAGGGATGGACAAGGACTGCTACTGGCGAGTAGCTTAACGAGCGTTCGTTGAGTTAGCGAGACACAGGATAGAGGTCGGCGGTGCTCCGGAGCATTTACAACGAGGACCACGAGGCGTTCCGCGCCATGATCCGGGACTTCATCGAGTCCGAGGTGGCGCCGGAGTACCAGGACTGGGAGAAGGCCGGCCACCCGCCGAAGGACTTCTACAAGAAGCTCGGCGAGCTCGGCGTCTTCGGCATCAACGTGCCGGAGGAGTACGGCGGCGCGGGGGAGACCTCGTACAAGTTCGAGGCCATCATCATGGAGGAGACCGCCCGCGCCGGCGTCACCTTCGGCGCCGCGGGCATCCACGTCAACCTGGTGCGGCCCTACCTGCTGGCCTTCGCCAGCGAGGAGCAGAAGCGGCGCTGGATGCCGGGCTACGTCAGCGGCGAGATGATGGGCGCCCTGGCCATGACCGAGCCGGGCACCGGCTCCGACCTGGCCGGCATCGCCACCACCGCGAAGCTCTCCGAGGACGGCACGCACTATGTGCTCAACGGTGCCAAGACCTTCATCTCCGGCGGCGTGCTGGCCGACCGGGTGCTGGTCGTGGCCCGCACCTCCCCGGCCACCCCGGAGAACCGCCGCGGCGGGCTGTCCATCCTGTTCGTGGACACCAAGACCGAGGGCTACACGGTCGGCAAGAAGCTGGACAAGATCGGCCTGAAGACCTCGGACACCGCCGAGCTCGCCTTCCAGGACGTCAAGGTGCCGGTCGAGGACCTGCTCGGCGAGGAGGGCCAGGCCTTCAAGTACCTGACCCACAACCTGGTCGAGGAGCGGCTGGCGATCGTGGTCGGCTCGACCGCGCAGGCCGGGGCCGCGATCCGCTTCGCGGTGGACTACGTCAAGGAGCGCAAGGCCTTCGGCCAGCCGGTCTCCTCGTTCCAGAACACGAAGTTCGTGCTCGCCGACTGCGAGGCCGACTACCAGGCCGCGCAGTCGCTGACCGACCGCGCGATCGAGCTGTTCGACCAGGGCAAGCTGACCCCCTCGGACGCCGCCGCCGCGAAGATCTTCACCACCGAGGCGGCCGGCCGGATCATCGACAAGTGCCTGCAGCTGCACGGCGGCTACGGCTACATCAACGAGTACCCGATCGCCCGCCTGTACGCGGACACCCGCGTGTCCCGGCTCTACGGCGGCACCTCGGAGATCATGCGCACCATCGTCGCGAAATCGCTTGGCCTGTAGGGACCGCCGGGGCCTAGGGTGGGGCGCGTGATCGACTACGACATCCGCCCCGCCCGGCCCGACGAGGCCGCCGCCGTGCTGGAGTTCTGGCGCGGCGCGGCCGAGGGCACCAGTATCAGCGACGACCAGGACGGCGTCCGGATCCTGATCGAGCGCGACCCCGGGGCGCTGCTGCTCGCCGTGGCCGGGGACCGGATCCTCGGCACGGTCATCGCCGGCTTCGACGG
>DASTAE010000301.1:0-2613 GCA_035712985.1 Actinospica sp.
GCGCGGAGGTCTGCCGGCTGGTAGAAGCTGACCCAGCCGACGCCGAGCCCTTCGGCGCGGGCCGCGAGCCAGAGGTTCTGGATCGCGCAGGCGGTGCTGTAGATGTCGGTCTCGGGGATCGTGCCGCGTCCCAGTACCTCGGCCCCGTCGGGCCCGTGGTCACAGCAGACGCACACGCCGATCGGGGCCTCCACGACTCCCTCGATCTTCTGATCAAGAAAGTGGCGGGCGCGTTCGTCGAAGCGATCGGCCTGGCGCAGACGCTCGCGTTGAGCGAGGGCGCGGACGTGGCTGCGCGTCGCGATGTCGCGAATGATGATCAGTCGCCACGGCTGCATGAGCCCCACGGAAGGCGCCTGGTGCGCCGCGGTGAGGATTCGCTCCAGCACGTCATCGGCGACCTCGTCCGGGCGGAAGCGGCGGACGTCGCGTCGCTCGGCGATGACGTCGTAGACGGCCTGGAGGCGGGCGTCGTCGTAGCGCCAGCGCTGTGGGTTGGCGGCGCGCTCGGCGGCACGCGAGGGGTCGAATCCGGCCGGCGTGGGAGGTCGCGTGAAGCGGGCGGTCATGCGCGAGAACACTCTGGCACGTCCGCCAGGGGTGTCGATCTGAGAGGCGGTAGGATCCGCGCTTCAAACGTGGCGGCGCGAGGAACCCGGTGTAAGCCCGGGACGGTCGCGCCACTGTGACCGGGATGCTTGCTTGTCCCGGGAGTCAGGAACTCGCCTGCCACGCACCCTTCCGATCGAACGGGACGCACGATCCCGAGGAGGTGCCTTAAGGCATGAAGCAGGTGTTGCTCGTCCGCCACGGGCCGACGATCGCCACCGAGTCCGTCGGGTTTCCGACCGATGAGGCGCTCGAGCCTGCGGGCATGGCAGAGGCAGCGACCCTTGCGGCGGCGCTTCCGTCGGGCCACCGGGCGCTCTGTAGCCCGGCGCTTCGCGCTCGTCAGACGGCGGCGGCCGCCGGTCTGCGCGCTGAGACCGAGCTGCGATTGGCCGAGTGCGACTTCGGAACGTGGGCCGGCCGCCGGCTCGCCGACCTCCACACAGCGGATCCGGAGGCGACGACGGAGTGGATGACGGACCCCGATGCGCGTCCCCACGGCGGCGAGAGCCTCCGCGTCTTCTCGGACCGGGTTGCCGCGTGGCTCGGTGAGGAGCTGCGCCACCCGGAGCCGGTCGTTGCCGTCACCCACGGCGGCGTGATCAAGGCGTCCGTGGTCCATGCCCTCCGCGCTGAGCTCAGTGCGTTCTGGCGGATCGAGGTCCAGCCGCTCAGCATCACCGAGCTCTGTGCTCACGACGAGCGCTGGTCGGTCGTGCGCACCAACTGGACGGCGTCGGGATGAGCGGCGCCGCGCTGCTCGCCGGGTATGCCGCCGATCTGGCGGCGGGGGATCCCTCGCGGTGGCATCCGGTGGCCGGGTTCGGGACGGCAGCAAGCACACTCGAGCGGGCGGCCTATGCCCCGACCCGCGCCCGCGGGGTCCTGGTCACCGGGGCACTCGTGATCGCTACCGCCGCGGGCGCCGAGGCGCTGGCCCGACGGTCGCGACCGGTGGCGCTGATCGCGGTGACCTGGGCGGCGCTCGGTGGCCGTTCACTGCGCCGGGAGGCGCTCCATGTCGCCGATCTGATCGAGCGGGACGACCTTGTCGGTGGACGGGCTGCGCTTCGGGCGCTCTGCGGGCGCGACGCAGAGGCGCTTGACGCCGGTGGCCTCAGCCGAGCGGTCGTCGAGTCGGTCGCCGAGAACACGAGTGACGCGGTTGTCGGCGCGCTCGTGTGGGGCGCGGTCGGCGGCCCGGCCGGCGTCGCGGCCTACCGGGCGGCGAACACGCTCGACGCGATGTTCGGCCACCGCAGCGAGCGCTACGCCGCGTTCGGGTGGTTCGCCGCCAAGCTCGATGACGCGATGAACTGGCCTGCCGCGCGGCTCTCGGCGGCAATCACCTGCGCTGTGGCCGGCGCTGTAGGAGGCTCGCCGACCGCGACCTTCGCGACGGTCCGGCGAGACGGGTCCGCACACCCGAGCCCGAACGCCGGAATGATCGAGGCGGCGTTTGCCGAAGCGCTCGGCGTCCAACTCGGGGGGCCGCTCGCATACGGCGCTCACGTCGAGCTGCGCCCGCGGCTCGGTGACGGCCGTCCCCCGGAGGTCGCCGACATCCGACGGGCGACCCACCTCTCACTGATCGTCTCCACCGCCGCCGCGCTGGCGTGCACGGCGGTCCGCACGGTGCTGAGCGGGCGATGAAGGGCGCCCTGCTCGTCTGCGGCACCCACTCGGATGCCGGCAAGTCGGTCCTCGCGGCGGGGATCTGTCGCTGGCTTTATCGCCAGGGGGTCAGCGTCGCGCCGTTCAAGGCGCAGAACATGTCGCTCAATTCGGTGGTGACCCTCGACGGCGGCGAGGTCGGCCGCGCGCAGGCGGTGCAGGCCGCGGCCGCCGGCCTCGAGCCGGAGGCCGCGATGAACCCGGTGCTGATCAAGCCGTCGGGCGTGCGCCACAGTCAGGTGATCGTGATGGGGAAGCCGTATGCCGACGCCGATGCGCGTTCCTACGGAGCGATGAAGCAGGCGCTTCGCCCGATCGTCTCGGCCGCGC
>DASTAE010000302.1:0-11984 GCA_035712985.1 Actinospica sp.
ACCACCTGCACGTCGCCGTTGACGTCCCAGACGGCGATGCCGGGGGAGAGCGTCGGAATGATCTCCACGGCCCAGCGCGGCAGGCCGAGCACCCGGCCCGTCGCCCGCGCCTCGTCGGACTTCTGCATGTAGATCGTGCGCGTCGAGGCCATCTTCAGGATCGCCGCCGCCTCCTTGGCCGCCGCGCCGTCTATCACGTCGGACAGGTGGTGCACGACGGCGACGAAGGACAGGCCGAGCCGGCGGCCGAACTTCAGCAGCCGCTGGAAGAGCTGCGCCACCGAGGGCTGGTTGATGATGTGCCAGGCCTCTTCGACGAGCAGGATGCGCTTGCGCCGGTCCGGACGCAGCCAGGAGTGCTCGAGCCAGACCCCGACGATCGCCATCAGGATCGGCATCGCGATCGAGTTGCGGTCGATCGTGGACAGGTCGAACACGATCAGCGGGGAGTCCAGGTCGATGCCGGTGGTGGTCGGGCCGTCGAACATGCCGGCCAGGTCGCCGTCGACGAGGCGGTCGAGCACCAGGGCCACGTCCAGGCCCCACTCGCGCACGTCCTCGAGCGCGATGTTCATCTCCTCCGCGGCCTCCGCGCGCGGCTCGCGCAGCGCCTCCACGACGTCGTGCAGGATCGCCTGCTTGCCCATCCGCTGCGCGTCCGCGTGCACCGTGGTGTGCGCGGCCTTGAGCGCGTAGCCGGAGCGCTCGTCCAGCGCCCGGCCGAGCGCCACCTCGACGATGGTGCGCAGCAGCGCCAGCTGGCCGGTGCTGGTGATCGCCGGGTCCAGCGGATTGAGCCGGATGCCCTGGCCGCCGCGCGCGTGCGGGTCCAGCCGGATCGGGCGCACGCCCAAGGCCTCGGCGATCAGGTTCCACTCGCCGACGCCGTCCTCGCCCTGAGCGTCGAGCACCACGACCTGCCGGTCCCGGAAGCGCAGCTGCCGCAGCACGTAGGTCTTCTCCAGCGCCGACTTGCCGTTGCCGGACTCGCCGAGCACCAGCCAGTGCGGGGCCGGCAGCTGCTGGCCGTAGAGCTGGAAGGGGTCGTACACGTAGCCCTTGCCGCTGTACACCTCGCGGCCGATGATCACGCCGGAGTCGCCGAGGCCGGGCGCCGCGGTCGGCAGGTAGATCGCCTCGGCCTGGTTGCTGGAGGTGCGCACCGGGATCCGGGCCGTCTCCCGCTTGCCGAACAGGGCCGTCGCGAAGCCCTCAGTGATCAGGTCGCCGATGCCGCGGGTAGCCACGGTTCCCTCCTTAGCGCCGTACGCCGGTGGCGAACGGCAGGGTGTTGACGAAGGCCCGGTGGTGCTCGCGGTCGCACCAGTCCAGCTTCAGGAAGCTCTTTCCGGCGGAGGCCCGGATGGTCCGCTTGTCCCGCGCGAGGGCCTCCGGCGAGCGCGAGGAGACGGTGATGTACCCGGCCAGGTTCACGCCCGCGGCGCCCGCGGCCAGGTCCTCGCCGCGCAGGTCCACCCGGCTGGAGTGGGCGCGCTCGCGCGGGTCGTCGACACGGCCGAGCTTGGCCTGCCTGGCCGCCTCCGCGTCCACGTTGACCCGCTCGGTCAGCATCCGCTCGATCGCGACCTCGGTCGGCTCCAGATCCATCGCGACGGCGACGGTGCGGATCACGTCCGGGGTGTGCACCAGCAGCGGCGCGAGGAAGTTCACCGCCACCGGCGTCAGCGGCCACTCGCGGATCCAGGCGGTCGCGTGGCACCACGGCTCGGCCGTGAGCGACTCCCGGGTCTTGGCGCGCAGGAACAGCGGCGCCGCGGCGTCGAACTCGGCGGGCCACGCGTCGCGCTCGGCCATCCCGTCGGTGTGGTCGATCGGGTGTTCGGGGTCGTACATCGAGTGGATCAGCGAGGCGAGCGCGGGCACGTCCAGCGGCTGGCGCACCTTGATGTCGGCGTCGGCGAGCCGGGCGCAGATGTCGGTCAGCTCGCGCACCATGATCACGCAGATGCCGTGGTCCAGGTCGGTGCCGCCGGACATCACCCGCGCCTCGGTGGCCAGCTCGCGGGTGTAGGCCATGCAGGCCGTCAGGTACGTGCGGTGCTGCTCGCTGGAGGTGGAGACCATCGAAAGCAGCTGCGCGTAGGAGTCGCGGATCCAGCCCGGGGCGTTCGGATCGCCGCGCCGCGCCACGTCCTTGGCGTGCGCGTCCGGGTCGGCGGGCAGCGTGCGCGCGAGCATCTGCAGCCGGGTCACGAAGCCGTCGCCGTTGGCCACGTGCCGCAGCAGCGTGCCGTAGCGGTCGACGAGCGCCTCCTGGTCCTCGGCGTCCCGCGAGCCGACGCCGGGGCCCTCGATCTCGATCGTGCACGTGATGGTGCCGCGGTCGAGGTGCATCAGGATGGCGAGTTCCTCGGGGCCGAAGCGCGCGCTGATCCAGCGCACCTGGCCCACGCCCGGCGGCGTCGGCACCGGCAGCTCGGCGCCGCGCAGCGTGGTGCCCGCGGTGTCGGCGTCGGAGGCGTAGAACGCGGTCCGGCCGCGCAGCATCCGCTTGTAGGAGCGCTCGATCTCGAACCACTTGTAGTACGTGCGCTTGCGGTACGGCGCGAACACGATCGCGCCAGCGAGCACCGGGCAGCCGACGATCGTGAGGATCTTCAGCGGCAGCGTGGGCACGGCGAAGCCGCAGACCATCGCGAGCAGGCAGCCGATCGCGAGCACGGCGAGCTCGCCGGTCTCCCGGTTGCGCCCGACGATCGCGTTCGGCTTGGCCTTGCCGATCAGGAAGGAGCGCCGCCGCTCGTAGCCTTCGGACGCGGTCACGTGCTCGCCCCCTCAGCTCCGGCGCCCGGAACCGTCGCGCCGCCGCGGCCCTCGCCCGCGCCGCGCCCCGCGTTGGCCGAGGGCATCGTCGGACCCTGCGGTGGCATACCGCCGCCGGGCCCGCCCGCCCCCGGAATACCGCCGGGGCCGATCGTGCCGACCTGCGGATCGGGGCGCTGCAGAGCGAGCCTCGAGGAGGCCTTGAGTCCCTGCGCCGCCATGCCGGCGCCCGCGCCGAGCGCCGCTATGGCGGGCGCCGCGACCGGGTTGCCGTGCCGCTCGCCGTGCGCCGCGATCCCCTGCTGCATCCGCGTCGCCGGGCCGTCCATCGCGCCCTGCTGCACCTGCGCCGGGGCGTCCCCGCCGCGCGACTGGCCGATCCGCAGCATGTCATCGCCGAAGTTCGGCACGAAGCGGTAGATCAGGCCGGAGGCGAAGATCGACAGGACCATGATGGCGAGGCCGGAGAGCACCGAGGCGAAGGCGGAGGACGGCGAGGTCCCCGAGGAGATCGCCGCGGCCAGTCCGAGCACGATGACGATGACCGGTTTCACCATGTCCACCGCGATCATCAGTCCGGCCCAGCGGCGCACGTGCGGCCACAGGTCCTTGTCCACCAGACCCGCGTAGACCGCGCCGGCCAGCGCCGCGCCCACGTAGAGCATCGCGGCCCGGATCAGCAGCTCCAGCCAGAGCACCGCCGCGGCGATCATCGCGACCAGCGAGATGAAGATGAGCAGGATCGGGCCGCCGCCGACGGTCGAGTTCGAGCCGTTGGTCGGGCTGAGCGTGTTCGCGAAGGAGCTGAGGAAGTTGTTCGTGCCCGAACTCGTCGTCGAGCCGATCGCGTCCGTCACCGAGTCGGTCAGCGTGACCATCCCGTAGAGCACGATCGGGGTGAACGCCGAGGCGCCGACCGCCAGCCACAGGAAGCCGGTGGCCTCGGTCACGGCCGTGACCACCGAGTCGCCGCGCACGGCCCGCTTGATGACGGCCAGCATCCACAGCATGACGGTCAGGATCGTCGACGCGGCGAAGACGATCGCGTACTGCTTCAGGAATCCGGTGTTCGTGAAGTCGACGCCGCTGCTGCCGCCGACCGCGCCGGAGACCTGGTTGATGACCCAGGCCGCGGCCTGCGCGCAGGACTTCGCGATCGAGCCGAGCGGGTCGGTGAGCATCGAGCTCGCCGACGTGCCGCCGGCCGTGCTCCCGTTGACGAGTTTCCCCGTGTTCTCACACGCCTGCTTCACACTGCCGAACAGCGCGGCGCAGGGATCCGCGTTGGCGAGCAGGGCACTAACGGCCATAGCGCAGACCCCCGAACTTCGAGACGGCTGCTTGCAGCGTCGACCCGGCGGCGGGCGTCTGCAAGCCTCCCAGGGGCGCGGGACCGTCGGCGGACTGGAAGGAGAACCACTTCCAGTCGCCGTGGGTCCAGTTCAGCGTCACGGTGACGGTCGCCCAGTCCTCGGATACGGCGTGCTGCGAATTGGTCCCGGCGATCCCGGCGAGGGTCACCACCCACACCGAGACGGTGGCGGTGCTCCCGGAGTCGCTGACCAGTGAGACGCCGACGGGGGCCGCCCGCTCCACGTACGTCTGGCCCGCGGGGGCCGCGCCGGAGCTGGAGAGCCCGTAGGTCGTGTCGATCTGCGCGTAGGCCGCGTCGAACTGCCCCTGCAGGGAGGACGCTATGGCCGGGTCGGCGATCGCGTTGATCAGCCGGCCGCGGACCGAGGAGTACACCATGCTCGCGGAGTTGAAGGCGACCACGTAGTTCGCGGCGGCCGCCTCGGCGCCCGAGCTCGTGTGCGGGTAGCCCACCGGGACGCCGTCCGCCGTGCCGGCGGCCTGGCCCGCGTCGTACGGGGCGGTCACCGCGGTGGGCGAGGCGGTCGCCGAGACGCTCGGCGTGGCCGCGGCGGTGCCGTCGGCCGCCGGGGCGCTGCCGGAGGAGCCCTTGTCACCCTGGTTGACCAGCGCGATGACCGCGAACAGGGCGACGACGACGCCGCCGACGATCAGCGCCCCGCGCAGTCGCGAGCGGCGCGCGGGGGTCTCCGAGTACTGGTCCGCGGGCAGCTTGATCCGCGTGCGCACGCCGCCGGAGGAGCCGGCGGCCGGCGGCCGGCGGGTCGGCCCAGCTTCCACGGTGGAACCCCGATCGGTGCGGCGCGGCCGGCTCACTTCAGGCCGCCGCACGGTTCGACGATGCGTTGTGCGTGCGAGTACCGCGCCGGCTCCCGCTGGATATGGAAACCGATGTCGATATCGCCGACGGCGGTGTACCCGCCGCGCACCCCGGCGAATCAGCGCTCACAATGATCAGATCGCCATACCGTAGACAATGGTGAAGAGCGTACTGAGGCTGCCGATGATGAACACCCCGGTGAGCCCGGCGATGATCAGCCCCTTGCCCTGCTCCGCGCTGAAGGAGTCGCGCAGGGCGGTCGCGCCGATCCGCTGCTTCGCGGCGCCCCAGATGGCGATGCCGAGGCACACCAGGATCGCCGCGGCCATGATGACCTCGATGAGCACCTTCGCCTGCTGCCCCACCGAGCCGAACGGGCCCCAGTTGGGGGCGATCCCGTTGATGATGTTGCCGATGTTTCCGTTGCCTGCGGCAAGGACCGTGGCCAAGGCCATCTGGCGGCCCCCAATCTGTGTCGCGCTGCTTGAAGCATCCTGGAGCATTGTGGCTCATCCTGCTGAACACGCCGCGTCCGGCCGCCGTCGCCTCGCGGAACGGGGATTCCGCAGTGCAGACGGCTGCTGACGCGGCGTCATCCTGCCCTTATCATAGGGCGCACGGGCACCTCGGCGCTGTGCCCGCGCCGACTAGTTTTCCCGTCGGAGACCGAGCCCAACCGTGATAGGTCGTCAGGGAGGGAAAACGATGCTGCGCCCGGCTCCGCCGCCGATGATGCGCCTGTCCAACAAATGGATCTGGGTCGGAATCGCCGCGCTGCTCACCCCCTTCGTCGTCGTGGCCGGCGTCACGGTGCTGGCGCTCGGAATCTCGAACTCCGAGACGGTCCAGGTGCAGGAATCGCTCCAGCCGGGCACCGTTCCCGCCGCGTACGTGGGCCTGATCGAGAAGGCCGCGACCACCTGCTCGATCCTGAGCGCCCCGCTGCTGGCCGCGCAGTTCTACCAGGAGTCCGGCTTCAACCCGAACGCCGTCTCCGACACCGGCGCCGAGGGCATCGCCCAGTTCGAGCCGTACACGTGGACCACGTGGGCCTCGCCGAACGACGGCGACGGCAAGGAGAACCCCTTCAACCCGGCCGACGAGATCCCGGCCGCGGCCAGGTTCGACTGCGCCCTGGCGAGTCAGCTCTCGAAGGTCCCGGGCGACGCCGTCGGCAACATGCTCGCGGGCTACAACGCGGGGGCGGGGGCCGTCGTCTCGGCCGGGGGCATCCCGCACAACGGCCAGACCGAGGGCTACGTCAAGAACATCGAGGCGCTGGAGAAGTCCTTCGCCAAGCCCACGACCACCGTCATCGCGGCCAGCAGCGTGGCCGTCGAGGCCATCAAGTTCGCCTACGACCGCCTCGGCACCCCGTACCTCTACGGCGGAACCGGCACGGTCGCCCAGAACGGCGAGTTCGACTGCTCGGGCCTGACCCAGGCGGCGTACGCCAGCGCCGGAGTCACTCTCCCGCGCGTGGCCGCCGACCAGTGGTACGCCGGCGTGCACATCCCGAGGGATCAGCTCCAGCCGGGAGACCTGGTCTTCTTCGCCACCAACGTGAACGACCCCGCCACCATCGAGCACGTGGGGATATACGTCGGCGGCGGAGCGATGATCGACGCCCCGCACACCGGCGCCTTCATCCGCTTCGACCCCATCGACGGCTTCAACCCCCAGTACATCGGCGCCGTCCGCCCCTACTCCACGGTCCCGTCGTGGCCGGTGGCGACGGGGATCGCCACGGCCTCGGCGGCGGCTACCGGCTCAGGAGGCTGACAGGCCGTCCTCGACCGTCGTCCGCGCGCGCCATCCCGTGGCGTTGTGGAAGGCGTCGGAGGAGATGCGCTGGGAGCGCAGGAAGGGCTCGACGCGCTTGGAGATCAGGCGCAGGGTCATCGGCGACAGGTACCTCGCCGGGCCGCCGACCCCCGCCGCCTTGCCGAGGGCCTCGGACCACTGGGCGCGGGTGAGGGGCGGCCCGGAGACGTTGTAGACGCCGGAGGGTGCCGCGAGTGCGGCGACGACGGCGGCCGCCGCGTCGTGCACGGTGATCGGGGACAGGTAGCCCTCGGGGGCGCCCATCACGGCGGGCTTGCCCTTGCGCACGCGGTCCAGCATCCAGTGGGTGCTCGGCTCGTCGCCGTAGAGGAGGCCGAAGCGCAGCACCACGGCGAAGCGGTAGGCGTCGGCGAAGTCCATCGCGTTGTCGGTGGCGGTGATCGAGGAGGCGGTGACGCTGTTGGGGCGCACGGGGTGGCGCTCGGTGATCCACTCCTCGCCGCCGTCCTCGTAGACGAAGGAGACCGCCTCCTGGATCAGGCGCAGCACGCCCTCGGCGGCCGCTGCCTCGGCGAGGTTCCTGCTCGCCTCGGTGCGGATGCGGTCGTTCTCGCGCCAGTTCTTCGCGCGCATCGCGGCGGTGCCGGGCGGGATGCTGGTGGCGAGGTTGACCACGACGTCGTGTCCGGCCACGGCGTGCCGCAGGGCCGCGGGGTCGAAGAGGTCGGCCTCGACCGGCACCGCCCCGGCCACCGCGAGGGCGTCGCGCTTGGACTGGGATCTCGCGACGCCGGTGACCTTGTGCCCGGCCGCGACCAACTGGCGCTCGGCTGCCGTTCCCAGTACTCCGGTGGCCCCCGCGACGAATACCCGCATCCTTCGTTCTCTCCCTCGCCGAGCTCAGGGCCCTTCGGAGGCCCACTGAAGTCCACTACCCGCGTAACCCTCACCCATTCGGCTCGTTGGCTAGTCCGGGCGCGGTTACCGGGGACAGTGTGCCGCATCGCGCGCCCCCTTTGCTCCCGGTTTCTTCGGAAATCCCTATATCCATACAAGTACAGAGCCACTTCTCAACAAACGTACGGCGACGCACGGCGTCGCTCTGGAGGTGTGTCACGGTGGAGACGGCGACCGGAACACGGGGGCGATTCCTCGGACGCGCCGGGCTCGCGGGGGCGGCGATCGCCTGCGCGCTCGCGACGTCCTCCTGCGCGGGTCCGGGCAGCACGGCGGTGTCGGTGGCCGCGGACCCGGTGGCCGCGGTACGCGCGGCCGGGGCGGCCTCGATGAAGATCGGGACCGCCGAGGTCGCCACCTCCGTCTCGATGACGGCGCAGGGCAAGACCGACCAGTTCTCCGGCACCGGCGCCTTCGACTTCACCCGCCAACTCGGCTCGATCACGCTCACCGTGCCGCCGGACGTCAGCGCGCACAGCACAATCGACGAGGTCGTCACCCCGACCACGCTCTACATGCGCCCGACCGGCGGCACCGCCAAGTGGGTCCAGGTGGACTCGAGCCGGCTGGCCGACGGCGACCTGATCAGCGCCGGGTACACCAGCCCGATCCTGGCCTTCGCGATGCTGTCGGGCGCGGGCGCCTCGGGCGGCTCGGTGCACTACGTCGGCCAGGACAAGGTGTACAACGTGCCGGTCGCGCACTACGCGGGCACCCTCGACCTGATCGCCGCCGCGAAGGCCGCCCCGGCGCCGGAGGGCGCCGCGCTGGTCGCCGCCGGGGACTCCTTCTCGCAGCACGCGGTGCCCTTCGGCGTCTACCTGGACGCCCAGGGCCGGGTGCTGCGCTTCGTCGCCCGCTTCGAGTTCCCGGCGCCCGCCCCGGCCAAGGGACAGGTCACGATCGTCTCCAGCACCGACCTCTACGACCTCGGCAAGAAGGTCACGGTGGCCGCGCCGGCCGCCGCCGACGTGGTCGCGGCGAACTGATCGCGGCCGTCGACCGGGTGAAACGGGCGGTGTCGAGCAGGTGGTCCGGACCACGCGCGGATGGCCCAACCGGGCCATGGCGGTCGGATTAAGGCGCGCCTAACCTTGAATACAGGGAGCCGGCTGTCACTTCGGTCCGCGAGCCGCGAGGAGGTGGTCTGGGTGCGTACTGACACGACGACGTCTGTGACCTCGTCCAAGAGCGGGGTGTCCGCAACCGCCGGGCAGCGGTCCACGCGCGCGCCCCGCCCGGCCGCCGCGTCCGCGGGGAGCCGCTACCGCACGGTGCACGACCGGGTCGCCCTGGACGAGATCGAGCTCTACGCGGAGCTGATCATCGCGGCCGAGCGCAGCGAGGAGCCGCTCTCCCAGGAGGCGATCGACCGGATCCTGGGGCTGACGATCCGGGCCTGAGCAAGAGGGCCGCACCGGGCGCGTGTGAACTCCGGGTGAACACCCGGAGAAGTGATTTATCTCTCAACCAGTTGCTGCTGACCAGCGATCTCCGCGGGCACGAATGGTCTCCTCGGCGCGCCTTCTCCACGGAGCGTCTACCATCCTTGTGGTCATGGAACTCGGTCGACGCGCGCCCATCCGGCACGCCACACGGGGGCCGTGATCCACTGATCGAGAAAAGCCCTGGTCACCCCACCGAAGCCCGGAGAGCCCCGTGCGCCTGCGTCTGACTCCGAAGGAGACGAGCTTCTACGACCTGTTCGCCAAGGCGGCGGACAACCTGGTCGTCGGAGCCGGCCTGCTGACCGAGCTGCTCGGCGCCGACAAGGCGGCCCGGGCGGAGATCGCCGTGCGGATGCGCGACGCCGAGCACGTCTCGGACGAGATCACCCACGACATCTACCGGCAGCTCAACTCCTCCTTCATCACGCCCTTCGACCGCGAGGACATCTACCAGCTCGCGGGCCTGCTGGACGACGTGATGGACGCGATGGACGCCGCGGCCGACCTGGTCTCGCTCTACCAGATCGACGCGCTGCCGGACGGCGTCGCCGACCAGGTCGACGTGCTGGTCCGGGCCGCCGACCTGACCGCCGAGGCGATGCCCAGGCTGCGCTCCATGAAGGACCTGCAGGAGTACTGGATCGAGATCAACCGGCTCGAGAACCAGGCCGACCAGGTCTACCGGCGGCTGCTGGCCCACCTGTTCTCCGGCGAGTTCGACACGCTCACCGTCCTCAAGCTCAAGGAGGTCGTGGAAACCCTGGAACAGGCGGCCGACGGCTTCGAGCACGTGGCGAACACGATCGAGACCATCGTGGTCAAGGAGTCCTGAACCGCCGTGCTCACCTTCTGGCTCGTCGTGGTCATCCTGGTGGCGCTGGGCTTCGCCTACACGAACGGCTTCCACGACTCGGCGAACGCCATCGCCACCTCCGTCTCCACCAGGGCCCTGACCCCGCGCGTCGCGCTGCTGATGGCCGGCGTGATGAACCTGCTCGGCGCCTGGCTCGGCCTGCAGCTCGGTGGCGGCGTCGCCAAAGCCGTGACCAGCGGCATCATCAGCAAGCCGCCGGGCGGCTCGAGCGGGCTGGTGATCGTCTTCGCGCTGCTCGCCGGCGCTATCGCCTGGAACCTGGTCACCTGGTACTACGGCCTGCCCTCGTCCAGCACGCACGCGCTGATCGGCGGCATGGTCGGCGCCGGCCTGGCCTCCGGCCTCAGGGTCAACTGGTCGGGCGTGTGGGAGAAGGTCGTCCTGCCGATGCTGATCTCCCCGGTCGTCGGCTTCGTGCTCGCCTTCGCACTGATGGTCGGCATCCTCTGGGCCTGCCGCCGGGCCAGTCCCGGCCGGGTGACCAGGAACTTCCGGATGGCGCAGACGGTCTCGGCCGCCGGGATGGCGCTCGGCCACGGCATCCAGGACGCGCAGAAGTCGATGGGCGTGGTCATGCTCGCGCTGATCGCGGGCGGGCGCGCCACCAGCAGTTCGGCCGTGCCGTGGTGGGTGCTCTGGTCGGCGGCGCTGGCCATCTCGGCCGGCACCTGCGCGGGCGGCTGGCGGATCATGCGGACCCTGGGACGCAAGGTCATCGAGCTCGACCCGCCGCGCGGCTTCGCCGCCGAGACGGTCGCCTCGCTCGTGCTCTACTTCACCGCGTTCATCTATCCGGCCCCGGTGTCCACGACGCACATCATCACCGGCTCGATCATGGGCGTCGGCGCGACCAAGCGGCGCACGGCCGTGCGCTGGGGCGTCGCGCAGAACATCGTCATCGCCTGGTTCCTGACGATCCCGGCCGCGGCCTGCTGCGCGGCGATCGTCTACTTCCCGACGCACTGGATCTTCGGATAACACGAAAACGCCCCGCGAACCGGTGGTTCGCGGGGCGTTGCGCCGCCTCGATCAGCCGAAGCGGCCGGTGATGTAGTCCTCCGTGGCCCGCTGCGAGGGGTTCGCGAAGATCCGCGGGGTGTCGTCGATCTCGATCAGCTTGCCCGGCTTGCCGGTGCCCTCGATGTTGAAGAAGGCGGTGCGGTCCGACACGCGCGCGGCCTGCTGCATGTTGTGCGTCACGATGACGATCGTGTACTCGTTCTTGAGCTGCGCGATCAGGTCCTCGATGGCGAGGGTGGAGATCGGGTCGAGCGCCGAGCAGGGCTCGTCCATCAGCAGCACGTCCGGCGACACGGCGATCGCGCGGGCGATGCACAGGCGCTGCTGCTGACCGCCGGACAGGCCCATGCCCGGCTTGTTCAGCCGGTCCTTGACCTCGTTCCAGAGGTTGGCGCCGCGCAGCGACTGCTCGACGATGCCGTCCATGTCGCCCTTGCCGCGCACGCCGTTGAGCTTCAGGCCGGCGGCCACGTTCTCGTAGATCGACATCGTCGGGAAGGGGTTCGGCCGCTGGAAGACCATGCCGATCGTGCGGCGCACCGCGACCGGGTCGATGCCCGGGCCGTAGAGGTCCACGTCGTCGAGCATGACCTTGCCCTCGACACGCGTGCCCGGGATGACCTCGTGCATCCGGTTGAGCGTGCGCAGCACGGTGGACTTGCCGCAGCCGGACGGGCCGATGAAGGCGGTCACCGTGCGGGGCTCCACCGTCAGGCTGATGTCCTCGATAGCCCGGGTCGAGCCGTAGTAAGCCGACAGTCCGGAGACGTCGATTCGCTTGGCCATGGTTCTCAAGTCTTCTTTCTTCAGCTTCGGAGGGCTACCGGGAGGCGGCCGGGGCCTTCCACCAGGCGATCAGACGGGCTATCAGGTTGAGGAGCATGACCAGGATGATCAGGGTGAGCGCCGCGGCCCAGCCGCG
>DASTAE010000303.1:0-6932 GCA_035712985.1 Actinospica sp.
ACTGCCGATCCAGGGCTCCGGAATGGCCGCCTACGCCATCCACTTCATGGGCCTCGACGGCGGCTCCAGCGGCGGGGGCGGCGGTACCGGCGGCGGCACGGGCGCGCTGCACGCGGTCGGTGCGGGTAAGTGTCTGGACGATCCGTACTCGTCGACGACGGCCGGTACTCAGCTGCAGATCTGGGACTGCGGTGGCGGGGCGAATCAGACGTGAACCCACACGACTTCGAACGGTCTCAGCCTGACCGTCGGCGGATCCACCTTCTGCCTGGACGCGAACGCGAAGGGCACCACCAACGGCACGAAGGTGATCATCTGGTCCTGCAACGGCCAGACCAACCAGCAGTGGACCATCAACTCCAACGGCACCATCACCGGAGTCCAATCAGGACTCTGCCTCGACGTGACCGGAGCATCCACCGCCAACGGCGCCCTCGCCGAACTGTGGACCTGCAACGGCCAGAGCAACCAGCAATGGACGCTCGGTTGAGTCGATCAGAGCACTGACGCGAGGAGGTCGATCGTCCGATCGACCTCCTTGATGCTCGGTGCCTTTGCCGGAGGCTTTCCCGGAGAATTCAGCGCCTGCATTCATGCTGGCCGAGCATTCTGGTCGAAGCGCTTCGACCCCGAGTTGGGCCCATGGAGCTCGGGAAACCTCTTGCGGAGCGACTTCGGGTCACGTAGCCTCACGACAGTGTCGAAGCGCTTCGACTGCCTCGCTTTCGGGCGGCGGCCGTCTGCCCCGGGTCGTCGCCATACGGAGCATTGGCTTGAGCACCCCCATCTCGCCGCGATCCCCACCGGAGGCTGGGAGACGGGCGCGTGGGACCTCATCGTCCGGGGCTCCTCGGCCGCCCGCGCACGCTCGTAACCCACTGGTTCAACCGGAGGTTCCACCGATGGCGATCCTGCCTGCCCGCGTCCTGTTCGGCGCCGCGTACTACCACGAGTATCAGCCCTACGAACGGCTGAAGACGGACCTCGACCTGATGGCGCGCGCCGGATTCTCGGTCATCCGGGTCGGCGAGTCGGTGTGGTCGACCTGGGAACCGGAGAACGGCCGCTTCGACCTGGACTGGCTCGAGCCGGTGCTCGACGGCGCGCACGAACGCGGCATCGGCGTGATCCTGGGCACCCCGACCTACGCGGTGCCGCCGTGGCTCGCCCGCCAGTACCCGGAGATCGCGAGCGAGGCCGCCACCGGCAGGCCGCGGGGCTGGGGAGCCAGGCAGGAGGCCGACTTCACCCACCCGGCCTTCCGCTTCCACGCCGAGCGCGTCATCCGCAGGATCCTGGAGCGCTACACCGCGCATCCGGCCGTCATCGGCTTCCAGGTCGACAACGAGCCCGGCCTGATGCTGATGCACAACCACGGCGTCTTCCAGCGCTTCGTCGACCACCTTCGACAGCAGTACGGCGACGTGGAGACGCTGAACGAGGAGTGGGGCCTGGTCTACTGGTCGCACCGGCTGTCCACCTGGGCCGATCTGTGGACCCCGGACGGCAACGCCCAACCGCAATACGACATCGCGTGGCGCGAGTTCCAGGCCCGGCAGACCACCGAGTTCATCGCGTGGCAGGCCGACATCGTGCGCGAATACGCAAGTCCCGAGCAGTTCGTCACCACCTGCGTCTGCTACGGCCTGCCCGCGGTGCAGGACGACGAGCTGACCGACGCGCTCGACGTGACCGCCGGCAACCCGTACTACGAGATGCAGGACGGCCTGCGGCTTCCCGACGACGGCGTGCCGAGCACGAGCTGGATTCCGCGCGGGCTGTGGTCCCTGTACAAGGCCGCGGACTGGATGTACTCCTCGAAGCAGGCCCCGTACCTGGTCACCGAGACCAACGCCCAGAACATCGGCGGCACCTCGGAGAACCGTCCGGCCTTCGACGGGCAGTGGCGCCAGGCCGCGTGGGCGCTGGTGTCCCGGGGCGCCAGGATGGTCGAGTACTGGCACTGGCACACGCTGCACTTCGGCGCGGAGACGTACTGGGGCGGAGTGCTGCCGCACAGCGGGCAGCCCGGGCGCGTCTACGCCGAACTGGCCCGGCTCGGCGCGGAGTTCGCGACGGCCGGCGGTCTGGTCGCCGGGCTCGAGCCGGACGCCGACATCGCCTTCGTGTACTCGACACCGAGCAAGTGGCTCATGCAGAAGTATCCGCCGCTGGCCAAGGAGAGCGGCGAACCCGACAGCGACTCGTACCACACGATCTTCGACGCCTTCTACCGCGGCTCCGTCGAGGCCGGACGGCAGGCGCGCATGATCCACGCCCGCCAGCTGCACGACCCGACCGGCGCGCGCGAGGGCCTGAGCCCCGAGGAGGCGGCCGGGCGCCATCCCGTGCTGGTGGTCCCGGCGCTCTACCTGGCGCACGACACGATGCTCGACTGGCTCGCGGGCTACGCGCAGGCGGGCGGCCACCTGGTCCTCGGCCCGCGCACCGGCTACGCGGACGAACTGGGGCGCGCCCGCCACGAACCCGCCCCCGCGCGGCTGGCCGAGGCCGCGGGCCTCAGCTACGACGAGTTCAGCAACCTGGCCGGCGACCTGCCCCTGCGCACCGTCGAGGGCTCCCCGTTCGAGCTCCCGCTCGACGCCACCGCGACCCGCTGGGCCGACGGGCTGACCGTCACCGACGCCGAGGTCCTCGCCACCTATCAGCACCCGCACTTCGGCCGCTGGCCCGCGCTCACCACCCGCCGCCACGGCGACGGCCGGATCACCTACGTCGGCACCGTCCCGGGCCGCAGCCTCGCCCGGACCCTGGCCGCGTGGCTCACCCCGAAGCCGGTCGGCGGCTGGACCGGGTTGCCGGTCTCCGTCACGGTCAGCACCGGCACCGCGCCCGACGCGCGTCGCGTGCACATCGTGCACAACTGGAACTGGGACCCGGTGTCGGTCACCGCGCCGCTGCCGCTCACGGACGTCCTGACCGGCGCGTCCGTCGCCGCGGACGCGCAGATCCAGCTCGGTCCGTGGGATGTGCGCGTGTTCGTCGGGAGCGAGGAGCGGTGAGCATCCGCTGGGGCCACGCGGCCCTGAACCCGGAGACCGGCCTGCCCGAGGACGGCTCGCCCCGGCTCGCCCGCCTCGGCACGCCCGACGAGACCGGGATCGCGCAGAGTCCTCATACGCTGCTGCCGCACCCGCTCACCCCGCCGCGCTGTCCGTCCGCGGTTCTGCCGCGCGTCACCGAACGCTGATTCAGGAGGGGCCGACGCCGCCGCGGACGCCGCGCGGGGACGCGCCGAGTTCGCGGCGGCAGGCCTTGTTGAACGCCTGGAGGTCGGGAATGCCGACCGACGCCGCGATGGCCGGGATGGACAGGGTCGTGGCCTGCAGGAAGTGCCGCGCGCGGGCCATCCGGCGGGCCCGGATGTAGCCGACGACGGTCTGCCCGGTCGCGGCCCGGAAGATCCGGGTCAGATGGTTGTGCGAGACGCCGGCCGACCTCGCGATCTCCACGACGGTCAGCGGCTCGGCCAAGCGCTCCTCGATCAGGGCCAGGACGGCGGTCACCGCCGGATGGACCGCGGCGGCGCCGGGCGCGCGGGCCGGATCCAGCTGGGCCACGCGCCAGAGCGCCGCCCACACCTCGGCGCTCGCCCGCGCCGGCGTGCGCGGCCAGGCGGCGAGCGCCTGGCGCAGCTGCAGGGTGAGCGGAGACCGGTCCGCGCCGGTGTCCTGGATCAGCGGGATGCGCAGCGGCGTGCCGCTCGATCCCAGGCGCAGGTGCGCGTACAGATGCTCGGAGCGGCCCCGGTACCGGTACCGGACGGTCGTGCCGGGCGGGATGAGGCTGACCCGTCCGGGACGGATCGCGTGCGCGGTCCCGTCCACCGTCAGGTCGGCCTCGTAGCCGTAGAGGTGCAGCTGCCACAGATCGGGCAGCGAGAACACGTCCACCTGCCCGGCCGGTCCGTGCACACCCAGACCCACCGCGGCCGGTTCGGGCGGCTCGTCGAGGTGGGCGAGCACTGTGTCCATGCCCGAACTCTACGGCACGCGGGGTGAAAATCGACCAGCAGTCGGCGAATCGAACCCACCCGCCGCACGGATCGCCGCACGTAGCGTCTATCCCCATGGAGAACGAACCGATCCTGCTCAACTCGGTCCGGATGGCGCGCTTCGTCGCCCACGGATCGCTCCGCCTCGACGGCGTGGTGCCCGCCGAACTGAACGCCGAGGCGCTGGAGGTGCTGGCGCGGGGTGTCGCGGACCTGCCCTACGGCACGCCGGTGGCCGACGCGTACGCCCCGGGCTCCTTCGCCGCCCGGCTGCTCGAGGTCCCGCAGGTGGCCGGCGCGCTGCGCAGCCTGGTCGGGCCCGATCCGCTGGTGGACCATCACGCCGTCCACGTGGTCTGGCCGCACGGCGGACGCGCGCAGGAAATGCACGCGGACGCCATCATCGACCTCCGGCCGGACGCCTTCGACGTGCAGCTGATGTACTACCCGCAGGCGGTGACCCTGGAGATGGGCGGCACGCTCAGCGTGCCGGGCAGCCACCTGCGCCGGATCAACGAGTCCGACACCGGCCGCTACCAGAACCTGCGCGGCCAGACCCGGCTGGTCTGCCCGGCCGGGACGGTGGTGATCGTGCATCACGGCATCTGGCACGGCGCCCGCCGCAACGACAGCGACATCACCCGCTACATGTTCAAGATCCGCTTCAACCCGACGGTCCGCCAGCGGCTGCTGTGGGACACGTCCGACCTCGCCGACCCTCAGGTGGTCAGGGAGCTGGACACCACGTTCCCCTGGTACGAGCAGGCGACCGGACGCCTGGAGCGCTACAACCGGGCCCTGCTGTGGCGCGCGCTGACCGGCGACGCCGAGTTCGACCTCGATTACTGGGTGACCCGGGTCTCCAACCGCCCGCAGGAGGTGGCGGCATGACGACCGAGACCGACGCCCCCGTGCTGCGCCAGCAGGTGCTCGTGCTCTACCTGTCCAACTCCGCGCTGGACTCCTACGTGGTCGGCTGGTCCCAGTACGACGGCACCGGCCGCACCTCGCCGACCACGGGAGACAGCGCCGAGCCGCCCTACGACACCGGGCTCGACGCGCTCAAGGACGGCTGGCGGCTCTTCCAGGCCGCCCAGCTCATCCCGCCGTACCCGGGGCACGAGTACGACGTCTCCTTCCTCAAGCACGAGTTCCTCTTCGAGCGGATCGTGGACCCGCGAGCCGCCCCGGCGGATTCGCAGCCGGGTATTCCGTCCTGAGCAGCCCGCGCCCCGCGAGGTCGGCCCGAAGCCCGGCCGGCACCGGCCGTGCGCGGTCCGCGGCGTCTCATCGCCGCATCGCCGGACCGGCGTCGCACCCTCGGGCGACGGCGGTCCGGCGACGGGTTCGGGGAGTCGGGCGGCTACTGGATGCTCTGCTTGGTCAGCAGCCACTGCTGGCAGTTGTAGCCGGTCGAGGCCCATTGGTCGGCCACGGCGCCGTCGGCGGTCGAGTTCTGGTAGATCTCCAGGAGCCTTCCGCTGTTGACGTCGGTGATGTATCCGTAGCCTGAGTCACTCGCGCTGAACGTCCAGTCCTGCGACGTGGCGCCGCTCGACGGTTCCTGGACCGCGGCCGCCCCGTTGGCGGTCGAGGCGCTCGCGATGTCGAGCAGCTTGCCGCTGTTGAGGTTGGTCAGCGTGTACGAGGTTCCGGACGAGGTGGGCGTGATCCGCCAGGTCTGCGTCGCGTTGTTCGTGTCGCCCCACTGGTCGGCCTGCGCTCCCGAGGTCGTGGTCGCGTAGGGCATCTCCAGATCCAGGCCGCTGTTGCGGTTCACGAGCTTGAACTCGCCGTACGAGGCTGCGCCGCTCTGGTAGACGTCGATGGCGTCGAGTTCGGCGTAGCCGGAGTTGTGCGTGAACGCGATCGTGTTGCTCCCGGCGTTGAGTGTGGTGGTGAACTGGGCCCAGAGGTACCGGTTCCAGTCGACGGTCGGCGGATAGCTCACGCTGAACGCCGTGCCGCCGTTCACGCTCACGCTCTGGCTGCTGGTCGAGCCGCTGCCGTTGTCGTAGCGGACGTTGACCGTGTACGTGCCGGCCGTGGGCACGTTGACGTGCGAGAAGTCGACGGTGCTGTCAGCGTTGTTGATGTTGCCGACCTTGCTACCTCCGTCCGCGTCGACCTGGGAGACGAGGGCGGTGTCGGTGAGCACGGCGCGCTCGGCCTCGTAGTGGTGCGCGTTGAGCGGGACGCTGCCGACGCGCACGTCGTTCTGGCCGCTCGTCGTGTTCTCCACGTTCGTCGCCTGGTACAGCGTCAGGCCGTCCACGCTCGTGTCGAAGGACTGCGCGAAGCCGGCGAAGTAGCCGCCCTGCGAGTCTGAGGCGTCATAGGTGACCGCGTACGGCATCTGCTCCCATGGGCCCTGACCGTAGTTGTAGTTCACATAGAAGTTCTGGCCGCCGCTGATGTTGCCGCTGCTGTCCACGGCCCATTTCGAGGAGACGATGACGGTGCCGTTCGGGCCTCCGGCCGGGACCCATCGCACGAACGGCGAGGAGCCCATGCCGCGCCCGTTCGCGAGCACGATCTTGGTGCCGAGGCTGTTGGCGGTCCAGGTGATGCCGTCGCTGGAGAACTTGGAGTACACGACCGCGGTGTTCAGGGTCTGGCTCGGCTGGTTGACCACCTCGTAGGTGGCCATGTACTGCCCGTTGCCCAGCTTGGTCACGGTGATCATCCCGGGCCGGTCGCTGTCGTCCGGGATGGCCGCGACGTTGCCCTCGGCGCCCCAGGTCTGCCCGCCGTCGGTGGAGACGTGGTACGACACGGCCTGCAGAATGCTGGTCGAGGTGTCGTTGCCGCTGCTGTCGTAGACCTTCTGCCGCTCGTCGGAGAAGTAGCAGACGAGATTGCCGGCGGCGTCGATGTTGAGCGACGGCTCCCAGATCGCGGTGGTCTTCGAGGTCGG
>DASTAE010000304.1:0-5850 GCA_035712985.1 Actinospica sp.
CCCGACGTGGGCTCTGTCATCAAGAAGCGTCGCAAGCGTATGGCCAAGAAGAAGCACCGCAAGCTGCTCAAGAAGACGCGCATCCAGCGTCGCAACAAGAAGTAGCCGGCCGCTCCTCGGCGCACGATGACGTCCGCGTCCACACGCACCCTGCTGGTGACCGGTGCCGCCCGTCGGCTCGGCGCCGCGGTGCTGCGCGACCTCGCCGCTCACGGGCAGGGCCGCCGCGTGCTCGCGGTGGACCTGGCCGAGCCGGATCCGGATCTCGCGGTGGAGGGGGTCGAACACGTTCGGCTCGACCTGCGCGCCCCGGCCATCGCCACCCTGATCGCCAAGACCCGCCCGGACACGGTGCTGCACCTCGACGTGCTCGCCGCCCCCGGGCAGGCGGGCGGGCGCACGGCGATGAAGGAGCGCAACGTCATCGGCACGATGCAGCTGCTCGCGGCCTGCCAGCGCGCGCCCTCGGTGCGTCGTCTCGTGGTGAAGTCCTCGGCCGCTGTGTACGGCAGCGCGCCGCGCGATCCGGCGCACTTCACCGAGGAGACCCAGCCGCACCGTCCGCCGCACGCGGGCTACGGCAAGGACTGCGTCGAGGTCGAGGAGTACGTCCGCGGCTTCGCGCGGCGGCGGCCCGACGTCTCGGTCACCGTGCTGCGCTTCGCCGGCTACCTCGGCGCGGGGGTGGAGAGCCCCTTCGCCGACTACCTCGCGCTCCCGGTGCTGCCCACGATGGCGGGTTTCGACCCGCGGCTGCAGTTCGTGCACATCGAGGACGTGGTCCGGGCGCTGCGAATCGCCGCCGCGGGGACGCACCCCGGGGTTTACAACGTGGCCGGGGCCGGGTCGCTGACCCTGTCCCAGCTCGCCCACCGCCTCGGCAAGGCCACCGTGCCGCTGCCGCGGTTCGCCGCGCCCTGGCTCGGCCGGACGCTGCGCCAGGTGGGCGTGGCCGATTTCACCGGGGACCAGTTGGAGCTGCTGACCTACGGGCGGGTGCTGGACACCACCCGAATGACCGAGCGCTTCGGCTTCACTCCGAAGTACACCACCGCGCAGGCCGTGCAGGAGCACGCCAGGACCGCTGGGATCAGGCCCCTGATCCCGCCGGACCTGGTCCGCGGCGCCGAGCAGCGGCTGATCACGCTGCTGGAGAAGCACGCGCAGGGCGGAGCGGACCGTGGGCACTGAGGCGAGTTCGGCCGACTGGGAGCGGCGCGCCGCGCGCGGGCTCGCCTTCCTGCGTCGGCGGATCACCGGCGAGTACGAGGTCGACGAGTTCGGCTTCGACCAGGACCTGACCGAGAACGTCCTGCTCAACGTGGTCCGGCCGCTGTACGAGAAGTACTTCCGGGTCGAGGCGCGCGGGCTGGAGCGGGTGCCGGGCGACGGCGGCGCGCTGATCGTGGCCAACCACTCCGGCACGCTCCCGCTGGACGCGCTGATGACCCAGGTCGCGCTCTGGGACCACCATCCGGTCGGCCGGCACCTGCGGATGCTCGCGGCCGACGTGGTGTTCACCATGCCCTACGTCGGCTCCTACGCGCGCAAGGCCGGGCACACGCTGGCCTGCAACCCGGACGCGCTGCGGTTGCTCGGCGGCGGCGAGGTCGTCGGCGTGTGGCCCGAGGGCTTCAAGGGGATCGGCAAGCCCTTCTCCGAGCGCTACCGCCTGCAGCGCTTCGGCCGCGGCGGCTTCGTCTCGGCGGCGCTGCGCACCGGCACGCCGATCATCCCGACCGCGATCGTCGGCGCGGAGGAGATCTATCCGAAGATCGGCGACATCAAGCCGCTGGCGAGGCTGCTCGGCGTGCCCTACGTGCCGGTCACCCCGACCTTCCCCTGGCTCGGACCGCTCGGCCTCGTGCCGCTGCCGTCCAAGTGGTACATCGTGTTCGGCGAGCCGATCGACACCTCCGCATACGACCCCTCCGCGGCGGACGACCCGATGCTGGTGTTCAATCTGACCGACCAGGTGCGCGAGAGCATCCAGGACACGCTCTACCGCGTGCTTCTGCAACGTCGCTCAGTGTTCTTTTAACTGCGTGTTCTTTTAACTGCGTGTTCTTCTAAGTACGTGTTCTTCTCAGAGGAGACCAGCCCCCGTGAAGAAGGCCGCCGTCGCGTTGACGGCCTTGATACTCGGCGCCGTCGCGCTCGCCGGCTGCTCGTCCACCGCCCCGGCCCCGGACGGCGAGGAGAACGCCGTGCTGATCGAGAGCGGGAACACCGGCAACGTCTACTGGAACCTGTGGGCCTGGGAGGACGGCGGCCGGCTCTGCATGGGGATGGGCAACCGCTCGAGCCCGTACACCGCGCGCAACGGCGCCACCGCCGGGGCGGTGTACGGCAGCCAATGCGGCTTCAACGCTAAGACCGAGGGGCGGACGTACTACGTCAGCGCCACGAACGGGACCAACGGACCGCCGACGGTGGCCGTTCTCTTCGGCCCGGTGCCCTCGGCCGCGGTCTCCGTCCAGGTGACCAGCAAGATCACGCTGAAGACCACGGCCTTCCCGAGCGGCGCCGGACTGCCGAGCGCCGACTACTGGTTCTGGGCCGGCCCCTATCAGCCCCCCGCCTCGGACGGCACCCTGCTCGCCGTGCCCCGTCCGGTGGACGCGCACGGCGAGCAGGTCGCCTTCCAGGCCTACTGAGGCCTACCCGGAGGGCGTGGCGCTCGCCGAGGAGCCGCTGCCGCCGAGCTCGACCTCGATCTCCGGCAGGCCGAGGAGGCCGGGGACGGTGACTCCTATCGACGGCAGTATCCCGACGGGCAGCTTGACGTCTATGGTCGAGCTCGCACTCGCGCTGGCGCTCGTCGAGGCGCCCGAGGACGCCTTGGTCGAGGAGCCCGTGGTGCTCGCCCTGCCGTCCGCGCTCGCGGAGCCGGAGGCCGCGGCCGTGCCGGTGGCCGACGGGGTCGCCGAGCCCGCGGCGGTCTGGCCGCCGCCGGACTGGCCCTCGTTGCCCTGCTGGCCGGAGCCGGGCCCCTGCATGTGCTCCTCGGCCGCCTTGAGCGCGGCCGCCTGCAGCTCGGCGGAGAACTGGTCCATCAGCGTGACGATCTGCGGGGGCTGCGACTGCAGGTTCGGCGGCAGCCGCCAGCTGAGGTCCTCGACCCGCTGACGCTCGGTCAGCAGGAAGTCGGAGAGCGCGTGCAGCGCGGTCTGGTCGCCGTTCTGCTGGACCTGGGCGACCAGCAGCGTGCCGCCGGTGCTGATCATCGTGCGCAGGTCGCTGAGCGTGTCCTTGAGCAGCTGCTGGGTCTGCGAACCCGACTGGTCCACGTCCGGGCGCTGCAGCAGCGCGTCGATCTCGCCGAGCCGCACGTCCGCCAGGTGCAGGTAGTCGCGGCCCTGGTCGGTCGGCGAGCCGGAGAGGGACAGCTGCAGGGACTCGAAGATCTTCTTCGCGTTGTACAAGGGGTCTCCAGGTACCGCGCCGGCCGAGGCGATCGCGATCCCGCCGACCGAGCCTGTGGCCACGGCCACGCCCACCCCGGCGGCCAGCAGCCGACGGCGCCAGGACGCGGAGATGCCGGTGAGCACGCCCGCCTTGGAATCGGCCGAGTGCCGCGCGCCGGAGCGGCCCCGGCCCGCGCGCTGGGCGGGCACCCGGGAGCCGGCCCGGCGCCCGCCGGACGCCGTCGCCCCCTCGGCCACCAGGGCCGGCGCCTCGGCGACCAGCCGGGCGCGCAGCGCGTCCCTGAAGTCCGCGCTCGGCCCCGGAATCGAGGAGCCCGCCGCCGAGATCCGCTCGGCCACCGCCACCAGGGACCCCGCCGAACCCTCGCCGTGGAAACCGCCGCCGGCGCGGCTCGCGGCGTGCGCTTCCACCAGCGCCGCGAACTGCTCGGCCTGCTGCCGATCGTTCATCGCGCCTGCCACCTCCTCCACTGCTCCCGTTCCGACCCAGGCCGAGCCCGGACCGCCCCCGCCCGCAACGCCGAACGCGGAATACCTACACCGCGTTCGACACACGCCGGGCGGGTTTGGTTGTGCCCGGGACGCCCCGAGACAGTCCCAGGGGCCCCTATTTCACTCGTTCGAGTGGAACCTGAACGGGCGATCGGGCCGGGACACCGCGGCGTCACCCCGACCAACGAGCGGGGGGCACCCGGAGTTACGGAGCGGCTCACCCGGCGTATGCAGCCGGGCGTGTCCCTCATCGGAGATCCGCCGGGAGCAGGCGGGCCAGCGTGCGGATGGCCCGGTACTGGAGGGTCTTGATCGCGCCGTCGTTCTTGCCCATGATCTGCGCGGTCTCGGCCACGGACAGCCCGTGCAGGAAGCGCAGCGTGACGCATTCCTGCTGCTGGCTGTTGAGCTGCTTGACCGCGTCCAGCAGGGCGCGGTTGGACAGGTAGGAGAGCACCGACTCCTCCGGGCTCGGCTCGTGCTGGTCCGAGTCCAGCATCTCGCCGGTGGGGACCTCGAGCTTGTGCCGGGAGGACTTGAAGTGGTCGGCGACCAGGTTGCGCGCGATGGTGACCAGCCAGGCGCCGAAGTCGCGGCCCTGCCAGGTGAAGGTGGAGATCCGGCGCAGCGCGCGCAGGAAGGTCTCCTGGGTCAGGTCCTCGGCCAGCGCCTTGCTGGAGACGCGGTAGTAGATGTAGCGGTAGACGGTGTCCAGATAGGCGTCGTAGAGCTTCCCGAAGGCCTCGCCGTCGCCGTCCTGGGCACGCTCGACGAGCGCGAGCATGCGCGCGGACTCGGCGTCCGGACGCGGCGGCTCCGGCTGGGTCTGCGGCCGCTGGGCGGTGCCGCCGCGCGCTGGCGGCACCGGCGGCGAGCTCACGGTCGCGCCCGCGCTGAGCGGCCGGGGCGGTTGGGGGACCGCGCCGGCCGTCATCGCGAGCACGGCCGCTCGCAGGCCGCTGAGGCCTAAGCGGTCGGCGCTGACGTCTCGGTGCACAAGGCTCCAGGTGCTCGGGTGCGCCGTCTGCGGCACGGCTTGTGACGCTTGTAATACTGCATCAGCCAGCCGTGCGGTTCCGGTGCGCACTGCCTCGTCTCCGTCCCGCCGTCCGCGTGGGCTGCGGGCGCCGGGCGGTCTGTTCCGCTCGTGGTCGGTAGGACCCCGCTCTCGCGCGATCCGATCACCCATAGTAGGCGGACCGGACCCCGCTGTGTGCGGCTTTGGCGACTCTGCTCACTTCGCGCGCGTTGGCGGTCGTGACGGGTCGTCAGGACGAGATACGAGGATACCCCTTAGTGACCGGATCGCTACGGCACGTCGTCAGGGCTTGGCGCGTGCGCGCTTGGCCAGGGCGACGCCCGCGGCCACCGCTCCGGTTGCGGCGCCGGTGATGGCCGCCGGCGGGAGCGAGGCGCGCAGCAGCCTGGTGCCGGTGCGGTAGTCGGTGACCGGCCAGCCCTCGGACTCGGCCCGCTCGCGCAGCCGGTGGTCCGGGTTGACCGCGTGCGGGTGGCCGACCAGGGTCAGCATCGGCAGGTCGTTGGCCGAGTCGGAGTACGCGTGACAGGCCGTCAGGTCGTAGCCGAGGCGCTCGGCCAGGTCGCGCACCGCGGCGCCCTTGGCCGGGCCGTGCAGCGGCTCGCCGACCAGCCGGCCGGTGTACTTGCCGTCGACCTCCTCGATCCGGGTGCCCAGGGCGCCCTCGAAGTCGAGCCGGTCGGCGATGATCTCGGCGAGCTCGATCGGCGAGGCGGTCAGCAGCCAGACGGGCTCGCCGCGGCGCCGGTGCAGGTCGACCAGGGCCTTCGTGCCCGGCCAGATCTTCTCGGCGAGGTAGTCGTCGTATATGTGCCGGCACAGCTCGCGCATCTCGCTCGCGGTGTGCCCGGCGGCCAGCGCCAGGGCGCGCTCGCGGGTGCTGGCCACCTG
>DASTAE010000305.1:0-11626 GCA_035712985.1 Actinospica sp.
CTTGATCACCGCACCGTCCGGGCAGAGGTTCCCGCGCAGCACGGCGAGGCCGCCTTCTTCGCTGCACGGCTGCCCGGCGCCGC
Organism: Actinospica sp.; assembly: GCA_035712985.1. Lineage (GTDB taxonomy): Bacteria > Actinomycetota > Actinomycetes > Streptomycetales > Catenulisporaceae > Actinospica. The sequence continues at coordinate 84 of DASTAE010000305.1, forward strand.
GGATCACGTCCGCGTCGTGCACGGCCGCCTGGTCCCAGTGCCCGCCGACGGTGCCGCCGCCGACCGTGGGCCGGTCCGGATGCAGGGCTCCCGGGACCGCCGACAGCTCGTGCAGCAGGGCCTGCAGGCCGCCTGCGTAGTAGAAGTCTTCCATCAGGTATCTGCCCGACGGACGCAGGTTCGCCAGCACCGGGATCCGGCGCGAGATCGCGTCGAAGTCGTCGAGTGTGAACTCCACGCCCGCGCGACCGGCCATCGCGATCAGGTGGATGAGCGCGTTGGTCGAACCGCCGAGCGCGAACACGGTGGCCGCCGCGTCCTCGAAAGCTTCACGCGTGAGGAAGCCGGTGATCCGCCGGCCCTCCTTCGCGAGCTCGACTGCAGTGGCTCCGACGCGAGCAGCCATCCGGTAGTGCGCGCTGTCCACCGCCGGGATCGAGGCGCTTCCCGGCAGGGCCACGCCCAGGACCTCGGCGATCGAGGTCATCGTGCTGGCGGTGCCCATGGTCATGCAGTGGCCGGGGGAGCGGGCCAGGCCGGTGCAGACCTCGGCCAGGTCGCAGTCGGCGATCCGTCCGGCTCGGTGCTCGTCCCAGTACTTGAACAGGTCCGTGCCGGAGCCGAGCGGCTCGCCGCGGAAATTGCCGCGCAGCATCGGGCCCGCGGGCAGGAACAGCGCCGGCACGTCCGCGCTCGCCGCGCCCATCAGCAGCGCGGGCGTGGACTTGTCGCAGCCACCCATCAGCACCGCGCCGTCGATCGGATAGGAGCGGAGCAGCTCCTCGGCCTCCATCGCCAAGAGGTTGCGATAGAGCATCGGGGTGGGCTTCTGGAAGGTCTCGGAGACCGTGGAGACCGGGAACTCAAGCGGGAAGCCGCCCGCCTGCCAGACTCCGCGCTTGACCTGCTCGGCCCGCTCGCGCAGGTGCATGTGGCACGGATTGATGTCCGACCACGTGTTGAGGATCCCGATGACCGGCTTGCCCTCGTACTCGCTCGGCTCGTACCCGAGCTGCGCCAGGCGTGACCGGTGCGAGAAGGCGCGCATATGCCCGCCGGTCGGCCCCTCGCCGAACCACGCGGCGGAACGCAGCGGCTCGCTCATATCGACCACCGCTCGCCCCACGAGGCCAGGATCGCCTCGATCTGGTCGCGCACCGCCCGCGGCAGCGTCCGGCTCGGCGGCCGCACGTCGGCCCGGCACAGGCCGAGCTGGGCGAGCGCCTCCTTGACCACCGACACGTTGTCCGCCGAGGAGTCCGCCGCGCGCAGCTCCTCGAAGGGCCGGATCAGGCCCCAGATCTCCCGCGCCGCCACGTAGTTCCCGGCCGCGAGCTCGCGGTGGAAGTCGAGCGAGACGGCGGGCACGACGTTGACCAGTCCGGAGGTGAATCCGGTGGCCCCCATCGCGAAGTAGCCCGGCGCCGAGAGCTCCGCGAGCCCCGCGACCCACTCGAAGCGGCCGGGACCGGCGTCCATGGCCACGGACGCGAAGCGCACCGGATCCGGCACCGAGTACTTGATCCCGATGACGTTGGGGCACAGCTCGCCGAGCCGGCCGATCTGCGCGCCGGTGATCCGCGGATCGCGCACGTACAGCACGATCCCGACCTCGGGAACGGCCTCGGCGATCCGCCGGTGGTACTCGGCCCAGCCCTCGCCGGAGATGTACGGGTGCACGGGCTGGTGCACCATGACCATCGGCGCCCCGACCTCGCGCGCGTGCCGCGCGGCGTTGATCGCGGTCGAGGTGTCCAGGCCGACGCCGACGATGATCGCCGCGCGCTCGCCGACCTGCTTGACGGTGTTCTCGGTGGCGCGGCGGGCCTCGGCGGGCTCCAGCGTGTAGAACTCGCCGGTGTTGCCGTTCGGGGTGATCGCGCCGACCCCGGCGTCGACGAGCCGGCCGAGCAGCGCGCCGTGCCGCTCCCAGTCGACGCCCCGGTCCTCGGCGGCGAAGGGCGTCACCGGGATGGCGACCACGCCGCGCAGCGCGGCCCGCTGCCGCTCGAAGCCGCCGGGACCGGCGTCTGGAATAGGCGCCGGCGTTCCCGCCGTGCCATCATCGGACTGCATACTGTTTCCCCACTTTGGGTGTGCGGTGCGGTATCGCTCCGCGGTCCGGATCGTTGCAGCGGTCCGGACCGCTTTTCACAGCAGGTCTAGTTGAAGTTCCTCTCCACGAACGCCCGGATGTGCTCCTCCAGCAGGGTCGCCGCGAGATCGGCCCGGTTGCCGCGGACCGCCTCCAGGATCGCCCGGTGCTCGGCGGCCTCCTGCTCCCAGCTGGCGTTGCGGGTCCACACGGCGGTGGACACCAGCGCCGTCTGGTCGCGCAGGCCGTCCAGGATGCCGACCATCAGGTCATTGCCGCAGCCGAGGTACAGCGCGCGGTGGAACTCCCGGTTGGCCTGCTGCCGGTCCGCGCGGTCGGTGGCCCGGTCCGCGGCGTCCAGCGCCCGCTCCGCGGCCTCCGTGCCGCCGCCGCGGCCGGCCGAGCGGCGCACCGCCTCCGGCTCCAGCAGCACCCTGATGTCGTAGACGGAGTGGGCGAGCGCGTCGTCCACCAGGCGCACCGCCGCGCCCTTGTAGGGGCTCATCGTGACCAGGCCCGCGCCCGCCAGGGTCTTGAGCGCCTCGCGGACCGGGGTCTTGGAGACGCCGAGCTGCGCGGCGAGTTCGGTCTCGATGAGCGGCTGGCCCGGCGCGAGGCGGCCGGTGAGGATCGCGTGCTTGACCGCGTCCAGCACCGCCTCGGTGCGCGAGGGCACCGCGACCGAGGGCATCACCACGTCAGACATGAAGGAGTCTCTTCCGTATCGGGTATCTCGTATACGATGTAGCCGGTTCCATGATCATGTCAACAGTCTGTGCTCACGAAGCGAAAAACCCGCGCGGACGGTCTTCGGCCGAGTGAGGGTGTGCCGGAGGATCCGCCCGCGCGGGAGTCGAACGTCGTTCGATGTCTCATATACGACGTGCCGTGGAACGTATCCCTGACATGAGATTCCGTCAACGCCCTTGACGCGCCCCGGATCCGTCTCTAGCGTCCCGGACTGCACGCGTGCCCGGTATGAGGGTGTCAGGCCCGCGTGACGGATCTCCCACCTCCTGTATCAACGTCGATATGGACGGCCCGTCATGCGTTTGACCCGCACCCTCCTGATTCCCGTGCTCATCGCCGGGTCCGCGGCACTGCTGCCCGCGACCCCGGCCGCGGCGGCGAGCCTCGGCGACCAGCGCACCGTCACCGAACCCACGCTCCCCGGCACCTGCGCCACGCTCACCAGCACGCTGGCCACGCCGAGCTCCCGCACCTTCTCCAGCTCGCAGGAGTCCACCCCGCCGGACACCTCCCGGATCCAGGCCGACCTGAACTCCTGCGCCGGCTCCGGTAAGGCCGTCGTCCTCGCGGCCTCGGGCTCCGACACGGCTTTCCTGTCCGCGCCGCTGACCGTCGGCGGCGGCGAGTACCTGGTCATCGACACCGGGGTCACGCTCTTCGCCTCGCGCGTCGCCTCGCAGTACCAGTCCAGCTCCGGCACCACCTGCGGCACGATCTCGTCCAGCACGAGCAGCGGCTGCACCGCTTTCATCACCGTGAACGGCGCCAACGCCGGGATCGAGGGCACGCAGTCCTCCTCCGGCAGCCAGGGCGCCATCGACGGCCGCGGCGACCTCGACATCTACGGCACCTCGTCCTCCTGGTGGGCCAACGCCCAGACCGCCAAGAACGACGGCGACAAGCAGGTCAACCCGCGCCTCGTCCAGGCCGGCTCCAACAACTTCACCGTCTTCCACGTCGACCTGGAGAACTCGCCGAAGGAGCACCTCTACTACGAGGGCGGCACCGGATTCACGGTCTGGGGCATCAGGATCAAGACCGTCGACACCGCGCTCAACACCGACGGCATCGACATCGACTCGACCAAGGACGCGACGGTCGAGGACTCGTACATCATGGACGGCGACGACTGCGTGGCCATGCAGACCAACTCCGCCGAGGACGAGTACCTGTCCGTCATCGGCAACCACTGCTACGGCACGCACGGCATCTCGATCGGCAGCGAGACGACGTACGGCGTGAACTCGGTGCTGGTCAACGAGAACTGGATCCAGGGCACTGACACGAACGGCACCGAGTCGGGCAGCGCCAACGGCATCCGGATCAAGAGTTACAGCAAGGTCGGCGGCACGGTCAGCAACGTCGAGTACGAAGACACCTGCATGACCAAGCTCAAGTACCCGATCGAGATCAACCCGTTCTACTCCTCGTCCACGGGCTCGAACTACCCCTACTTCAAGTCCGTGACCATCGACGGCGCGACCGAGACCAGCTCCGTGTCCGGCGCCACGAACGCGATCGAGGGCTACAGCTCCACCTACCCGCTCGGCCTGACGCTCGAGGACGTGAGCCTGGACGCCAACGGCTACACGGCGCAGTACGCGAAGGTCTTGTACTACAACTCCTCGGTCGTGCCCAGCGGCACCGGCGTGACCAGCACGTCGTTCAGCGGTTCCGGCTCCGCGCCGAGCTGCTCCTTCGCCTCCTACCCGAGCCTGTAAGGACGCTCCGATGAAGCTGCGCAGCATCGCATTGCTGCTCGCGGCCGGGACGTCGGCGGCTCTGGCCGCCGGCGTCGTCGCGGCCGTCCCCGCCTCGGCCGACACCGCCGCGGCCTCGGTCACGCTCACGGTCGCCAAGAGCGGCGCCGAATACACCACCGTGCAGGCCGCGGTGAACGCCGTGCCCGACAACTCCGGCACCGCCTACACGATCTCGATCGCCAAGGGCACCTACAGCGAGATGGTCAACATCCCCGCTACGAAGCTGCACCTGTCGCTGATCGGCGCCACCGGCAAACCGGGCGACGTGGTGATCACCTCGTCCACCTACGCGGGCGAGACGAACACAAGCACCGGCAGCACGTACGGCACCGAGGGATCGGCGACCGTGCACGTGAAGGCCAGTAACTTCACCGCGAAGTACATCACCTTCAGCAATACCTTCGACAAGCTCAACTACCCCTCGGTGACCGCGACGCAGGCCGTTGCTATCGCGATGGAGGGCGACCGCCAGGTCTACGAGGACGACGTCTTCTACGGCCACCAGGACACCCTGCTGACCTGGGACTCGACCGCCTCCGCGCAGCTGCGCCAGTACGTCTACGACTCGACCGTCGAGGGCGACGTCGACTTCATCTTCGGCAACGGCGACCTCGTCGTGGACCGCTCGAACATTGAAACTCTCAACGACGGCATCTACTCGAACGCCTACCTCACGGCGCCCGCGACCTACTCCGAGGACACGTACGGAATCCTGCTGACCGGCGACACAGTGACGAGCTCGCTCGCGTCGAACACGGTCTACCTGGGCCGCGCCTGGAAGCCCTACACCGACTCCTCGCCGCAGCTCGTAGTCCGCGACACGAACCTGCCCGCGCAGGTCAACTCGACCAACCCGTATCTCGGCATCAGCGGCGCCACCTGGACCTCGGGCCGCTACTACGAGTACGACAACACGGGCTACGGCGCGAACGCGAGCCAGTCGACGCGCCCGCAGCTCACGTCCTCCAACCAGGGCGCCTACACCGCGTACGAGTATCTGACCGGCTCCGACGGCTGGGACCCGGTCGTCTCCGGCGCCGCCACCTCGGTCACCGCGGCGAGCATCGCAGAGTACGTAAACTCCCAGGTGGGCGACACCCGGCAGCTCTCCCGCCCCACGACCCCCGGCACCTGCCAGACCGTGGACTCGACCCTCGCCGACACTCCGAGCCGCGAGTTCACCGACGCCCAGGAAGCCGCCGCCCCCGACACGGCCCGCATTCAGGCCGCGCTCACCGCGTGCGCCGGCACCGGAGAGGCCGTCGTCCTCGCCCCGAGCGGCGACGGCAGCGACACCGCGTTCCTCTCAGCACCCTTATCGCTCGGCAAGCTCGAGTACCTGGTCGTGGAGCCCGGCGTGACCCTGTACGCATCACGTCAGGCCTCTGACTACGGCATCGCGGGCAGCTACGTGCCCTTCATCTCCGTGAGCGGCAACGCCAGCGGCATCGAGAGCATGCGGGCTCCCGGCCGCGACCACTACGGCAACCCGATCCAAGGCGTGATCGACGGACGCGGCGACCTGCCGCTGGCCGGCACCACGACCAGCTGGTGGGGCCTCGCCGCCGCGGCCAAGCTGCAGGGCCAGAAGTCGGACGCCCCGCGGCTCATCCAGGCCTCGAAGTCCGACGACTTCACCGTCTACGACGTGACCCTGCGCAATTCGCCGAAGGAGAACATCTACTACAAGCAGGGCGGCGGCCTGCTGGTCGACGGCGTCGTCATCGAGACCCCGGACACCGCGCTCAACACCGACGGCGTCGACTTCGACAGTTCGGCGTACGGCACGATCCGCGACTCGTGGCTCATGGACGGCGACGACTGCGTGGCGATGGAGGCCAACGACGCGACGGTCGCGCACCTGAGCGTGCTGAACGACCAGTGCTTCGGCACACACGGCATCTCCGTCGGCAGCGGGACCACGTACGGTGTCGAGGCGGTCCTCGTCGACCACAACCGGATCGACGGCAAGGACCTCGACGGCACCGAGTCCGGTATCGCGGCCGGTATCCGGATCAAGTCCTACGCGGGCGCCGGCGGCGTCGTGCGGGACGTCGTCTACCGGGACACCGTGATGTCCGATCTTTCGAACCCGATCGACATCGATCCGTTCTACGCGGCGGCCACGGGCACGAGCGTCCCCGAGTTCGCCGGAATCCTGATCGACGGCGCCGTCGCCACCGACTCGGTGCCCGGCGCGCAGGAGATCGTCGAGGGTCACGACGCGGCCGATCAGACCGTGCTCACGCTGCGGAACGTGCACGTGGACGCCACCGCGACGCTCGCGCAGTACGCGCGGATCACCGAATGCGGCAGCGACCTGTCCTTCGCCGGAACAGGAGTGGCCGTCGAAGACATCCGATGAATAGCTTGCGCCGGGCCCCTTCCGCCTTCTAGATTCAATCCCACCAGAAGGCGGAAAGGACCCTGCGCCCATGTCGGCTGCTCGCGCGCGCATTCTCGCGTTGGACACCCACGACGTCCGGTTTCCCACCTCGCGAGAGCACGACGGCTCGGACGCGATGAATCCGGACCCTGATTACTCGGCGGCATACGTCGTGCTGCGCACCGACGCGGTGGACGGGCACGGGAAGCCGCTGGCCGGGCACGGCTTCGCCTTCACCATAGGTCGGGGCAATGACGTCCAGGTCGCCGCGATCGACGCGCTGCGCGACCACGTGGTCGGCCGCGAGGTCGAGGAGCTGTGCGCGGACCCGGGCGTGATCAGCCGGGCGCTGGTCGGGGACAGCCAGCTGCGCTGGCTCGGCCCGGAGAAGGGCGTCATGCAGATGGCCATCGGCGCCGTGGTCAACGCCGTCTGGGACCTCGCCGCCAAGCGCGCGGGAAAGCCCGTCTGGCAGCTCCTCGCCGACGCCGACCCCGAATGGCTCGTGGCGCAGATCGACTTCCGCTACATCGAGGACGCGCTCACCCCGGCGGAGGCGCTGGAGCTGCTGCGCGCCGGAAAGATCGGTGCTTCCGAGCGGGCGGCCGAGCTGCGCGCGACCGGATACCCCGCGTACACCACGTCGCCCGGCTGGCTCGGCTACAGCGACGAGAAGCTGACCCGTCTTGCCAAGCAGGCCGTGGCCGAGGGCTTCACCCAGATCAAGCTGAAGGTCGGCGCCGATCTGCAGGACGACATCCGGCGCTTCCGGGCCGCCCGCGCAGCCGTCGGCGAGGACCTGCGCATCGCGATCGACGCGAATCAGCGCTGGAATGTGCAGGAGGCCATCGACTGGGTCAAGGCCCTCGGCGAGTTCGCGCCGTACTGGATCGAGGAGCCCACCAGCCCGGACGACGTCCTCGGCCACGCCGCGATCCGCCGGGCGGTGGGCCCCGTCAAGGTCGCGACCGGCGAGCACGTGCAGAACCGCATCATCTTCAAGCAGCTCCTGCAAGCCGGCTCGATCGACATCCTCCAGCTCGACTCGGCGCGCGTCGCCGGCGTGAACGAGAACCTGGCGATCCTTCTCCTCGCGGCCAAGTTCGGCGTCCCGGTGTGCCCGCATGCCGGGGGAGTGGGCCTGTGCGAGCTCGTCCAGCACCTGTCGATGTTCGACTACGTCGCGCTCTCCGGCAGCATGCAGGACCGCGTCATCGAGTTCGTCGACCACCTGCACGAGCACTTCACCGACCCGGTGCGGATGGACGGCGGCCGCTACCTCGCGCCGACCGCCCCCGGCTTCTCGGCCGAGATGCACCCCGAATCCATCGCCACGTTCCACTTCCCGGACGGTACGTTCTGGCTGGAAGATCTGCGACAGCTGAACGAAGGAGTCACAGCGTGAGCAGCACGGAATTCTCCGGTCTCAAGGCCCTGGTGACGGGAGGCGGCTCCGGCATCGGCCTGGCCACCGCCTCGCTGCTGGCCGAGCGCGGGGCCGCGGTGGCCGTCCTGGACCTCGACCCCTCCGCCGCGCCGGACCCCAAGCTCGGCTTCGTCGCCGACGTCACCGACGACGAGTCCGTCCGCGCCGCCGTGGCGAGCGCGGCCGAGGCGCTCGGCGGCATCGACATCGTCGTGAACAACGCGGGCATCGGCGCCATCGGAACCATCGAGGACAACCCGGACGAGCAGTGGCACCGCGTGTTCGACGTGAACGTCGTCGGCATGGTCCGCGTCACCCGCGCCGCGCTCCCGCACCTGCGCCGGTCCGCGCACGCCGCGATCGTGAACACGGGCAGCATCGGCGCCGTCACCGGGCTCCCGCAGCGCGCCCTCTACGACGCGACGAAGGGCGCCATCCACGCGCTCACGCTCGCGATGGCCACGGACCACCTAGCCGAGAACATCCGGGTGAACTGCGTGCACCCGGGCACCGCCGACACTCCCTGGGTCGGCAGGCTCCTCGACGCCGCCGACGACCCCGAGGCCGAGCGAAAGGCCCTGGAGGCCCGCCAGCCGCTGGGCCGCCTGATCTCCCCCGACGAGGTGGCCGCCGCCATCGCGTACCTGGCCTCCCCGCTCGCCGGGTCGGTCACCGGCACGTCCCTCGCCGTGGACGGCGGCTTCATCGGCCTGCGCCCCCGCCCCCGCCCGAGCGCGTGACTCCCGTGCGGACCACCCCCGTTCTCTCCCTCACCCGCGTGGGCTTCGGCGGTGCCCCCCTGGGCAACCTCTTCACCGCCTTGGACGACGCGACCGCGCAGGCCGCCGTCGACGCGGCCTGGCAGTCCGGCATCCGCTACTTCGACACGGCGCCGCACTACGGCCTGGGCCTGTCCGAACGCCGCATCGGCGAAGCCCTCCGCGACCGGCCGCGCGAAGAGTACGTCATCTCCACCAAGGTCGGCCGCATCCTGGAACCCGTCCCCGGCGCTCCCGCCGGCCGCGACGACCAGGGCTTCGACGTCCCCGCCGCGTACACCCGCCGCTGGGACTTCAGCGCCGAGGGCGTGGCCCGCAGCATCGAGGAGAGCCTCGCGCGGCTGGGCCTGGACCGCATCGACATCGCCTACCTGCACGACCCCGACGACCACGTGGACCAGGCCCTCGCCGAGGCGTATCCGGCCCTGGAGAAGCTCCGGGACGAGGGCGTTCTCGGGGCCATCGGCGTGGGCATGAACCAGAGCGCCGTCCCCACCCGCTTCGTCACCGAGACGGATATCGACGTCGTCCTGCTGGCCGGCCGCTACACCCTCCTCGACCAGTCCGCCGCGGCGGATCTGCTGCCCGCGGCCGAGAAGCGCGACGTCTCCGTCGTCCTCGGCGGCGTCTTCAACTCGGGCGTGCTGGCCGACCCCCGCAACGCCGCGACGTACAACTACGCCCCCGCCTCGGCCGAACTCGTCCGGCGCGCCCTGGAGATCGAATCGGTCTGCCAGGCCCACGGCGTCCCGCTGCGGGCGGCCGCCCTCCAATTCGGCCTGGCCCACCCGGCCGTGGCCGGCGCGCTCATCGGCATCAGGGACGCCGCCCAGGCGCGCGATTGCGCCGCGATGGCCGGGGTACCGATACCGGAGACGCTCTGGGAGGACCTGCGCGAACGCGGGCTCCTGGCGTAATATCGTGCTCTGACCTGGACAACGAAGTCTGACGTCATCGAGGTGCATCTGATATGACGGCTACGCCCACCGTGGACGCGCACCACCACCTGTGGGATCTGAAGATCCGCGCTCAGGAGTGGCTGCGCGCCCCCGAGCTCAAGCCGATCTGGCGCGACTTCCCCTTCGAGGAGCTGGAGCCCGAGGCGACCGCCGCGGGCGTCGACAAGACCGTGCTCGTCCAGGTCGCCGCCTCCGCCGACGAGACCCGCGAGTTCCTCGCCTTCGCCGCCTGCCACAAGCTGATCGGCGGCGTCGTCGGCTGGATGGACCTGACCGCCGAGGACCCCGCCGCGACACTCGAAGCCCTGCTGAGCGGTCCGGGCGGCCACACCCTGCGCGGCATCAGGCACCTGGTCCAGGACGAGCGGGATCCGCAGTGGCTGACCCGCACCGACGTCCGCAGGAGCCTGCGCGCCATCGCCGACGCGGGCCTGACCTACGACCTCCTCGTCAAGCCGCCGCAGGCCGCGGCGGCCCTGGAGGTGGTCCGTGCCGTCCCGGAGCTGACCTTCGTCCTGGACCACCTCGGCAAACCCCCCATCGCGGCCGACACGTCCCCCGACCCCGCCTGGCAGACCTGGCTACGCCACCTGGCCGCCGAGTCCAACGTCGCGTGCAAGCTCTCCGGCATGGTCACCGAGGCCGACTGGAACACCTGGACCATCGGCGACCTCAAGCCCTACGCCGACATCGCCCTGGAAGCCTTCGGCCCCCAACGCCTCATGTTCGGCTCCGACTGGCCCGTCTGCCTCCTCGCCGGCACCTACACCGAGGTCTACGACGCCGCCCGCACCCTCACCGACGACCTCACCGAGGACGAGCGCGCAGCCGTCTTCGGCGGGACGGCGGTGGAGGTCTACCGCCTCGAGTGAGCAAGGCCGCTGCGCGAGGGTGGTGACGGGGTGCGCGCGGCTTCCAGCTTTCGCGGCGTGCGCCGGCGGCCCGCGGTCGGGCCGGGGTGACGGAAGCGGGTGGTGCGGGTCTTTCGGGCCCGCACCACGCGGTCGAGTGGGGGCTCAGTAGCCGGAGGCGGACGCGGAGAGGGAGCGGGCGTAGCTCACTCGGGCGGCGTAGTCCTGGACCTGGATCACCGACGCGACGGGCAACTGCACCTGGTGCAGGAAGCCCGGGCCCTGCACGACGACCTGCACCGACCCCTCGGTCCGGTCCTCCTTCACCAGCAGGAACAGCAGTCCGAGCAGGCAGAAGAAAAAGAAGATGATCGCACAGACGATCGCCCAGGTCGGGATGTTGCGGCTCGTCCGCGACATGTCCGTGTACGACCACACCACGCTGCCGACCGGTGCCTGGCCGGACGGGGTGATCACCGTCGTGCTGGTGCAGACGATGTCGCCGATCGTCACGAGCACCTGCCCCGGCGCACC
>DASTAE010000306.1:0-2094 GCA_035712985.1 Actinospica sp.
GGCATGGTCGTCGGCGACGTGATCGGCAAGGGGATCACCGCGGCCGCCGGGATGGGCCGGGTGCGCGCCGCGCTGCGCGCCCTCGCCTTCACCGACCCCGCCCCGCGCGCCGTGCTCACCGGCCTGGACCGGCTCTTCGACGCCACCGAGAACGCCGAGTCGCTGACCACCGTGGTCTACGCGGTGCTCGACCGGCGCCGCCGCGCCCTGAGCATCTCGGACGCCGGGCACCTGCCGCTGCTGGTCCGCCAGGCCGACGGCGGCGCGCGCTACCTGGAGACCGAGGAGGACGAGGCGGCCACCCCGCTCGGCCTGAGCGAGGAGCGCTTCGAGCACGAGGTCTTACTCAGCCCCGGGGACGTGGTGATCGGCTTCTCCGACGGCCTGGTCGAGACCAGGGACGCCGCGATCACCGTGGGCCTGGAACGGCTGCGGCTGGCCGCCGAGGGCGCCCCCGAGGGCGATCTGGACACGCTGCTCGACCACCTGGTCGACGAGATGCTGCGGGAACAGGAGCAGGACGACGACGTCACCCTGCTCGCCGTCAGGATCGGCGGCTGACCGACGCATGCGATCGCCGCCGCCGCACCCGATCCACCGGGAAAATAGCCGCAATCGCACCCCCGCGGCGCATTGACACCGCAAGCACTGCTAGACTCTTTTTCCGAGTGCGTGACCTGCGTTTGCGAAGCGGTGTACGGCGGCACGGTGACGGGATGACCGCGGTGGCGGTCCTGAGCACCGAAGCCGCGGCCGGTGGATGATTCACACCAGGCACGACTGATGGCGGACGTGACCGCTCGGCCTGGCCGGGGGGAATACGCGGGGCCCGATGGACGCTGTCCATAGGTGTAACCACGACGATACGACCGATGGCCGCGCGTGTGCGACGGATCCGTCGTCGGGACGTGGGTTCCCGGCCGCCGCACCGAAGAAGCTAGCGAAGAGCTTATGTCCAGCGCGGCAGATGCAGTTCACCATGAGCACCGTTCCGAAGGGTATGTGAGTGTCGGCTCCTTCCTCTGCGACCGTTGACGAGACCGCGGCTACCACGCCCGTGGCCCTCGCGGTCCAGTCCCTGTTGGCCAAGTCCCAGGACCAAGCCGTGTCCAGCGACGACGTGCGCCGCGCCTGCGAGGGCGCCAAGGTGCCGGAGAGCGACCTGAAGAAGGTCGTTCGCGCGCTGATCGAGAAGGGCGTCACGGTCGCCGTGGTGGGCGACGCCGCGGCGCCGATCGGGCGTGCCAAGCCGCGTAAGCAGGCTGTGGCCGCCACCTCCGCCAGCCGCACCGCCACCAGCACGGTGAAGAAGGCGGCGTCCGAGGAGGAGGCCAAGTCGGCCGCCCCCGCCAAGAAGGCCCCCGCGAAGAAGACCGCGGCAAAGGCCGTCCCCGCCGAGGACGAGGCCCCCGCCAAGGCCCCGGCGCGCAAGACGGCCGCCAAGAAGACGACGGCCAAGTCCGCCGCCGCCAAGACCACCGCCGCGAAGCAGACCTCGAAGAACGCCGAGGACGAGCCCGGGGACATGGACGGCGAGGAGGTCGAGATCGACGACCTCGAGCTCGCCGCCGACGAGCTGCTCGAGGCCGCGGACGCGGTCGTCGAGGAGCCCGAGGCCAAGGACGGCAAGGACGCCGAGGAGGACAAGGAGGAGGGCTTCGTCCTGTCGGACGACGACGAGGACGACGCCCCCGCCCAGCAGGTCGCCTCCGCCGGCGCCACCGCCGACCCGGTCAAGGACTACCTCAAGCAGATCGGCAAGGTCCCGCTGCTCAACGCCGAGCAGGAGGTCGAGCTCGCCAAGCGGATCGAGGCCGGCCTGTTCGCCGAGGAGAAGCTGAACTCCGGCGACCAGATGGACCCGCGCTTCCGCAACGAGCTCGAGATCATCGCCGAGGACGGCCGCCGGGCCAAGAACCACCTGCTGGAGGCCAACCTCCGCCTGGTGGTCTCGCTGGCCAAGCGCTACACCGGCCGCGGCATGCTCTTCCTGGACCTGATCCAGGAGGGCAACCTCGGTCTGATCCGCGCCGTCGAGAAGTTCGACTACACCAAGGGCTACAAGTTCTCCACGTACGCGACCTGGTGGATCCG
>DASTAE010000307.1:0-36069 GCA_035712985.1 Actinospica sp.
ACGCCGCGGTCCTCGAACAGCTTGGCCAGCACGCGGTGCGTGATGGTCGCGCCGACCTGGCTCTTGATGTCGTCGCCGACGATCGGGACGCCCGCCTCGGTGAACTTGTCGGCCCACTCCTTGGTGCCGGCGATGAAGACCGGGAGCGCGTTGACGAACGCGACCTTGGCGTCGATGGCGCACTGGGCGTAGAACTTGGCGGCCGCCTCGGAACCGACCGGGAGGTAGCACACCAGCACGTCGGCCCGGCTGTCCTTGAGGGCCTTCACGACGTCGACCGGGGTCTCGGTCGACTCCTCGATGGTCTGCTGGTAGTACTTGCCGAGACCGTCCAGGGTGTGGCCGCGCTGCACGGTCACGCCGGTCGGGGGCACGTCGGCGATCTTGATCGTGTTGTTCTCCGACGCGTCGATGGCGTGCGCGAGATCCTGGCCGACCTTCTTGGCGTCCACGTCGAACGCGGCGACGAACTCGAGGTCGCTGACGTGGTATTCGCCGAACTGGACGTGCATCAGACCCGGGACCCGCGTGGACGGGTCGGCATCCTTGTAGTACTCGACGCCCTGCACGAGAGACGAGGCGCAGTTGCCCACGCCCACGATGGCTACGCGAACCGAACCCATGCGGTGAATGCTCCTTAAATCAGTCGATCTTCGCGCAGGCGGTCTGCTTCGCGCCCGCGGATCGTCAGGGGACAGGAAAAGGATTGATCGGACAGTACCGGCGACACGGCGTCGCCGGCGGGCACGGTCCGGTCAGCCGGTCAGGTCGCAGGTGGTCCCACCTGCTGCTGGTCGTGCTCGGTCTGGATGAGCTCGTTGAGCCACCGCACCTCGCGTTCGACCGACTCAAGACCGTGGCGCTGAAGCTCCAGCGTGTATCCGTCGATCCGCTCCCTGGTCTTGGTGACCTGCTGGCGGATCAGATCCAGCCTTTCCTCCAGGCGCGAGCGGCGGCCCTCCAGAATGCGGAGCCGGATGGCCGCGTCGGTGCGCCCGAAGAAGGCGAAGTGCACCCCGAAGTTCTCGTCCTCCCAGGCCGAGGGTCCCGCGTCGGAGAGCAGGCTGCGGAAGCGCGCCTCCCCGGCGGGGGTCAGCTTGTAGACGATCTTCGAGCGGCGGTTGGTCTCCGTCCCGCGCGGCTCGACCACCGGCCGGTCCTCGATGATCCAGCCGCAGGCGACCAGACCCTTCAGACAGGGGTAGAGCGTGCCGTACGAGAAGGCGCGGAAGGATCCCAGCACCAGGTTGAGCCGCTTGCGCAGCTCGTAGCCGTGCATGGGAGCCTCGTGCAGAAGGCCGAGTACGGCGAACTCGAGCACCCCGGAGCGCTTGGCCACCGCACCCTCCTTCCAGAAACCTCGCCACCGATGTATCGAAGCGATACATCCTCACGATAGATCGGACTGGAGCACGCTGACAAGTCCCCGGGTCAGGGCCGCTACGATTTCCCGCTTTACCAGGACACTTCCGGATGATTGGCCGCCAAGAAACGCCAATCCGGGCAGAAGGCGACCCTGAATCCCCTCCGCAACAGAAGCCGCGTACCCTGCTGGCAACCGCGACCCTGCGGATAGCCGTCTTCATGGGGCGGCATACGAGTGTCCGAGCGCCGAGGGAGCAGACACGACGATGGGCGGATACCAGTACGGACGAGGCGACTCCTCCGGCGACGATCCACGCTCCTCGGGGCAGGGTGGCGGGGGACGCGGCTACGGCGCGGCACCGGGCGCGGGCGGCGGCTCCCGGGGCTACGGCTCCGCGGGCGGCGGCTACGGCCAGCAGCCCCCCGCCCCGCAGGAGCCCCGACAACCTCCGAGCGGCTACGGCTCGCCGGGAGGCGGTGGCGGCGCGGGCGGCGGGTACGGCGGTTCGCCGCGGCCGCAGCCCCGGCCGACCCCGCAGCCGCCGGCCGACAACGCCGGCGCGCCCCCCGCGGGCGGTGGCGGCGGACGGCGCGGCTACGGCGGCGGAGCGGCGAGCCCCGGAGGCGGTGGCGGCACCCGCGGCCGCGCGGCCGCCGACGCGGCACCGCGCTACCCCGCGTCCTCCCCGGCCGACGGCGGCCCCGACGGCTACTCCGCCGACCCCGGGCAGACGCGCGTGCAGGAGCCCGCAGACGCGACCAGCGCCCTGCCGACCCCGCGCCGCAGCCGGCTCGAGGAGCGGCGCGCCGGGCGCGGCGCCGACGCGGCCAGCCAGTCCAAGTCGGATCAGTACCCGGAGAGCGCCCTCAACGGCCGTTCGACGCGCAACGGCGCGGCGGCCCGGTCCCGCACCCGGGCGAACGGCCGTCCGACCGGGCCGGTGAAGAAGACCGGCTACCACCGGTACTTCGACTACCCGCGCACCGGCAAGTACGGCTGGCGGCACTGGGTCCCGTCGATCAAGCAGGTCTCCGGCGGCTTCCTGGCCTGCATCTTCCTGATGCTGGGCTTCATCGCCTTCGAGTACGAGACGGTGCAGATCCCCGACCCGCACTCGACGGCGTTCTCACAGTCCTCGACGTACATGTTCGACGACGGGGCCACGCAGTTCGCCTCGGACGGCAACACCGACCGGCAGCTCGTGGACTACGGCCAGATCCCGATGGCGATCCAGAACGCGGTCGTCGCGCAGGAGAACAAGACCTTCTGGACCGACCCCGGCGTCTCCTACACCGGTACCGTCCGAGCCCTGATGGTCGACCTCATGGGCGGCAGCACACAGGGTGGATCAACGATCACCCAGCAGTACGTCAAGAACGCGTTCCTCAGCCAGGCCCAGACGACGTCCCGAAAGATCGACGAGATCTTCATCGCCCTGAAGCTGGCGAAGAAGTACAACAAACAGACGATCATGGCCGACTATCTCAACACGTCGCCATTCGGTCGCAACACCTCGGGCATCTCGGCGGGCGTGAAGGCCTGGTTCAACATCTCGCTCGCGCAGATGAACAAGGAACCGGCGTACCAACAGGACTCGCAGGCCGCGTTCCTGTCGATGATGCTGAACTCGCCCTCGTTCTACTCCGAGGGCTGGGACCCGTCGGTCGGCACGACGGCGCAGCAGCAGGCGCAGACGAAGGCCCTGGCACGCTGGCAGGACACCCTCGCCAACATGTACCAGTACCACCTCATCAAGTCCGCGGCCGAGTACCAGCAGGCACTGGCCGACAAGCCGAAGCCGGTGGCGCTGTCCACCACCTCGGGCGTCTCGATGACCGACGTGCAGATGAAGCAGGCCGCGTCGCAGTGGCTCAGTTCGTACAACTCGGCGCACCCGTCCACGGCCGGACCGACCCTCGATAAGATCTCGAACGGCGGCTACACGGTCATCACCACGTTCAACCAGAAGTACATGAACATGGCGCAGCAGGCCATGCAGTCGGAGCTGCTGGGCAGCGAGAACGCGCTCGACAAGAAGACGCTGCAACCGGGTCTCGCCGCGGTCGATCCATCGACCGGTGATCTCGTCGCCTTCTACGGAGGCACCACGTACGAGAACACGGCGACGATGCTGACGGCGCAGGGCGGATCGACGTTCAAGGCGTTCACGCTGGCCTCGGCGCTGACCAATAACTGGGCCACGAACAGTTTCATCAGCGGCGACCCCTGGCCGGACAAGACGAATCCGACCGAGATGCAGGAGGACGCCGGCGACGCGAGCGGTGGTATCACCAACGACGGCAGCCACACCAAGATGGGCCTGATCTCCATCGGGAAGGCCACGGACGCCTCGGTCAACACCGCGTTCGTCCGGATCGAGGAGCAGCAGCCGGGCGGTTACGGCGAGGTCAAGAAGATGGCCGAGGGCTTCGGTCTGTCCTCGAGCACGCCGGGCTGGAACGACGGCTCGGGCGGCTGCGACAACGTCCGGTTCACGCTCGGCGTCTGCGCGGTGGACCCGGCGCGCATGGCCGACGCCTACTCGGTGCTGGCCGCCAACGGCACGCTGCACCAGCTCGTCGAGATCAAGGAGATCAAGGGTCCGGGCGGCTACGACTGGAAGCCGACCATGACCACCTCGCAGCCGATCAGTGCGAACGTGGCGCAGACCGAGACGCAGATGCTGACCGGTGTCATCCACAACAGCGACGGCACCGCGAACTCGGCGTACACCAAGAGTGGTCTGAACATGACCAACATCGCGGGCAAGACCGGTACGTCCACCCTGGACATCACGCCGGACACCACGACCGCGATGAACTCGGTCGGCTACGGCGGCGGCAACGACGGCAACGGCAGGTACACCACCGCCGGTGTGTGGTTCGACGGCTTCAGCAGCAAGCTGTCGATCTCGGTCGGCATCAGCCGGTGGACCACGGTGAACGTCGGCGGGAAGTCGGAGACCGTCCAGCTCCCCGTCGACAACATCGCCAACTCCGGCAACGACTACGGCGCCATGTACCCGTTCAGCATCTGGGCGAAGTTCATGTCGCTGATGCAGGGCACGTCGTTCGGCGGGGACACCACGTTCACCGCGCCGACCCCGAACCCGAACGCCACGGTGATGAACAGCCCGACGCCGAGCGCCTCGGCCACCACGCCGAGCGCGACCGCGACGACGCCGACCTCCCAGGCCACCACGCCGACCGGGCAGTCGACCACGCCGACCTCGACGAACACGACGCCGACCCAGACGTCCACGTGCCAGCAACAGATGCTGTTCGGCCAATGCGTGAGCACGACGACCACAGGGGCGACGTCGACACCGACGTCGACCAACACAGGGCGAAATAACAACGGGAACGGCAGCGGCTAACGCCGCCGATCCCGGTCCCGAGGGGCGCCACGGTTTCGACCGCGGCGCCCCTCGGGCGTTTCCGGCCCCGTGAAATTTCCGCGGCGCGAAACGCCTGCCCGGCGGCACGGACCACGCGCGCACTCAGGAAGCACCGCTACTGTGTGCGGCATGACGGTGAGCACCCAGTCGATCGAAGACACCGAAGGGCCACTCGAGCCGGGCCGGCCGGACAGCGGCGGCGACGTCGCGCCGAGCCTGGACGACCCGGTCGCGAACCTCGGCTCCGAGGGCTTCGGCGGAGTGCTCGGCCGCCGGGCGCGCACCAGGCTCGGCCCGGTCGGCCGCGCCTCGATCGCCTTCATCCTGCTGGTGCTGACCGTGCTGACCACGGCCGTGGGCATCGGCATGCGCGAGCCGTGCTTCGCGACGGCCTGGACCGGCGGCGGGAACCAGCAGTACACGCACATGTGCTACAGCGACATCCCGTACATGTACCAGGGCCGCGGCTTCTCCTCGGGCGACGTGCCGTACTACTCGACGAACACCAGCTACTACCTCGAGTACCCGGTCGTGACCGGTGCCGCGATGGAGAGCGCCGCGCTGATCGCCAAGCACTTCCCGGGCGGCGCGAACAACCAGGGCCGCTGGTTCTACGTGATCACCACGTGGTTCCTGCTGATCTTCGCGTGCATCACGGTGATCGCCCTCGTCGGCCTCAGCGGCTCCAGACCCTGGGACGCCGCGATGTTCGCGCTGGCGCCGGGGCTGCTGCTGAACGCGACCATAAACTGGGACCTGATCGCGGTGGGCCTGGCCGCGGCCGGGCTGCTGGCCTGGGCGCGCAAGCGGCCGGTGGTGGCGGGCGTGCTCATCGGACTGGGCACGGCGGCCAAGCTCTACCCGGCGCTCATCCTGGTGGCCCTGATCCTGTTGTGCTGGCGCGCGGGCAGGATGCGCAGTTGGGGCCTGTGCCTGCTCGGCGCGGCCGGCTCCTGGCTGCTGGTCAACGTGCCGTTCATGGTGGCCAACTTCCACGGCTGGGCGTACTTCTACTCCTTCAACGAGAACCGCGGCGCGGACTGGGGCTCGTTCTGGCTGTTCCTGGAGTACAGCCCCTTCGCCAACACGCTGCACCTGACGAACCTGAGCTCCTCGTTCGTCTCCGCGGCCTTCGCGGTGCTGCTGGCGATGTCCTGCGTGGGCATCGGCCTGCTGACCTGGCTGGCCAGGTTCCGGCCGCGGGTCGGGCAGATCGTGTTCCTGGTGGCCTGCGCCTTCATCCTGTTCAACAAGGTCTACTCGCCGCAGTACGTGCTCTGGCTGATCCCGCTGGCCGTGCTGGCCCGGCCGCGCTGGCGCGACTTCATCGTCTGGCAGGTCTGCGAGGTCGTGTACTACGGCGCGATCTGGCTCTACCTGGTCTCGCTGAACACGCCGCTGCGCGGACTGCCGCAGCCGGCCTACGACCTGGCCATAGCGCTGCACCTGGCCGGCACGATCTTCTTCGCGGTCCAGGTGATCCGGGACGTGATCGATCCGCGCCGCGATCCGGTCCGGATGAGCGGGATGGACGACCCGGCGGGCGGCGTGCTGGACGGGGCCGAGGACGTCTACGGCTTCGGCCTGGCCGACGAGGACGCGTACGGGGACGACGCCGATCCGGCGCGCGCGGGGCTGGCCCCGGTCACGCCCTGACCTGCTCGTCGAGCATGGCCACGCGGTCGAAATGGGTCGCCGTGTGCCTCAGTTCCGCCACGACCTCCGAACCCGGTCGTGGCGGAATCTCCGTTTCGGGCAGGTAGATCATCGACACCGACATGTGCGGCGGCTCCGCGAACCAGCAGCGCCGCCCCTGCCAGGTGAAGGGCGAGAGCGTGCGGTTCATCGCGCGCAGGCCGGAGCGCCCGATCTCCTTGGCCCGCGGCATCATCCCGCGCAGCACCTTCGGCGCCTCCAGGCCCACGCCGTGCACCGCGCCGCCGCTCACGACCACGATCCAGCCGCCGTACCGCGCGCGCCACTGCCGGTAGCCGATCCGCTCGCCGCGGCGCACCGGCAGCACGTCCAGCACCGTGGCCCGCGCCTGGATCGCCGTCGGGTCGCCGAGCCAGAGGTGCGTGCCGATACGCGGGCGGAAGCGGATGCGCGGGAAGAGCAAGCGCAGCACGCCGACCTCGGACCGGCGCAGATGGCTGACCTCCATCAGCGGAACGGCGAGCCCGGCCTCGCGCAGCGCGAAGATCCAGTCCGAGATCTCGCGGACCGGGTCGGCGTGCGCGGGCCGATCGATCGGCAGGTGCACCGAATAGCCCTCGGGCCCGCCGCTGCACAGCGCCTGTCGCAGGGCACGCAGTTCGGTGCGGGCGACGCCGTGCCGGCGCAGGGACGTGCGGCAGTCGATCACCATGCGGCGGCCCGCCAACGTGCGCACCGCCTCGATCGACGCGGCGTTGCGCACGACGCGCTCGGGAAGGTCGATCCAATCGGCGCCGGGCAGGAAGGGTTCGAGCAGCGCCATGTCGTGCGGGAAGTGGTCGAGGATCGAGGCGGCCTCCCGGGCCGTGCCCACGGCGATCCGGTCGACTCCCGCCTCGGGACCGAGCCGCCGCGCGGCCTCGGCGAGAACCGGGAGCGTGAAGCCGTATCCGTTGCCCTTGACCACGGGCACCGGCGTCGGATGCGCGGCGACGACCCGCTCGTGGTGCGCGCGCCAGGCCGGTCGATCCACGTAGAACGTCAGTGACACGGTGCTGCCCTCTTCTGCCCGAACTGCGCTTCCTGTCGATCAGCGGAGCGAGAGGTATATCCGCAGCGCGGCGGCCAGCGGCCGGTTGAGGGCGAGGTCGTATTCGCCGGGGTACTCGACCAGGTCGCCGCCGGTGCCGATCTTGAAGCGCAGCAGGCCGAACATCGGGTGCCGCGGGTCGAGGGTCTCGCCGACGCCGCGCAGGTCGTACCAGTCCAGGCCGTCCTCCAGGCAGTCCTGGATCAGCTGCCACTGCAGGGCGTTCGCGGCGCGCAGCTCGCGGCGCGCGTTCGACCCGGCGCCGTAGCCGTACCAGGCGCGGTTGCCGAAGCGGATCAGCGTCGCTCCGGCCGACGGGACGCCGTCGGAGCCGGCCAGGTAGAGCTGCACGTCGTCGTACGCGTCGAACATGCGCCGGAAGTAGGAGAGCGGCCGCGGCAGGAAGCCGTCGCGCGCGGCCGTCTCCAGGTACATCGTGTGGAACGCGGGCAGGTCCTCGACCGAGGCCTGCCAGACCTTGACCCCGGCGCGATCGGCGAGGCGCACGTTGCGCCGCCACTGCGCGTTGAAGCTCGCGAAGATCTCCGCGCAGGTGCGGCCGCGCAGGGGGATCTCGACGAAGTGCCGCGGCTGCACGTCCACGATGCCGTGGTCGGACGCGCCGCCGTGCCGACGCCAGCCGAGCGCCTCGAGCTCCGCGACGAGCCGGCGCGCCTCGGAGTCGGTCTCGGCGGGCAGATCGGTGAACGAGGCCATCGCGCCGTCGGCCATGCCGGCCTTCACGGTCGCCGCGGAGAGCCTGCGGGCGACCACCTTGGGGCCGAGCTTGACGCTGAACGCGCCGCGGGCGCGCAGATAGGCGACTATCGGCCGCAGCCACGCGGCGACGTCGCGGCCCGAGCCGAACCAGTCCACGGTCGGCCCCTCGGGGATGTAGGCGAGGGAGCGGCGGCCGAGCAGCGGGCGGTGCAGCACGAGCGCGGTGCCGACCAGCTCGGATCCGGCGAACCAGCCGAGCGATTCCGGCCGCCAGGCGCTCTTCACCCGACCCCAGACCGGCGACTGCAGGAAACTGACACGGCTCAGCGGCTCGGCGGCCGCCGTCTCCAGCAGAAACCGCCGATGCCGCTCCGCGTCGATCGCGCACACCTGAAGGCTCATCGATCGACAAGTATGAACAGTCGGGCGCGCGAACGACTACGCGGCGCGCCCGACGGCGCACAATTTGTAATCTAAGCGGATCGCGCGCCGAGGCGCTCCCGCAGCCAGGCCACGTCGCCCGCCTGGTCGGCCGCCTCGCCCGGCGTCTCGCAGATGAAGTCGGCGCCCGCCGCGGCGGCCGCGACCGCGACCGCGGCCAGTTGCCCCGGCTCGATCTTGCCCTGGCCGAAGTTCGCGTGCCGGTCCCGGCCGGAGCCGAAGCCGCCCTGCGAGTCGTTGGCGTGCACCAGGTCGATCCGGCCGGTGATGCCGAGCACCTTCTCGACCACGGTCTCCAGTTCGAGGCCGGCCGCGAACGCGTGGCAGGTGTCCAGGCAGAAGCCGACCTTCGCCGCGTTCTCCGTCGGGCCGATGGCCGCCCAGAGCTTCTCGATCGCCTCGAGATAGCGCGCCATGGCGTGGTTGCCGCCCGCGGTGTTCTCGATGAGCAGCGGAACCCGCAGGTCGAGCCCCTCGACGGCCTTGCGCCAGTTGTCGAAGCCCGCCTCCGGATCGTCGTCCTTGGTCACATGGCCGCCGTGCACGACGACGCCGGCCGCGCCGATCTCGGCCGCCGCGGTGATCGTCTGCTGGAGCAGCTTCCTGCTCGGGATGCGCAGGCGGTTGTTCGCCGAGGCCACGTTGATCACGTACGCCGAGTGCACGTAGATCCGCACGTCCTGCTCGGCCGCGGCCTTGGCGAGGGCCTGCGCGCCGCCGGCGAAGGCCACGTCGGGCTTCGACCAGCTCTGCGGGTCGCCCAGGATGATCTGCGCCGCGTCGCCGCCGCGCTCAGCCGCGGCGGCGAGCGGCTCCGCCTGTTCCACGGTCGCACCGATTCGAGTCACGGAACGACTCTATCCAGGTCCTCCGACACGAAGGCCGGAAACTGTCGGTGGCGGTCAGTACAGGCCACCGTGAGCGAGACCGAACAGGAGCCCTACCCCGGAGACGATCATGGCGCTGACGTTGATGAACCGCTCGGCCGTGGTGGCCGAGATCATCTGCGCCCAGAGCCCGGTCAGCAGGCCGATCCCGCCGGTCCAGGAGCCGACCAGGTGGGTCGAGGGGTACCAGGCGCTGACGGCGGAGACCACGGCCAGGCAGCTCGCCAGCAGGGTGAGGGTGTTGGCCCAGGGGTGGCGCTGTCCGTCGGTGTTCAGAATGAAGTGGGACTGGCGTTGCGGGGAAACGGTCTGGCTCATTCGGGAGACCTCCCTACGGGTCACGCGTGGCTACACGTCTCTGGGTAGTTTTTCGCGTACTCAGTCGTCACTATCAGTCCGGAAGGTCCCGATTTCAAGAGCCCAATCGGGTACCGGTACACTTGACCGATCCAGGTCCGCGCCGGATGCGTTTCCGGTGTGCCCAGGATCGATGCATGACCCTCCTGCCGCGGAGAGCCCGCGGCCGTGTGAGTCCATAGGAGGTGGGTACGCACATGCGTCACTACGAAGTGATGGTCATCCTCGACCCGGAGCTCGAAGAGCGTCAGATCGCTCCGTCCGTCGAGAACTTCCTCGGAGTCGTCCGCACCAACGGCGGCACCGTCGAGAAGACCGACATCTGGGGCCGTCGTCGCCTCGCCTACGAGATCAAGAAGGGCGGCAAGAAGGTGTCCGAGGGCATCTACGCCGTCATCAACCTCAACGCCACCCCCGCGGTGGTGCAGGAGTTCGACCGTCAGCTCAACCTCAACGAGGGCGTGCTGCGGACCAAGGTCATCCGTCCCGACCAGCGCTGATGCCGCGTCGGGCACTGCTACGTACAGCGGAAGGCGAGTAGGACCCCATGGCAGGCGAAACTGTTATCACCGTCATCGGCAACCTGACCAACGACCCCGAGCTGCGCTTCACGCCCAGCGGGGCCGCCGTGGCCGGGTTCACCGTCGCGTCCACCCCCCGCACCCTGGACCGCGAGTCCGGCCAGTGGAAGGACGGCGACCCGCTGTTCCTGCGCTGCTCGGTCTGGCGCCAGTACGCGGAGAACGTGGCCGAGTCCCTGACCAAGGGCATGCAGGTGATCGTGCAGGGTCGGCTCAAGCAGCGGTCCTACGAGACCCGCGAGGGCGAGAAGCGCACGGTCGTCGAGCTCGACGTCGACGAGATCGGCCCGTGCCTGAAGTTCGCCACCGCCAAGGTCACCAGGTCCGGCCGCGGCTCCGGTGGGAGCGGCGGCGGGTACAACAACGGTGGCGGTGGCGGCGGGGACTGGGGCGGCAACAGCGCCCCGTCCGGCGGCGGGTCCGTGCAGCGTAGCGGTGGCCAGCAGTCCGGCGGCCAGCAGTCCCAGCAGGAAGACCCCTGGGCCACCTCCGGTGGTTCGGGCGGCGGCTGGGGCGGCGGCTACTCGGACGAACCCCCGTTCTAGATTGATCTTTCAGTAGGAGAGTAAGACACCATGGCTAAGCCCCCGGTGCGCAAGCCGAAGAAGAAGGTCTGCGCATTCTGCAAGGACAAGACCGAGTACATCGACTACAAGGACACGAACCTGCTGCGGAAGTTCATCTCCGACCGCGGCAAGATCCGGGCCCGTCGAGTGACCGGCAACTGCACCCAGCACCAGCGCGACATCGCCACGGCTGTGAAGAACAGCCGTGAGATGGCGCTGCTGCCGTACACCAGCACCGTTCGCTAAGGGAAGGGTAGGGATAACGAAATGAAGCTCATCCTCACCCACGAGGTCACCGGCCTCGGCGCCCCCGGCGACGTGATCACGGTCAAGGACGGCTACGGCCGCAACTACCTGCTGCCCCGGGGCTACGCGATCGCGTGGACCAAGGGCGCCGAGAAGCAGGTGGAGACCATCCGCAAGGCCCGCAAGAGCCGCGAGGTGCGCGACCTGGGCCACGCCCAGGAGCTCAAGGCGCAGCTCGAGAAGCTCAACGTGCGCCTGGCGACCCGGGCCGGCGAGTCCGGCCGCCTGTTCGGCTCGGTCACCGTCGCGGACATCGCGGACGCGGTGACCAAGTCCGGCGGCCCCGCGGTCGACAAGCGCAAGATCGAGATCCCCGTTCCGATCAAGACGGTCGGCGCGCACAAGGTCTCGGTCCGGCTGCACCCCGAGGTCTCCGTGACCGTGGGCCTCACCATCGTCGCCGCCTGACGCGGCGTCGGCTCCTTCCGGGCGCCGCGTTCTTCCGAATGGGGGAACGGGGCGCCCGGATTTTTTTCTTCCACACCCTGTGCACGGCGAGGGCTGGGGAAACAGGGTTCGTCAACGGGCGATACCCACAGCCCTCCCCGGTTTATCAACAGACGTCGTCCACTTGTCCCCAGGTTATCCACAGGGCCTGTGTATGACTGACTCGCTCTTGTGGGTCCCGAGCCCTACCGTGGTTCTTCCGACCTGTGGCGGCGGAGAGAAGAAGGAGGTCCCGTCATGCCCGGTTTCGACGGGACCGAGGGCCTTCCGCCCCTCCCCGAACCGCCGCCCGAGGAGGCCTACGCGCCGCCGGAGGGCTACTTCCGGGACTCCGGGGGCTTCGGCGGCTCCGGGGGAGGGCAGGGCGGCCAGGGCGGCTCCAGGGGCGGCGGTGGCGGCGGCTACGAGCGCACCCCGCCGCAGGACCTCGCGGCCGAGCAGGGCGTGCTCGGCGGCATGCTGCTGTCCAAGGACGCCATCGCCGACGTCATCGACGTGGTCAAGGGCCGGGACTTCTACCAGCCCAAGCACGAGCAGATCTTCGACGCGATCCTCGACCTCTACGGCCGCGGCGAGCCCGCCGACGCCGTCACCATCGCCAACGAGCTGACCAAGCGCGGCGAGCTGTCCCGGGTCGGCGGCCCGGCGTATCTGCACACCCTGATGGAGTCGGTGCCCACCGCGGCCAACGCCGGCTACTACGCGGAGATCGTGCACGAGCGCGCGATCCTGCGCCGTCTGGTGGAGGCGGGCACCCGCATCACGCAGATGGGCTACTCCACCGAGGGCGACGACATCGACGAGATCGTCAACCGCGCCCAGTCGGAGATCTACGGCGTCACCGAGCAGCGGGCCAGCGAGGACTACGCGCCGCTGGCCGACATCATGGAGGGCGCCCTCGACGAGATCGAGTCGATCTCCAACCGGGCCGGCCAGATGACCGGCGTGCCCACCGGCTTCGCCGACCTCGACGGCCTGACCCAGGGCCTGCACCCCGGCCAGATGATCATCGTCGCGGCGCGTCCCGCCATGGGCAAGTCCACCATCGGCCTGGACTTCGCCCGGTCCTGCTCGATCAAGAACGGCCTCACCTCGGTCATCTTCTCCCTGGAGATGGGCCGCAACGAGATCACCATGCGCCTGCTGTCCGCCGAGGCGCGGGTTGCCCTGCACCACATGCGCTCCGGCAACATGACCGACGACGACTGGGGCCGGCTGGCGCGCCGGATGGGCGAGGTCTCCGCCGCGCCGCTGTTCATCGACGACTCCCCGAACATGTCGATGATGGAGATCCGGGCCAAGTGCCGCCGGCTCAAGCAGCGGCACGACCTGCGCCTGGTCATCGTCGACTACCTCCAGCTGATGAGCGGCGGCGGCGCCAAGCGCGCCGAGAGCCGCCAGCAGGAGGTCTCGGAGATGTCCCGAAACCTCAAGCTGCTGGCCAAGGAGCTCGAGGTGCCCATCGTGGCCATCGCCCAGCTCAACCGTGGTCCGGAACAGCGCACCGACAAGAAGCCGATGATGTCCGACCTGCGCGAGTCCGGCTCCCTCGAGCAGGACGCCGACGTCGTCATCCTGCTGCACCGCGAGGCGGCCTACGAGGCCGAATCCCCCCGCGCCGGCGAGGCCGACCTGATCGTCGCCAAGCACCGTAACGGCCCCACCGCCACCATCACGGTCGCCTTCCAGGGCCACTACTCCCGCTTCGTCGACATGCAGCAGAACTGACCGGTCAGGCGCGCGGCGCGTATTTGACCGCTCCCAGGGGCCACTCGGTCGCGAGCCACTCGCTGACGGCCGTGTAGAGGGGCTTGTCGAGATCGGCGTTGGCGGCGCTGACCCAGGAGCGCACGGTGGCGTCGTAGTCGTCGGTGCGCGAGGGGTAGATGTAGACGCAGCCGATCACCGTGCCGTCCGGGATGTCGAGGACGGTGTAGGTGAATCCGCGGCGCTGGACGAAGTCGGCGGCGTGCCGCTCCAGGTCGGCGCGGTTGGCCTCCAGGGACATCCCCTCCGCGGGCGGCCAGCCCCAACCGGGCAGGCCCGGGGTCGAGCTGATGTGCTCGATGCTGCCGGTCCACGCCGCGTGGTCGGCGGCGTTGTGCTGGGGGCCGAGCGGCTCCAGTCGGAAGCGCGCGGTGACGAGCTCCGTGGGGACGACGAAATCCTCGGGGACGAACGGTCGGTCGGTCATGGGCCGAGGCTACGCGCGCGGGCCGACGGCCCCCAGCGAATTTCCGGCCGCCGCACCCGGGCCCTCGCATCCGCGTCCACATGCTTTCATAGGCGCGTGACCGATGACAGTGTTGCCATACCGGCCCGGGAGTACTACGCGAAGCGGGTCCGGCACTACCTCGCCGAGCGGGCGATGGACGAGCAGGTTCTCGCCGCGGTGCCCGCCTATCCGGCCGGGACGACGCAGGCGGCGTTCGCCAAGGACGTCGGCGGCGTGATCGGCAGCGTGGTCGGCATGAACGCGGCCGGCGGCACGGCCCTCGGCGGCAACCTCGGGCGCGTGATGGGCGCGGAGCTGAACCGCATGCAGGGCGGCGGAATCGTGCGCGCCCAGCTCACATTCCCCAAGCGCTCCATGGTGATCCTGACCAGCGAGCGGCTGCTGTTCTTCAGCACCTTCGCGATGGGCTTCTTCACCGGCAAGCCGAAGAAGGATGCCGCCCTCGACATCCCGGTCACCGACCTGGTCTGGGTCTCGGAGCCGCAGACGATGTCCGGCGGCGCGATCAAGGTCGTGCGCTTCGACATCTGCGTGCGCGACCGCGGATTCGTCCGCCTCGAGGTGCCTCAGGGCGCTGCCACGATGGGCGTCGCCCTCGCCAGGGAGCTCATCCGGCGCGTGGAGCTGCTCGGCGATCCCTCGGGGTTCTAGGCGTTGCGCCCCACGCCCGCGAAGGTCGAGTAGCGGGTGACGTCGCCGCCGAGGGGGTCGGCTTCGAGCTCGGCGGCCTCGGGGCGCCAGAGGATGACGTCGGTCAGGCCGGGCTCGAGCAGTTCCCAGCCGGCGGCGAGGGCGCGGATCTGGGCGCGGTCGCGGGGGACGATGCCGTGGCTGGCCTGGGTGTAGACCTTGGTGATGCCGCCGGTGTCGGCGGGGCGGTACTCGTTGGTGCCGTGGCTGAAGACGAGGTAGCTGCCGGGGGCCACGGCCTCGCGGTACTCGGCGACGATGCCCGCGGGGTCGTCGCTGTCGGGGACGAAGTGCAGGGTCATCAGCATCAGGACGGCCACCGGGCGCTCGAAGTCCAGCATTCCGGTGACCTCGGGGCTGGTCAGCACCGCCTCGGGGTCGCGGAGGTCGGCCTGGACGTAGGTGGCCCGCGGGTTGCCCGCCAGCAGCGCGCGGCCGTGGGCGTAGGCGACGGCGTCGCAGTCCACGTAGACGGTGCGCGACTCGGGCAGCACCGCCTCGGCGATCTCGTGCACGTTGCCGGCCGTCGGGATTCCCGAGCCCAGGTCGAGGAACTGGTCCACGCCCTGCTCGGCGAGGTACGTGACCGCCCGCCGCAGGAAGGCCCGGTTCGCGCGGCACATGTAGGGCGTCTCCGGCCACGCCTTGAGCGCCTGCTCGGCCAGCTCCCGGTCCGCCGCGAAGTTGTGCGATCCGCCGAGGTAGTAGTCGTACATCCGGGCCGCGGACGGGGTCTCCAGGTCGATGATGTCCGGTGCCCACTCCGGTCGGTAGGAACCCATGCCTGGACCCGCCTTCTGTCAGAACCCTCACGTACGCCGGAGCCGATCGTGCGCGAGATCGCCGCCCGCGCGCAAGTCCCCGCCCCACGGAAAGTGGTGTACGTCACTGCCCTGGAGGAGGCGGGGGGGTCACTGGCTCTCGGGCGCGAGCTCCTGGGTCGCGAGCGGTTCCTTGGACTCCTCGTGGTGCAGCAGGCGCATCGTCCGGTCCGCCTCCACGAGGGAGTTGACCGCGCCGACCTCACCGGGCTTGGGCTTGCGGGCCACGTCCACATAGTCCGGGTGCAGGTCCACCCAGCGGCGCACGAAGGGGCAGAGCGCGATCGCGGTGTTGCCCTCGGCCCGGGCGTCGTCCAGCGCGCGGCGCACCAGCATCGAGCCGATGCCCAGGTCGCGGCGGTCCACGTCCACCTCCACGTGCGGCAGCAGGATCGTGTCGCGCACCTGGATGGTGCTCGCGAATCCGATCCGCACGCCGTCCACGTACGCGGCGTACCTGGCGCGCTCCTCGCGCTCGTCCCTGATCTCCATGGCTGTCATCCGCGCTACCGCCTTCCCTCGACGTATAGAGCATGCAACACCGTGAGGGTCAGCACCATGCCGCGTGAGCCGAGTGGGGGGAACGAGGCGGCCCGGCGGAAGCGGTGAAGATCACTTCGGCCGGGCCGATCGCCCTGCGCGGCGCACCGGCGAAAGCCGTTCGTCAGGCCGCGGCGCAGGGACGGAATCGGGCCAGATAGGCCATGCTCGGGCCGCGGCGGGCGGTCAGGTGCAGCCCCTGGTTGTCGGCCAGCCGGTGCAGTCGGCCGAACGGGATCCAATGCCGGTCGAAGAACTCGCCCACCACCAGCCGTCCGCCGGGTTTGAGCACGCGGGCGGCCGCGGCCAGCACCCGGTCCGGTTCGGGGATCTCGCCGAGCGCGGTCACCAGGTAGACCGCGTCGAAGGTGCGGTCCTCGAACGGCAGCTCGCGGGCGTCTGCGCGGTGCGGGTGGACGGTGTCCAACGCCTTCTCGGCGGCTCGGCCCATGACGTGGTCCAGCATCTCCTGCTGGATGTCCACGATGTCGAGCCGGCCCTCCGGGCCGAGCTGCGGCGCCGTGTGCAGCGCCTGCAGGCCGGTGCCCGGGCCGAGTTCCAGCATCCGCTCCCCGGGTCGGGGCTGCAGGACCCGGTCGAGGTCCGCCTTGCCCAGGAACGGCAGTTGCAGGTCCAGCAGTCGGCGTTGGGCGTAGGGGTAGGGCGCCTGGTCGGTCAGCCACCAGGCGCCCGCCGCCAGGGCGGTCAGCCCGGCCGCGGCGGTCAGGCCGGTGCGGCGGGTCGCGGCGTGGGTCAGGGACATCTCTGCTCCTCGTGCATGTCGATTCCGGCGGTTCCGGCGGTTCCGGCCGTCTCGGTGGCCGTTGGGAACGGGTGGCGGGTCAGCCGCTGCGCCAGCGCGATGCAGGCCAGGGCTATCGGGACCTCGGCGAAGACGGCCATCGCGATCGCGATGAGCAGTTCGTCGCCCGGTACGGCCGAGGTCACGTCGAGCCAGGCGTCGGTCAGCAGCAGCACCGCGGTGGTGGTGGCGGCCAGGACGCAGCGGTTGTCCGCGCGCAGCAGCAGCCGGCCGGTGGCGAACAGGGCCAGTGCCTCGCAGCTGTCCAGGCCCACCCAGGCCAGCGACCAGTGGCCGACGGTGGCGCTGGCCGGCAGGGTGAACGCCAGGTAGAGCAGCCAGGGGATCATGGCCACGCCCGCCGCGACGTACGCCCGGCCGAGCCGGCTGCGCGGACCGCGGGGTGCCGGGCCGAGCGGATCGCCCGGCTCAACCGGGCATCGGAGCCGATCCGGCTGGTTCAGCGTGCCGAGCATGGCAGTGGCCTCCTTGTCTCGGTCTCCTCGTCTCGCCGCCCGATCGTTCGGGCCGGGATCCACTCTGGCCGCCGCCGGATGGTGAATCAGTAGCGTGGCTTTCCGTCTTGAGGGTGGTGCTGGGTACAGCCGCACGCGGTAGGCAGCGACATGGACCAGGGGTGATCAGGCCTAATACGGTGGGCTCCATGAGCTCCGGCACCACCGAAACCGATCCGGGAGCGCGACGGCTCCCCAGCGTCCTGGCCCGCCCGTGGGCCCGCCGGACCTGGCGCGATCTGGGTTTCACCGTCCTTTCCGCGGGTCTGAACCTGCTGCCCCTGCTCGTCATGGCGCTGCCGTGGACCTTCTACCTGCCGATGTCGTTGCTGGACGTGCTCACCTGCACGTTCGTCTCGCTCGCGGCGGCGGTGGCGCTCTGCCCCTGGCTGACGGTGCCGCGCCGGGCGCTGTTCTACGAGGTGCTCGGGGTGCGAATCCCGAAGCCGCCGACGCTCGAGCGGTCCATGGGCTCCTTCGGCGGCGTCTGGCCGGCGCTTCGCGCTCGGCTGCGCTCGCCGCGCACCTGGCGGCAGGCGTGCTACCACCTGGTCGTCGGCCCAGCCGTGAACCTGGTCGGCCTCCTCGGCGCCGTGCTCTGGGCCACCGCGCTGATCGGCTTGGCGACGTTGGCGGTGCTCGCGCTGCTCGGCGCCGTCGGCGTGTTCCGCTTCGCGGGCCCGCGGGTCTGGGGCGGCGCGGAGATCTGGCTCGCTCTGCTCAGCGTGCTGGTGGTGTACTCGAGCCCGTGGATCGTCTCGGCGGCGGTGCGGCTGGACACCCGGGCGGCCGCCGAGCTGCTCGGCCCGAGCCGGGCGGAGAAGCTGGCGCAGCGGGTGGCGAACCTGACCGAGAGCCGGGCCGCCACGGTCGACGCGGCCGACGCCGAGCGCCGCCGGATCGAGCGCGACCTGCACGACGGCGCGCAGCAGCGGCTGGTCTCCCTCGCGATGAACCTGGGCCTGGCCCGGGCGACCTTGGCGGACGAATTGTCCGAGCCGGCCCGCGAGGCGCTGCGGGAGGCGCACGAGGAGGCCAAGGAGGCGCTGAGCGAGCTGCGCGAGCTGGTGCGCGGGCTGCACCCGGTGGTGCTCGAGGACCGCGGCCTGGACGCCGCGCTGAGCGGGATCGCCGCCCGCTCCCCGGTGCCGGTGCGGCTCAGCGTGGACGTGTCGCGCCGGGTCTCGCCCACGGTGGAGGCGGTGGGGTACTTCATCGTCTCCGAGGCTCTGGCCAACGTGAACAAGCACGCCAGGGCCACGGCGGCGCGGGTGGACGTGCGGCTGGACGGCCCGGTGCTGCGGATCGCGATCACGGACGACGGGATCGGCGGCGCGGACGCGGGCCGGGGCACCGGGCTGACCGGGCTGGCGCAGCGGGCCGCCTCGGTGGACGGCACTTTCGGAATGAGCAGTCCGCTCGGCGGACCGACGACGATTAGGGTGGACCTGCCATGCGGACTGTGATCGCCGAGGACTCGGTGCTGCTGCGCGCCGGACTGACCAAGCTGCTGGAAACCACCGGCTTCGAGGTGGTGGCGGCGGTGCACGACGCGACCGCGCTGCTGACCGCGGTGGAACAGCACCGGCCGGAGCTGGTGATCGCGGACGTGCGGATGCCGCCCTCCTTCACCGACGAGGGCATCCGCGCGGCCCTGGTGATCCGACGCCAGTGGCCGCAGGCGGCGATCATGGTGCTGTCGCAGTACGTCGAGGAGCGCTACGCCGCGGACCTGCTGGCCACCCAGACGACCGGCATCGGCTATCTGCTGAAGGACCGGATCGCGGACGTGGACGTGTTCCTGGAGGCGCTGCGCCGGGTCGCCGCGGGCGGGACCGCCCTCGATCCCGAGGTGGTGGCCCAGCTGCTCCTGCGCCGCCAAGACCGCCCGACGGACCGGCTGACCGCCCGCGAGCGCGAGG
This sequence comes from Actinospica sp., assembly GCA_035712985.1. GTDB lineage: Bacteria > Actinomycetota > Actinomycetes > Streptomycetales > Catenulisporaceae > Actinospica. The sequence goes on from DASTAE010000307.1 coordinate 19,341, forward strand.
TGCTGTCGCTGATGGCCGAAGGCCGCTCCAACGCCGGCATCGCCGAGTGCCTGGTGGTCAGCGAGAGCGCGGTGGCCAAGCACATCAACAGCATCTTCACCAAGCTGGACCTGGCCCCGACCGAGGGCGACCACCGGCGGGTCCTGGCGGTGCTGCGGTTCCTGGAGGGCGCGGGCGCCGCCGAGCGGAGCTGATCCGGTCGTCCGCCGCGGGCCCTGGACGCGGCCCGCACGCGAAAGAACCCGGTCGCGATCATTTCGTGATCGCTACCGGGTTCGTCTCGTCCTTCATGCCCCGACTTCCGCCGGTGCACCTGAGTGCGCGAGGGGGGAGTTGAACCCCCACGCCCTTGCGGGCACTGGAACCTGAATCCAGCGCGTCTGCCATTCCGCCACTCGCGCAACGAGGAAAAAGATAGCACGCTCCCCCGGCGATCCCCCAAATCGATTATCGACCGCCCTGGCCGGGAACCCCTTTCGGCAGAGCCCGGCTCGCGCCGGGCGAGGGATACGGGCCACCATGGTGGCCATGGGGCGCGCACAGCACGGCCTGACCTCGATACGATCGAGGGGATGGCGACCGCCGGGCGCGCACCTGGCACACGGTGGAAGCCGCGGGTTTTCACAGAAGGAGTAGGTAGCCGTGGGAGTTCTCCAGCGCTTTGAGCGACGCCTCGAAGGCCTGGTCAACGGCGCCTTCGCGAAGGCCTTCAAGTCCGAGGTGCAGCCGGTGGAGATCGCCAGCGCGCTGCAGCGCGAGTGCGACGACCGCGCGGCCCCGGTGAGCCAGGGCCGGGTCATGGTGCCGAACGACTTCACCGTCGAGCTCGGCGCGCACGACTTCGAGCGGCTCGCCACGTACGCGGGTCCGCTGTCCGCCGAACTCGGCGAGCTGCTGCAGGAGCACGGACGCGAACAGCGCTACATGTTCGTCGGCCCGGTCGAGGTGAAGTTCGAGCGCGTCCAGGATCTGAGCACCGGCATGTTCCGGATCCGCTCGCAGGCGTTGGCCGGCGTCGTGCAGATGCCCGGCTACCCGCAGCAGGCCCCGGGCTTCGGCGCGCCGCAGCAGCCGGCCTACCCGCCGATGGGCGCCCCGGCCCCGCAGCAGCCCTTCGGCGCCCCGCCGCCGCAGCAGGGCTTCGGCCAGCCCGGCCAGATGGGCGGCTACCCGCCCCCGCAGCAGCCGCAGGCCGGCCCCGGCAACTGCTGGGTCGAGGTCAACGGCGTGCGCCACCAGCTCTCCCGCGCGGTCACCAGCCTCGGCCGCGGCACGGACGTGGACCTGCGCATCGACGACCCCTCGGTCTCCCGGCGACACGCCGAGATCCGGGTCGGGGTACCCTCGGTCATCTCGGACCTGGGCTCGACCAACGGGATCGTGGTGGACGACCAGCACGTGCGGCAGGCCCAGCTGCGCGACGGCTCGGTCATCCACCTCGGCAACACCACCATCATCTTCCGGCAGGAAGGGCGATAGGCTTCCGAACGCCGTCTCCGACCGCTGATTGGGAGCCATCACGATGACCGGCCTGACGATCACCGTCATGAAGCTCGGCCTGCTGGCGATACTCTGGGTCTTCGTGCTGCTCGCCCTCGGCGTGGTGCGCACCGACGTGTTCGGCGCGGGCTCGCGCTCCGGGCGCGGCCGCGGCGCCGCGAAGCCGTTGCCCGCGGCCCCCGCGACGCAGCCGAGCGAGCGTCCGGGCGCCCGCCCGCGGCGCGGCGGCGCGCCGAGCAGGCTCGAGGTCGTCAGCGGCTCCCTCGCGGGCACCAGCGTCCCGCTGACGGGCGTTCAGATCACCCTCGGCCGCGCGCACGACTCGACCATCGTGCTCGACGACGACTTCGCCTCCAGCCGCCACGCGCGCATCTACCAGGACTCCTCCGGTCAGTGGCTGGTCGAGGACATGGGATCGACGAACGGCACCTACCTGGACCGCAGCAAGATCAACGGTCCGACACCGGTCCCGCTGGGCGTGCCCATCCGGATCGGGAAGACCGCCCTCGAACTGAAGAAGTGACTAGGCTGTCCCCCCGACCACGGTCGCCCCACTTGCGAAGGGCCGCAAGCGTCTCATGCCGAACCGCTAGGCTCTCGGCTACGCGGCGCACGAGCCCGCGCCCGAAGCCCCGGTTGCAGCGGAAGAAGATTCGATGAGCCTGTCCCTGCGGTACGCAGCGCGTTCGCACGTCGGCCTGATTCGCGACGGCAACGAGGACTCCGGGTACGCGAGCTCGCGCTTACTGGTGATCGCTGACGGAATGGGCGGGCAGGCGGCCGGCGAGATCGCTTCGGCCGTGGCGGTGCAGACCCTGGCCGAGCTCGACTCGCCGCACACCACGGGCCTGAGCGGCGATCCGGTGCGCGACCTCGACGACCGGATCAAGCTGGCCAACACCAAGATCCGGGCCATCATCGCGCAGCAGCCCGAACTCGAGGGCATGGGCACCACGTGCACGGCGCTGTTCCTGGCGGGCGGCAGCCACTTCGCCTTCGCGCACATCGGCGACTCGCGCGCCTACCGGCTGCGCGGCGGCGTGCTGGAGCAGATCTCCACCGACCACACGTGGGTGCAGCGGCTGATCGACGAGGGCCAGATCACCCCGGACGAGGCGGAGCGGCACCCGCAGCGCTCACTGCTGATGCGCGCGCTCGGCACCACCGCGGAGGTCGATCTCGACCTGACCGTGCTCGACGTCCAGCTCGGCGACCGCTACCTGCTCTGCAGCGACGGCCTCTCGGGATTCGTGCCCTTCAACACCCTGGCCTCGACGCTGACCGGCTACGGCGATCCGCACCACGCCGCCGAGACGCTGATCCAGCACGCCCTGCGCGGCGGCGGCGCGGACAACATCACCTGCATCGTGGCCGACGCCTTCGAGCAGGCGCCGCAGGGCTCGCGCCCGCCGAGCCAGGCCGAGACCCAGTACCTCGAGCTTCCGGTCGTGGTCGGCGCGGCGGCCGAGAACAACGGCGTGGCCTCCTACTCCGAGGCCACCGGGCAGCCGGGGGCCAATCCGGCGGACCCGAACGTGACCGGGATGCTGAACGCCGGCGCGATCCTCTCCGCCGCGGAGCAGCAGAGCCCTGCGCAGCCCGAGCCGCCGGTGCTTCCCGTGCCCATGGTCGGAAACGCGGACACCGCCGAACTCGAGGCGGTCCAGTCCGAGGCCGAGCCGCGCCGCCGCAAACGGTGGGTCAGGCCGGCGATCATCGGCGGGACCTGCCTGGTGCTGCTCGCCGGCGCGGCCGCGGGCGGCTACTACTACACGCAGCAGCAGTACTACGTGGGGGCCGACGGCTCCGGGCATGTGGCGATCTTCCAGGGCGTCGACTACTCGGTCGCCGGGATAAAACTCTCGCACGTCTACACCAGTGCGACGGTGGTCGTCGCCGGGTTGCCGACCAGCGAACGGACGCGCGTCGACGGCTCGATAACCGCGACCAGCCTCACCGACGCGAAGTCCATCGTCGCCACCCTCTCCATGTACGAGAGCGCCTGCGAGGCGATAGCGGCGACGCCCTCGGCCACCCCCAGCAGCACCGCCCCCACCACCCCGGCCTCACCCACCGTCAGCGGCACTCCGCACAGCACCGTGACCTCCACCGCCAAGGCCACCGGCAAGGCGTCAGACACCGCCGCCGGCAAGGCCTCCGCCTCCTCGAGTGCCCACCCCTCGACGAGCGCGACCCCTTCGACCTCCCCCACCGTGACGCCCGCGCCGAGCGTGTCGCCGTCGAGCTCGGTAAGCTCCGGTAGCACCGTTTTGGGCCAACTTACGGCCGAGTGCCCGGGGAACGCCGGCTGATCCGGCGCCACCGCAGCGACAGGGACAGGACAGGAACGCGATGTCGATGGCCGCCAGTCCGGCCGGAGGCGCGGTCACGCAGCCCCCGGCCGATCCGGAGATTCCGAAGCGGCGCAACGCCGAGCTCGTGCTGCTCGCCGGCGCGTGGGTGGTGGGCATGTTCGCCTACGCCAACGTCGGCCTGGCCGGCACGGCCGCCAGGCTCCCGGCGAACTATTGGACCATCGGCCTGCTGTTCGCGGCCGTGCTGCTGGCCGCGCACATGGCGGTGCGCTGGCTCGCCCCCTACGCCGATCCGCTGCTGCTGCCGCTGGCCGCGATGATCAACGGCCTAGGGCTCGTGGTGATCTCCCGGCTCGATCCGTACAACATCGCGAACAAGCTCGCGCCGAAGGCCGGGGCCGCCGGACAGCAGTCGATGTTCACCGTGATCGGCGTCGTCGTGCTGGTCGCGATCCTCTTCTTCCTGCGCGACCACCGGATCCTGCAGCGCTACGCATACGTCTCGGCGCTGGCCGGCCTGATCCTGATCGCGCTGCCCGCGGTGCTGCCCGCCTCGATGTCCGAGGTCAACGGCGCACGCAGCTGGATCAAGTTCGCCGGCCTGTCGATCCAGCCCGCCGAGTTCGGCAAGCTGCTCATGGTCAGCTTCTTCGCCGCCTACCTGCACGCCAAGCGGGACACCCTCGCGCTGGCCAGCCGCAAGGTGCTCGGCGTCTACATCCCGCGCGGCCGGGACATGGGCCCGCTGGTGGTCATGTGGGCATTCGCGATGCTGGTGCTGATCCGGGAGACCGACCTCGGCGTCTCGCTGATGTTCTTCGGCGCCTTCGTGATCATGCTCTACCTGGCCACGGAGCGGGCCAGCTGGCTGATCTTCGGCCTGCTCAGCTTCGTCGGCGGCGCGGCGCTGGTCGCGATGCTCTTCTCGCACGTGCAGGCGCGCTTCAACTCCTGGCTCAACCCCTTCGGCTCGGTGTCCGGCAACTCGCGGCAGACCGCGCAGTCGCTGTACGCCTTCGCCAACGGCGGCCTGTTCGGCACGGGCCTGAACCAGGGCTACCCGACCCTGGTCGGCTTCGCCAACAACGCCGACTACATCATGGACACCATCGGCGAGGAGCTCGGCCTGGTCGGGCTCTCCGCCCTGCTGATCGCCTACGCGCTGTTCGTCGCGCGCGGCCTGAAGACCGCGCTGCTCGTCCGCGACCCGTTCGGCAAGCTCTTCGCCGCCGGCCTCGCGGTCGTCTTCGCCCTGCAGGTGTTCATCACGGCCGGCGGCGTGATGCGGGTGATCCCGCTGACCGGCCTGCCGATGCCCTTCCTGGCGGCGGGCGGTTCGGCCCTGCTGGCCAACTGGATCCTGGTGGCGCTGCTGCTGCGGATCTCCGACGCGGCCCGCCGGCCGCTGCCTCCGGCGCTCCCGCTGACCGCTCCGCCGAGCCTGCTCGACCCTCGGGGGGTCCCAGGACGTAACGACACAGGCCGTGGCTACGGCCAGAACGAGGCGGTACGAACGTGAACCGACCGATCAAGAAAGTGGCGATCTTCTGCTTCGCCCTTTTCGCCGCGCTCTTCCTGGAAGGCAACTGGATCCAGGTCGTGAAGGCGAGCTCCTACTCGGCTCACGCGGACAACTACCGCAACACGATCTACAACTACGAGGTGCAGCGCGGGAACATCGTCGTCGGCTCGACGAACGTGGCCACCTCGAAGGCCACCACCAGCACGACGATGAAGTACCAGCGGGTCTACTCGAACGGCGCCGAGTACGCGCCGGTGACCGGCTACTTCTCCTCGAACTACGGCACCTCGAGCCTCGAGCAGTACGAGAACACGCTGCTCAACGGCAAGGACACCCGGCTGGCCACGCAGAACTTCCTGCGCAAGGCCGAGGGCAAGAACCAGGCCGGCGGCTCGGTCGTGACCACGATCGACGCGAAGGCCCAGGACGCCGCGTACCAGGCGCTGACCAGTGAGCTGAGCTCCGTCGGCGAGGGCGCGGTGGCCGCTATCAACCCGAAGACCGGCGCCATCCTGGCCCTGGTCTCGGCGCCGAGCTACGACCCGAACCAGCTCGCCTCGGGCAGCGCGTCCGTTCAGAACAAGTACGCGACCCAGCTGGCCAACAACTCGCTGCAGCCGAAGCTGGACCGGGCGCTGAACCAGACCTACCCGCCCGGCTCCACCTTCAAGATCATCACTTCGGCGGCGGCGCTCACCAACGGGATCAACGGCCAGACGATCACGCCGACCACCTCGATCGCCGGCGCCCCGCTGCAGACGCTGACGCTGCCGCAGTCCACCTCGACGATCTCCAACTCGGGCGGCGAGACCTGCAACAGCGCCGTGCTGATGGACGCGTTCGCGCAGTCCTGCAACACGGTCTACGGCTACGTCGGCATGCAGGTCGGCGCCTCCAACATGCAGTCGATGGCGCAGTCCTTCGGCTTCAACAAGACCGGCCCGACCGTCCCGATGGCCACCTCGACCTCGGTCTTCCCCTCGAACCTGAGCCAGGCGCAGCTCGCGCAGTCCTCGATCGGCCAGTTCGACGTGACGATGACCCCGCTCGAGGGCGCGATGATGGCCTCGGCGGTCGCGAACGGCGGCACGATCGAGGCCCCGTACCTGATCGCCAAGGAGCTGGACACGAGCGGGAACGTCATCGCGAGCGCCTCGCCGACGACCTTCTCGACCCCGGTCTCGAGCTCCGTGGCGGGCGAGCTGTCGACCATGATGCAGGACGTGGTCACGAACGGGACCGCAACCAGCTTGCAGAATCTCGGCGTCTCAGTAGCGGCGAAGACCGGCACCGCCGAGCGCGGCACCGGTCAGAACCCCGTGGCGTGGATGGTGGCCTATGCTCCGGCGAACAACCCCCAGGTCGCCGTGGCCGTCATGGTCGCGGACAACAACGTGCAGCCGAGCGACGCGTTCGGCAACAGCCTGGCGGGACCGATCGCGGCGGCGGTGATCAAGGCCGTGATCGGATAACAGCAGCGCCAACCGAACAGGCGAGGCAGCGTGGTCGGGCGGACCGGGGGCGGCAGGCTTCCGCAGGCTCCGCCCGTCACCGGTACACTTCGCCCGATGGCAGGAATGGCCGGTACCGGCCGGGGAAGGGCTGAATGATGGAAGAGCCGCGTCGCCTGGGAAACAGGTACGAGCTCGGCGCGGTCCTGGGCCGGGGTGGTATGGCCGAGGTCTACATGGCCAGGGACATCCGCCTGGGCCGGGCCGTGGCCGTCAAGACGCTGCGCGCGGACATGGCCAGGGACGCGACCTTCCAGGCCCGGTTCCGCCGCGAGGCCCAGTCGGCCGCGTCGCTCAACCACCCCGCCATCGTCGCGGTGTACGACACCGGCGAGGACTTCATCGGCGGGATCTCGCTGCCGTTCATCGTCATGGAGTACGTGGACGGCTCCACGCTGCGCGATCTGCTGCACTCCGGGCGCAAGCTGCTGCCCGAGCGCTCCCTGGAGATCACCGGCGGCGTGCTGCAGGCCCTGGACTACTCCCACCGCAACGGCATCGTGCACCGGGACATCAAGCCCGCGAACGTGATGCTCACCCGCGGCGGCGCGGTCAAGGTGATGGACTTCGGCATCGCCCGCGCGATGGGCGACGCCGGCATGACCATGACGCAGACCGCCGCGGTCATCGGCACCGCGCAGTACCTCTCGCCGGAGCAGGCCAAGGGCGAGCAGGTGGACGCGCGCAGCGACCTCTACTCCACCGGCTGCCTGCTCTACGAACTGCTCACCGGTCGGCCGCCGTTCATCGGCGACTCCCCGGTCGCGGTGGCCTATCAGCATGTGCGGGAGCAGGCGAACCCGCCCTCCTACTACGACCCCGAGGTTCCCCCGGTGGTCGACGCGATCGTGATGAAGGCCCTCGCCAAGCATCCGGACGAGCGCTACCAGTCCGCCGACGACATGCGCGCCGACCTCGAGCGCGCGTTGGACGGCCGCCCGGTGGCCGCGGCCCCGACCGTGGCCGCGGGCTTCGGCGCGGCGGCCGCCCCGACCTCGGTGCTGGCCCAGCCGGGCGGCCGCGGCTACGGCGGCGGCGCGGGCTACGGCTCGGCCGCGGCGCAGACCCGCTACGAGCCGACCGCCTACCAGGGCTCCGAGTACGAGCAGGAGGCGCCCGAGGACGAGGTGCCCCGCTCGCGCCGGGCGGGGAACCAGCCGGCCCCCCGCGGCAAGGGCAAGGACAAGACCGGCTGGATCGTGCTCAGCGTGGTCGTCGTCATCCTCGTCGTGCTCGCGGTCTTCGTCTTCAAGACGGTCTTCGCCGGCAGCAGCGCGACCACGGGCACCGTGCCGACGATCACCGGCCAGACCCTGACGCAGGCGCAGACCACGCTCAAGAACGCCGGGTACAAGCTCGGCAACGCGGACTGCCCCACCGGCGGCACCTCGTCCTCGAGCAACTCGATCGCCAGCGGCCAGATCATCTCGCAGAACCCGGTCTCAGGCGCCTCGGCGACCCTCGGCCAGGCGGTCACCTACTGCGTCTCCTCCGGCCCGGTGCAGCGGATCCTGCCGGCCTCGGTCTCCAACAGCCTCGGCAGCACGACGGTCTCGACGCTGCAGTCCAACGGCTTCACGAACGTGCAGTCGAAGTCCGAGACGAGCTCCACGGTGACCAGCGGCAACGCGATCGACATCCAGGACGCGAACGGCAACTCGCTGCTCGGCAAGACCGTTCCGGTCACCACCCCGCTGGTCGTGGTGATCTCGGGCGGCCCCGGCACCGTGACCGTGCCGAGCGACGTGGTCGGCAAGGGCTGCAGCGCCGCCGACTCGGAGCTGACCAGCCTGGGCCTGAACGTGGTCAGCCAGTTCACCTACGAGGCGAACCCGTCCTTCGCGGCGCAGACCGTGATCACCACGAACCCGCAGCCGAACCAGACGGTGAACAAGGGGACCTCGATCACGATCACCTGCTCCAGCGGGGCCGGCGCGACCACCACCACGACCACCCCGTCCTCGACCGCGACGCCCACCTCGACCGACAACACCGGCGGGTTCATCTCGGGCCTCAACGGCGGAAACAACGGCTGATCCGATGGCCCGCATCCTCGTTGTGGACAACTACGACTCGTTCGTCTACAACCTCGTGCAGTACCTGTACCAGCTCGGTGCGGAGTGCGAGGTCAGGCGGAACGACACCGTGTCGGTGGACGACGCGGACGGCTTCGACGGCGTGCTCCTCTCGCCCGGCCCCGGTACGCCGGAGCAGGCGGGCGTGTGCGTCGAGATGGTCCGGCACTGCGCGACGACCCGTCAGCCGCTGTTCGGGGTCTGCCTCGGGCTGCAGTCGATCGGCGTGGCCTTCGGCGCGACGGTCGGCCGGGCCCCGGAGCTGATGCACGGCAAGACCAGCGAGGTGACGCACGACGGGCTCGGTGTCTTCGAGGGCCTGGCGAATCCGTTCACCGCGACCCGGTACCACTCGCTGGCGATCGATCCGGCGACCGTGCCCGAGGAGCTCGTCGTCACCGCGCACGCCGGCGAGGCGGTCATCATGGGCGTGCGGCACCGCGAACTGCCCATCGAGGCGGTGCAGTTCCATCCGGAGTCGGTGCTCACCGACGGCGGCCACCGGATGCTGGCCAACTGGCTCGCCGTGTGCGGCGATCCGGGCGCGCGCGAGGCCGCGGTCGGCCTCGCGCCGACCCTCGCGGGCCGTTCGGCCTAGTTGTTCCCCATCGTTCCGCTGCTGGAGAACGGCAGATACGGCTCGACCCACGGGAAAACCCAGCCGAACAGTAAGACGACCAGCAGGGAAACGAGGACGACCGCACACAGCAGCTTCATCCACAGGGCGCCGGGCAGGTGGCGCCAGATCAAGCCGTACACACAGGGCTCCTCTCCGCACAGTCCACACCCGGCTGTGGATAACTTTTCCGCTCCGGGAGCGTGACGCACAGCGAACCTCCCACAGCCCGCTGACGGCGGCGCGCCCGACACGCCGGGGCCTCCCATGGCGTTCTCAGGTCCCGGTCGGATAATGCGGACTGTCCTAGAGCAGCGTGCCCGGCTACGCTGTACCAGCGACAACCAGTCGTCCAATGACCTCATGACGTGGAGAGTTCCGTGCCGAAGTCGAAGACCCGGGACAAGGCGGCATACACCCCGCCCACCGAGCCGAAGCCGCAGAAGATCAAGCTCGAGTCCTCGGCCTGGGTACCCCGGTTCATGGTCGCGTTCTTCGTCATCGGCCTGGGCTGGATGGTGCTGTACTACCTGGCCTCGAACATCAGCTGGGTGAACACGCTGGGCGCGTGGAACGTCGTGATCGGCTTCGGCTTCATCGCCGGCGGCTTCGCGATCTCGACCCGCTGGCGCTGAACCAGAGATTCGACGAGCAGGTTATCCACAGACTCGAGCCCCTTTTCCACAGTGTGGAAAACCTGTGGAGGAGACGGCGGGGTATCTGTGGATAACTCGAAGCCTGTGGACAAGTTGTGACACTGTCCCGATCCCGTCTCGCCCCTCGGACGCCGCGGGGCTCAGCGGATCAGGGCGGCGAGCGACGCCGCGAGCGCCGAGTTCTGCAGCGTGCTCGAGTGCACCCCGACAAGCACCGCGGTGAGCACGAGCACGGCGAGCCCGGCGCCGAGCGGCACCAGGTTCTGCGGATTGCGGTACCAGGCCGTGGCCTGGCCGGGCCGCGGGGCGTAGGCGAAGGCCAGCCCGAGCAGCACTCCGCAGCCGAGGCCGCCGAGGTGCGCATGCCAGTCGATCCCGGCCACGCTGAAGCCGTAGACGAGGTTCACGGCGATCACGATCAGGATCGGCCGCATGTCCAGCCGCTCCCGGTAGGCCAGCACCGCGAGCACGCCGAGCAGGCCGAAGATGGCGCCGGAGGCGCCGAGCGAGGCGCCGTCGTAGCGCCCCATGAAGGCGAAGGACACCGCCGAGGCGCCGATCCCGCAGACCAGGTAGGTCAGCAGGTAGCGCAGCCGGCCGAGCCGTGACTCCACCGGCACGCCGATCCACCACAGCGAGAGCATGTTGAGCGCGATGTGCGCCGGGCTCTCGTGCACGAACATCGAGGTGACCAGGCGGTACCACTCGCCGTTCGCCACTCCTATGTTCACCGCGCTCGGGGTGGCCGAGGAGGCGCCGGCGATCCCCAGCAGCTCCATCCGGGTGGTGAAGGCCTCGCCGATCAACTGCTGCAGGCCGTACATCACCACGCAGGCGGCGATCAGCCCGATCGTGACCACGCCCTGCCGGGAGTGCACCCGGCCGCCGGCGACGGTGCGGGCCTGACGCACCGTCTTCGCCCCGCCGCGCACGCACTCGGGGCACTGGTGGCCGACCGCGGCGGGGATCATGCAGTCCGTGCAGATGGAGCGCTCGCAGCGGTGGCAGCGCAGGTAGGTCTCCCGCTCCGGGTGCCGGAAGCACACGGGAGCGCCCGCGGGCGACTGCTCGCGGGGCTCGCCGACCGCCGTGGGCGGCCGCTCGTCCGAGGGTGTGCTGCTCACTGCGGCGATCCTCCCCTGTGCGGGTCTGGGCCCCGGCCCGCCGCCGGCTCGTCGCGAACCGGCGGGACCGGGGCCCCAAGGCTGGCGCCTAGCGGCGCTCGATCACGACCGACTGCAGGACGACGTCCTCCAGCGGACGGTCGGCCCGGCCGGTCGGCACGGTCGCGATCGCGTCCACGACCTTCTTGCTGGCCTCGTCCGCCACCTCGCCGAAGATGGTGTGCTTGCCGTTCAGGTGCGCCGGCGTGGAGACGGTGATGAAGAACTGCGAGCCGTTGGTGCCGTGGCCGCCGCGGACGCCCGCGTTCGCCATGGCCAGCAGGTACTTCTTGTCGAAGCGCAGGTCCGGGTGGATCTCGTCGTCGAAGGCGTAGCCCGGGCCGCCGAAGCCCTCGCCCAGCGGGTCCCCGCCCTGGATCATGAAGCCGGAGATGATCCGGTGGAAGATCGTGCCGTCGTAGTACGGTCCGCTGCCCGGCTTCTGCGTGCGGGGGTCGGTGTACTCGCGCGTGCCCTCGGCCAGCTCCACGAAGTTGCGCACGGTCTTCGGCGCGTGGTTCGGGAACAGCTGGATGGTGATGTCGCCGAGGTTCGTCTTCAGCACGGCATAGGTCTCTTCGGCCATGACGGGCCCTCTCTTCCGTTAACAGGTGCGTCGTTCATTCTCCCACGGGCCTGTTGACCAAGGGCGCGAGGCGCCGGGTTGGTTGCCGTTCTGTGTCCTGGCGATCCGGGCGCCGGCCGTACCGGCACTGAACGGCTTAATCAGCGAATACGGCAGTCATACCGGGGCACTAGGCCACAAGTGACCTGAGGAGGTACCGCTGTGAGCAAGACCACCGCACTGATGGAGCAGGCACAGCCGTTCCTACGTGACCGGTACGCGACCGTGCGCCAGGAACTCGGCCCGCGGCTCGCGCACACCCGCGACGTCGCCGTCCCGATGGCGGTCGACATGTCGAATCGGGCCGCTGATATGTCGCATCGCATGCGCAGCGACTACCTGCCCGAGGCGGGCAAACGGGCGATGCTCGCCGCCGCTGCGCTGCGCGGCGCGGAGATGGAGCGGGCCAGGGAACGCCATCTGAAGTGGCGTCTGGTCGCCGCGGCCACCGCCGCGGGAGCCGCGATCGGCGCCGGGGCGATGATGTGGCAGCGCATGCACAACAACCACGACGACATGTGGACCGAGGAGCGTGTCGACGAGGCGAACGGCCGCGGCGAGCCGGCCGAGGACTGAGCTCGGGAGCGGATCGGGGCCGGGCCACACGGCGTGGCCCGGCCCCGATGCGTCTTTCGCCTAGTCCTGCAGCAGCTTCTCCACCGCGGCCAGCTTCACGCAGAGCACCACGCCGCGCATCGCCGCGTCCACGTCCGCGACCGGCGGGAACGAGGGGGCGAGCCGGATGTTGCGGTCCCGCGGGTCCTTGCCATAGGGGTAGGTCGAGCCGGCAGGCGTGAGCGCGATGCCCGCCTCCTTGGCCAGCCGGATCACCTCGGAGGCCGTGCCGTCGAGCACGTCCAGGCTGACGAAGTAGCCGCCGAGGGCCTCGGTCCAGCTCGCGATCCCCGCGCCGCCGAGCTCCTTGGCCAGGATCTCCTGCACCTTGGCGAACTTCGGCGCCAGGTTGTCGCGGTGCCGCTCCATCAGCTTCCGGACGCCGTCGGTGTCCTGGAAGAAGCGCGCGTGCCGCAGGTGGTTCACCTTGTCCGGGCCGATCGTCCGCTTGGCGATGTGCCCGAGGTACCACTGCAGGTTCGCCGGGGAGGTGCCGAGGAAGGAGACCCCGGCGCCGGCGAAGGTGATCTTCGAGGTGGAGCCGAACACGTACACCCGGTCCGGGTTCCCGGCCTCGGCGCACAGCCGCAGGATCGGCGCGACGACCGCCTGGCGGTCCGTCAGGTGGTGCACGCTGTACGCGTCGTCCCAGAAGATCCGGAAGTCCGCGGCCGCGGTGCTCATCGACGCGAGCCGCTCGGCGTGCTGGTCGGAGACGGTGGCTCCGGTGGGGTTGCCGTACTTCGGCACGAACCACAGGCCCTTGATCCGCGGGTCCGAGGCGGCGAGGCGCTCGACCTCGTCGATGTCCAGCCGGCCGTCCTCGGCCGGCTCGATCGGGATCATGTCGATGCCGAACTTCTGGCAGATCGAGAAGTGCCGGTCGTAGCCGGGGACCGGGCACAGGAACGCCGGGCGCTCCACGTCGACCCAGCGCGTGTCGCCGCCGGGCAGCGCGAACAGCATCGCGTGCATCACCAGGTCGTGCATCAGCGAGAGGCTCGAGTTGTCGCTCGCGATCAGCTGCTCGACGGGCACCTGGAGCAGCGGGCTGAAGATCTCGCGCAGCTCGGTGAGCCCGTTCAGGCCGCCGTAGTTCCGGCAGTCGGTGCCGTCCGCCGCCTTGAACTGCCCGGCGCCCGGGAGCGTCAGCAGCTCGTCGGAGAAGTCCAGCTGATCCGCAGACGGCTTCCCCCGCGTCAGATCGAGTTTCAGCCCCTGATCCTGGAAGCGCGCGTACTCTTCGCGCAGCTCCTCACGCAGGCTTCGCAGGGCTTCGGAACCAAGAGCGCTGAACTCGTCCACTGGCGCGGATCGCCTCCTCGTAGAACACCATTCAGCCTCCATCCTAGCCGCGCGCGGGCGCGCCACCGACCGGGTTACCACAGCCTCTCAGCTGCTGAGACGGTGAGTGATCGCCTTCCGGTAGCGGTAGACCCTGCGGCCGAGCAGGAAGGTGGGCAGCACGCAGGCGCCGAGCACGAAGCACCAGAAGAAGATGACGACGCCGATCGAGACGCCGTCGGCGGGATCGTGGTCGAAGGGCATGTAGATCGCCACCGAGGCGAAGAACAAGGTGACCATGACGAACAGCCAAAAGGCGATGCGCACCAGGACGCGCGCGAGCTTCGCGGCGAAGGTCTGCCTGGCGTAGCGGTTTTCGGCCGGCACGAGGGCCGGGACCTGGGTCGGAGCCACCGCGGGAATCACGACTTCCGCGGGAATCACGACTTCGACCGAGTCGCCTTGCACTTCCCCGCCGAGGATGGCCTCGTGCACGCGCTGAACCGGCGGTGAAGGGTCGATCCCGAGCTCACGCGAGAGCGATTGGCGCAGTTTCTGGTAGGCGTTGAGCGCATCGGTCTGCCGACCGCTGCGATAGAGCGCGAGCATCAACTGCTGGTGGAACGGCTCGTGCAGAGGATGTTCGAGCGCAAGCGCCTGCAGTTCGGCGATCGTCTGCTTGTGCCGTCCGAGACGCAGGTCGCAGTCGATGCGCGCGTCCAAGGCCTGGAGGCGCATTTCGCGCAGCTCCTGGATGTGGGCTTCCCACTCGTCGAGCCCGGAGACCCCTTCGACGGGCTCCCCGCGCCACAGCGAGAGCGCCGCGGCGTACGTCTCGGAGGCGCTCGCCCAGGACCCGGCTTCGCGCAGCCGGGTCGCCTTCGTGCACAGGGTGGCGAACTCGGTGGCATCCAGCTCGTCCGGCCCGACATCGATGACGTAGCCGACCGACGCGTTCCGTATTCGCCCGGCGCCTTCCGCGCCGAGGAGACGCCGCAACCGTGCCACGTGGTTGTAGAGCGACGAGGCGGCCGAGGGCGGCGGGTCGTATCCCCACAGCGCCGCGGTCAGCTTGGCCGTCGGCACGGGCTTCCCGGCGTTGAGCAGTAGCGCGGAGAGCAGGATCTCGGGCATGCGCTGCTCGACCCGCACAGGCGCGTCTTCCGCGTCGAGCAGAACCGTGACGGGGCCGAGCAAGCCGAAACGCATGCGCACATCGTATGCGACCCGTGTTGGGTCGATGTTAGATGGATATGCCGCAGGTCAGCGAGCGTTTCGAGGGTGATGCAATCCGCTTCCGCTCGTCTCGAACTACCCGTAGCACGGCTCGATCTGTCCGGCTCACCGCGGCTCGACGGGATCGACAAGCAGCACGTGTCCACGCTGGCGCGACTCGCCTCCACGGAACTGCCGCCCGTGCTCGTGCATCGGCGCACGCTGCGCGTGATCGACGGCGTCCACCGGGTCCATGCCGCGATTCTGCGCGGCGACACGGCGATCGCGGTCGAGCTCGTCGACTGCGACGAGGCCGAGATGTTCATCCGTGCCGTGCAGGCGAATTCGCGCCACGGTCTGCCGCTGTCGTTGGAGGATCGCCGAGCCGCCGCGCGCAGGATCCTCGGGACGCACCCGCAGTGGTCGGACCGGATGATCGCGAAGACCGCGGGTCTCTCGCCGAACACGGTCGGAGCCCTGCGCCGACGCGCCGTCGGCCCCTCCGACGCGAACGGCCACCGAATCGGCCTCGACGGCCGCTCCCACCGACTCACCAACGCCGGCGACACCAGGTGCGCCGTACGCGAGGCGCTGGCCCGCAATCCCTCCGCGAGCGTCCGCGAACTGGCCAGAACCGCCGGGATCTCCGTGGGCCGCGCCCACGCCCTGCGCCGCGAACTGCTCGACGCGAAGCCGACGGCTCCGGTCCCCTCCACCGGACCCGTGCCGAGCTCCGTGGTCAGAATGCTGGCCGCCGACCCCGCGCTCAGGCTCAACGAGCAGGGCAGGGGTCTGCTTCGCCTGCTGGTCACCCAGCCCGTCGATCCGGCGCAGTGGTCGGACCTGGCCGACGTCGTGCCCGCGCACCGGGCGGACGCCGTCATCGAGCTGGCCGAACGCTTCTCGGAGACCTGGAGCCGCTTCGCCGACGAGCTCAAGCGGCGCGCCGAGTTCGGCTGACGATTCCGCGCACCCGAACACCCCCGGCTGCCGGCCGCTGTGGCCCGGCCCCCCGTGCCGAGCCACAGCACGTCCGCGCGGACTACTTGTTCCCGGCCGCGGTGACATTCGCGGCGATCTGCGCGGCGCTCGACTTCGCGAACGCGGCGCTGCCGGAGTTCGCCGTGCTGAGGACGGTGATCACCGAGTGACCGACCCGGACCGCCTCCAGCGTGGTGGGGCTCGCCCACTTCGCGTCGGACAGCGTGATCACGACCGCTCCGTCGCCGGGAGACGCGCTGGTGGCGACCGAGACCTTGACCGTGCTGCTGGTCTGCGTGTCCGTGAACGACGCGCACTTGGCCGTGATCCCGGCCAGCGCCGTCATCACGTCCTGCGCCGTCGTGCCCTCGAACGCGTCGATCTCCTGCGCGAACTCCTCGGACGTGTCCTTGTCGATGTAGTCGTTCTGGGCGAACGAGACCGAGCCGTGGTCGGCGATGTTGATCCAGCTCGTCCCCTCCAGGCCCGCGCACCCGGTTCCCGCGGTCGAGGTGGCGGTCGGCGGCTGGTACTCCGAGCCGCTGTCCACGCTGCCGCTGCCGTCGAGCGCGTAGCCGCTGGGAATGCCCGTGCTCAGCAGATCGGCCTTGAGCTGCGTGCCGGTCGGCAGCCCCGCGTCGGGATCCGCCG
>DASTAE010000308.1:0-7299 GCA_035712985.1 Actinospica sp.
GAATCAGATCTGGACCCACACGTCCTCGAACGCGCTCAGCCTGACCGTCGGCGGATCCACCTTCTGCCTGGACGCGAACGCGAAGGGCACCACCAACGGCACCAAGGTCATCATCTGGTCCTGCAACGGCCAGACCAACCAACAGTGGACCATCAACTCCAACGGCACGATCACCGGAGTCCAATCAGGACTCTGCCTCGACGTGACCGGGGCCTCCACCGCCAACGGCGCCCTCGCCCAACTCTGGACCTGCAACGGCCAGAGCAACCAGCAATGGAAACTCGGCTAGCGTCCTTCCGAACTCCACCTCCTGCCGGAGCGGGCACCCACCGCTCCGGCAGGTCCGTCTTCAGCCGAAGACCCGGCGCTGGATCTCGCGCCGGTAGTCCTCGAGCGTGTTGTCCAGATGGGCGGCCGCCGCCTCGGCCGCCCTTTCGGCGTCTCCGTCGAGGATCGCCTGGTAGATCGCCTCGTGCTCGGCGAGCGCGCCCTCGGCGTGGCCGCCCAGGGTGCCGCGCAGGCCGATGGTGCTGGACTGGCGCTGCAGGCGGCGCGCCTCGCGCACGGCGGTGATGAGGAAGGGGTTGTGCGCGGCGGCGGCGATGCCGAGGTGGAACTCGTCGTCTCCGCGATCGAACAGCGCGATCTCCCCGGTGCGGTACGCCTCGTCGCACAACTGCGCGGCGGACCTGATGACCCGCAGCTCGCCGGGGGTGGCGCGGTCGGCGGCCAGGCGGCTGGCCGCCACCTCCTGCACCCGGCGGAACTCGAAGAGCATGTAGACGTGGTCGAGATCGGTCGGCAGGAAGAAGCCGCCCCAGCGCGCGGAGCCGAGCATGCCCCCGTCGTCCGCCACGAACAGGCCGCGGCCCTTCTGCGCGCTGATCCGGCCGAGCGCCGAGAGGATCTTGACCGCCTCGCGGACCACGGTCCGACTGGTGCCGAGCCGCCCGGCCAGCTCGTTCTCGGTGGGCATCCGGTCGCCCGGCGCCAGCTCCGACTCGACGATCAGCCGCAGGATCTGCTCGGCGGCCACCTCGTAGCCGGGCCGATACGCCGCGGGCTCGAGCGCTGCCTCCCGCTCGTCGCGCGCCTGCTCTGCCGTCGTCGGCTCGGACGTGCCGTCCACCAGCCAGCCACCTCCTCGTTCCTGACCTCACGAGAAGTATGGCGTACGCGGCGCGGTAGCGGCTCGGGCTATGCGCCCGGCCGCCACCGCGCCGAACCCGCGCCGTCAGCGGGGAGTGAAATCCTGGTTCGTTCCCGGCGCGTTCTTGCACGGCCACTGATCGAGCTGCTGGCCGAGGGTGGTGACCGCGCGGTAGACGTCCAGGCACAGCCCGCTGTTCTGATTGCGGAACTCGTAACTGCCGTCGGACTGCTGGAGCGGCTGCCACAGGGCGGCCGCCGCGCCGCTCGTCGGCTCCTGGACGATGTCCGCGGTGCCCTGGGCCGTGGAGCCGTTCGCGACAGTGACGAACTCACCGGAGTTCTCGGCCTGCAGTTCGCCGTAGCCGCCGGAGGCCGGCACGAACTGGAACTGCTGGTTGGTCTGGCCGTTGCACGTCCACTGGTCGATCACGGCGCCCGCGCTGCCCGAATCGCCGTAGACGTCGGCGCACAGGCTGTCACTGCCGACGACCAGCTGGTGGTAGCCGGTCGGGTATCCGGTCGAGGCGCCGGCCGGGGTCAGGTAGACCGCGAAGGCGTCGTGCGTGGCCTGGAAGGTGAACGGCACGGTGATCGAACCGCCGGAGGCGCTCACGCTCTGGCTGTAGACGGTGAGCGGCGCGGTCAGCGGCGCCTGGTCGGGGATCCGCTGGACCGTCACGTTCACCGAGCCGGAGCCGGCGAGCCAGGGAACGGCCGAGAGTCCGCTGAAGGTGACCGACGCGGCGCCGGTGTACCCGTTGGAGTCGCCGACGATGGCCACGGCGCGCTTGGCCGAGCTGTCCTCCGAGGCGGAGATCGCCGTGCTGCCCACCTGGCCGGAGGTGCCGACGAGGGTTCCGGTCATGTCCGCGTAGTCGCGCATCGCCCACCAGTTGCCGGTCGGCTCCCAGGTGCCGTTCACCTGCGTGAGCACGCCCGTCAGGTTCGGGGTGACGCAGCAGACCCAGTTGCCGCGCATCGCGTTGGTGTATCCGGACTGCGCGAAGCGGGCGAGGTACCAGGCGGTGACGCCGGCCGTCTGCCGGTCCGCCGGCTGGTACTCGTTGGCCGACAGCGGCACCTGTGCGATGCCCGCCGCGGACACGTCGGAGTCGATCGCCTGCGAGACGGTGACCGGGTCGTCGACGTCTCCCTCGTCGTGGTTGGTGATCATGTCAGGCACCGTTCCCGCGCTCTTGACGTGCGCGAGCCAGGTCTGCCACTCGCTCTGGTTGCGCTGCGGGGTGTAGGCGAAGTCCGGGCCGACGATCTGCGCGTTCGGGGCGATGCGGCGGATCTCCTTGTAGGCGGTGTCCCACATCTGGAAGTACTGCGTCGTGTCCACGCCGCGCGGCCAGAAGATGGAGATGTCCGGCTCGTTGAAGATGTCGTAGGCGAACTTCAGACCGGTGGCCTGCAAGGCGCCCACGGTGTCGTCGATGAAGGTGACCCAGTTCGAGCAGTTGCCGTTGTCGCACGGGTACGTCGTGTTCGAGGGCTGACCGCCGTTGAGGCCGTACAGGTCGCTGAGCAGCATCTGGTACTGCGCGTGGTACGGGGCCTGGGTCAGCCGCTTGGCCTCGGCGACGATGGAGTTGATGTCGGCCTGCGTCGCCGAGCCGAAGGTGTAGTCGTCCTTGACCCAGCCGCCGGAGAACCAGCCGCCGCCGCGGAAGGCGGTGATGTTCAGCGGCTGCAGGTACTGGTCGCCGGGCTGCGTGCCGTCCGAGCTGATGCCGTACAGGAATCCCTCGCCGACGCCGGTCGAGGCCCCGCGGGTGGCGGACAGGTCGACGCTGAGCGACTCCCCCGCCGCGGCGGCGGCGTGGCCGGCGCCCGGCGCCAGGCCGGTCAGGGCCAGGGCGAGGGCCGCGGCCAGGGCGGCGAGCACCAGTCGTCGTGCGGATCGGTATCGCGTGCGCATGGGAGGTCCTCCTGCGGTTGCGGGCCACGGCATCGGGGCGACGCGAGGGGGCGGCGGGACGGCCGCACCCGGTCGAACCGATTGCGCGAATCGATTCGCCCAAGCGGTTCGACCGGGATGCTAGGGCCGGACCAGAGGGCCGTCAACAGCCCTCTGACAGGATCGCGGATCAGCAGTAAGGGGGCGAATCGATTCCCCGAATCGGCCGATTCCGCTTGAAAGCTTTCAGCTGAGGCTCCATTGCTGGTTGCTCTGGCCGTTGCAGGTCCACAGTTCGGCGAGGGCGCCGTTGGCGGTGGATGCTCCGGTCACGTCGAGACAGAGTCCTGACTGGACTCCGGTGATCGTGCCGTTGGAGTTGATGGTCCACTGCTGGTTGCTCTGGCCGTTGCACGACCAGATGATCACCTTCGTGCCGTTGGTGGTGCCCTTCGCGTTCGCGTCCAGGCAGAACGTCGAACCGCCGACCGCCACGCTGAGACCGTTCGAAGACGTGTGGGTCCACGTCTGATTCGCCCCGCCACCGCAGTCCCAGATCTGCAGCTGAGTACCGGCCGTCGTCGACGAGTTCGGATCGTCCAGACACTTACCCGCACCCACAGCATGCAGCTCACCCGAACCGCCGCCGGTACCGCCGCCGCTGGAGCCGCCGACTCCGGCCTGCGAGATGACCTGCTGGGCGCCGGACGGCCAATTGGTGCCGCTGACCTGGATGTTATTGCTCAGCACATTGTTGTGCGGCGAGCCCGTGGCGACGTTCGTGGCGCCGCCGTTGTACCAGTTGTTCGAGAACGTGCTGTCGTCGGTGTTGTTGTTCGCGTTGGCGTTGGTGAACGCCCAGACGCCGGTGTCCTGCACGACGTTGTTCGACAGAGTCAGGTAGCGCGAACCCTCGTCGAGGTAGAGCCCGACAGTGTGCTGGTTGTCGTAGATGTAGTTGTTGTCGATCACGGCGCCGGGGTTGGCGGACAGGTTGTAGATGCTGCCCCCGTCGTGGAAGAGCTTCTTCGTGCCGTGCACCAGGTTGTAGGAGACCACGGTGTTCTTGAGCGTGGTCGGCGTGGTGTAGATCGGCTGGTAGTTGTAGGTGCCGCGGTTGACGTAGTCCTGGCTGCCGCCCGGGTCGTTCATACCCCAGCCCCAGCCGACGTCGATGCCGTCGTACGGGAGGTTCGTCACCTCGTTGTGCTCGATGTCGGCGTGCGTGACGTAGGTGGAGAGAATCCCCGCCATGTCTTTATAGTCCTCGGCCACGCCGCTGACCAGGTTGTTCGTCAGGGTGATGTTCTGGTCGGTCATCGCCGTGTTCGACGGGTGGTGGGCATTGGGCTCGACGCCGCCGACCACGATGCCGGAGCCCGAATCGTCGGTGAACGTGTTGTGGTCGGCCGTGACGGCGGACGCGCCGAGGCCGGTGCCGGAGGCGACCGCGTCGTTGTCCTGGCCGATGCCCAGGCCGATCTCGCCGAGGTGGGTGAACGTGTCGCCGCTGAAGGCGATGTTCGAGGCCGCCGAGACCTGCACCGCGGCGGGGGCCTCGTTCCACGAGTTGCGGGTGGCCTCGAACAGCTGGCAGCCGGACTGGCAGGAGCTGAGGAAGTTCGAGGGCTGCTGGTAGGTCTGTGCGAGGAACGTGCCGGACTGCTGGTCGGCGTACCCGATGTCGGTGCTCGGCGTAAGCCAGGTGGTGTGCTCGAAGGCGAGGCCCTGGAAGGCGAGGTTGTGGGCGGGGGCGCTGTAGCTGCCGGAGATCTGCAGCAGCGAGGTCAGCCGCGGCAGCTCGACGTCGTGGCTCGCCGGGTTCCAGCCGGAGGGCGCCTTGTAGTACAGCTCCCCGGCCTGCGGGTCGAGGTACCACTGGCCCGCGTTCTTCAGGAACGAGTACGCGTTCTCCAGGAAGAGCTGGCCGCCGGCGAACGGGCTCGCGAGCGTGTCGTAGCCCCAGTTGTTGTTGTCCCACGCGGGCTGCTGCATCGTGATCGCGGTGCCGCTGATCGACTGGACCGGGGCGTACCGGTCGGTGAAGGAGTTCTGGCTCTCCAGCTCGATCCGGCTCTGCTCCGGCAGTGTCGCCAGGTAGTCCAGCGCGGAGTTCTGGATCGTCATGCCGGTGCTCGTCATCGACACGTCGCTGCGGTTGATCGAGATCGAGGCGCGCGGGGCCAGGGCGCCGTCCACGTACAGCTGCCGGGAGTCGACGCCGGTGGGCACCGCCGCGGCGTAGATGTTGTTCGCCGAGTCGTGCAGCGTCCAGCCGGTGACCTGCTGGCCGCCGGAGATGACCGGGCTCGCGCCGGGCGCGGCCTGCCAGGTGATCGTGTTTCCGTTGCTGCCCGAGTCCGCGGCGCCGAAGGCCAGCGGGGCCGAGAGCCGGTAGGTGCCGCCGGCGAGCTGCACGACGATGCCGCCGCTCATGTTCCCGTCGATCGCCTCGACGGAGGTCTTAGCCTGCGACAGCGAGCAGGGTGCTGATGAACTGCAGGCGGTGCCGCTGCCGGCCGGCGCGGCGTAGAGGGTGGTCGTCGTGGCAGCCTGCGAAACGGCGGGAGCGGCGCCGAGACCGGCCAGCGCCAGGGCCGCCACCAGCGCTGCCCTCGCGGGCAGCGCGCGGCGGAGTGGGTGTGACGTCATCGTCAGAGCCCTTCTTCCCAGGGGAAAGACGTGCCGGATGTGTACGACTTTTGTGGGTGTGGGTCTAGACGCAGGAAACTCCCGGTCGGACGGGGCGTCAAGGCCGGCGAACGCCGATCGGGGCCGCCTGGACCGGTCGAGCTGGCCGGATAGGTGTGACTGATTCTGAAAATTTCACGCGCGCTCCAGAAGCGATCCCGCTGCGCGCCTCCGGCGATTGACCGACTCGGGACCCGGCCCTACGATCCCGATCGATTCAATGAGCTGAATCGCTTACCCGCCTCGGACCCGTTCCCGCCGGGGGACGATGAGTCTGAAGCTTTCCCCCGATTGATCACGAAGCATCTGCGACGACGGAGGGCTTCATGCCACTGACACCCATCACGATCCGACGGCGAGCCGGCCTGCTCGCCACCATCCTGTTCGCGGCGCTGATCGCCCTGTCGATCTCGACCGCGAACGCGCCGAGCGCCAGGGCCGCCTCGGCGCTTCCGTGCGACCTCTACGCCGCGGGCGGCACGCCGTGCGAGACCGCGCACAGCACCACCCGCGCCTTGTTCGCAGCCTACGACGGACCGCTGTACCAGATCCAGCGGTCCTCGGACGGCAGCTCCCTGAACATCGGCCTGACGGCGGCCGGCGGGGTGGCCGCGACCGCGCCGCAGGTCTCGTTCTGCGCGGGCACCACGTGCACCATCACCAAGATCTACGACCAGACCGCGAATCACAACGACCTGCCGATCTCCTGGGGCGGCTTCTGGAAGGGCCCCGGGCCGAACGGCGCCGACGTGGGCGCGAACGCGATGGCGCTGCCGCTGACGGTCGGCGGCCAGCCGGCCTACGGCGTCAAGGTCACCGGCGGCGTGGGCTACCGCGTGGACAACGCCAAGGGCGTGCCGACCGGCTCCGCGCCCGAGGGCGTGTACATGGTCACCTCGTCGAACTCCGTCGACCAGTACTGCTGCTTCGACTACGGCAGCGGTGAGAACTCGCACACCGACACCGGGAACGCGACGATGAACGCGATCGAGTGGGGCACGGCCTGCTGGTTCGGCGGCTGCTCCGGCAGCGGCCCGTGGGTCGAGGCCGACCTCGAGAACGGCATGTACAGCTCGAACACCGGCCCGAACCAGTCGGGCTACACCGGCGTGAACTTCCCCTTCGTGACCGCGATGGAGAAGAACAACGGCACGAGCAACTTCACCCTCAAGTACGCGAACGCCGACAGCGGCGGCTTGACCACCGGCTTCTCCGGCCCGCTGCCCAACGGCTATTCGCCGATGAAGACCGACTCCTCGATCCTGCTGGGCACGGGCGGCGACAACAGCAACAACGGGGTCGGGTACTTCTTCGAGGGCGCCGTCACCGCCGGATACCCGTCCGACGCCACCGAGGCGGCGGTCCAGGCCAGCATCGCCGCGGCGGGCTACTCGTTCGGCGGCTCGACGGGCGGCGGCAGCACCGGCGCGCTGCACGCCGTAGGCGCCGGCAAGTGCCTCGACGACCCGAACTCCTCGACGACGGGCGGCACCCAGCAGCAGATCTGGGACTGCAGTGGCGGGGCGAATCAGACGTGGACCCACACGTCCTCG